>NZ_CP031555.1:1200000-1500000 GCF_003403095.1 Thalassospira indica | reverse complement strand
CTCAAGGCCGTGGATGGCGTCAATTTCGATCTTTATCCCGGCGAGACACTTGGTGTTGTCGGGGAGTCCGGCTGTGGCAAATCCACGCTTGGCCGTGCGATCCTGCAATTGATCCCGCCAACCGATGGTCAGGTTGCCTGGCTTGGCAAGAACATTGTCGGCGCACCACATCGTGACATGCAGCCTTTGCGCCGGGACCTGCAGATCATTTTTCAGGACCCGTTGGCCAGCCTGAACCCGCGCATGACCATTGGCGAAATCATTGCCGAACCGCTGGTGACCCATAAACCGGAACTCGGCAAGGAAGAAATCAAGGCACGGGTCAAACGCATGATGGCGCGCGTTGGCCTGTTGCCGCAAATGATCAACCGATATCCGCATGAGTTTTCCGGTGGTCAGTGCCAGCGCATCGGCATTGCGCGCACAATGATCCTGGAGCCCAAACTGATTGTCTGTGACGAGCCGGTCTCGGCCCTTGATGTTTCCGTTCAGGCCCAGATCGTCAATCTGTTGCAGGAATTGCAGCGGGAATTTGACCTGTCGCTGATTTTCATCAGCCATGATCTGTCGATCGTGCGCCACATCTGTCACCGCATCATGGTGCTGTATCTGGGTAATGTCGCCGAACTCGCAGACCGTGACAGCATCTATGCCGCACCACGACACCCCTATACCAAGGCCCTGATTTCCGCCGTTCCGATCCCCGATCCCGAGATCGAACGCAACAAGGAACGCATTGTTCTGACCGGTGACTTGCCAAGCCCGCTGTCACCGCCATCAGGATGCGTGTTCCGGACCCGCTGCCCGTTTGCCAAGGATGAATGTGCGCAGGAGCCACCGGTCCTGGAACGCGTTTCAGACAGTCAAGAAGTCGCCTGTCACTTCCATGACAGCATCTAGTTCAACAAGAGCCTCCTAAGAAACTGCACCAAAACTTTTAAGACCGCCCTTGTGGCGGTCTTTTTTTCTATCCGTGTGCGGAAAGCTGTCTAGTCAGGATTGGAGATGATGAACTGTGCGATATCGACGTCGTCGCGCTGATCTTCGCGCAAATACTTGCGTCCGTATTCCTGATAGGTGCCGCTTGTCAGGAAAAGCTCGAACAGGTCGCTATCGATCTGCCCCTTGTCGCGCATATCGGCCAGGATCGAGATACATTCAGACAGTGTCTTCGGCCGTTTATAGGGGCGATCCACAGCTGTTAGCGCCTCGAACACATCGGCGATCACCATGACCTTTTCGAGGATACCCATATCATCGCCCGTCAGACCACGCGGATAGCCTGAACCGTCCATTTTTTCATGATGGTTGCCAGCAATATCGGGAATGCGTTGAAGTTCCTTGGGATATGGCAATTGGGCCAACATATCCTGGGTAATGACGACATGATCGTTGATCACCTGACGTTCTTCGGATGTCAGGGTGCCGTGCGGGATCGAGAGGTTATAAAGCTCGCCCCGGTTAAAACCGTTATAGATGTCGGTTTCACGATCCATCAGAAGCTTTTCAGTGCCGGTTGCGCGCAGTTCGGCCAGTTTCGCATCATCAAGGCGCTGTTGTTCCGACCAGGACAAGCCGATGGTGCGATCAAAATACCGCGTCCATTCCTGCTCTGCGATGTCATGCAGGGCAAAGATGGTGTCGGTATCAAGTTCGGTATCGCCAATATTGGCGTCCGCCACCATGGCAAACTGGGTCTCAAGTTCGGTCACCCGGCGGGCAAAATCGGCTTCGCACTGAAGTACGTCTTCGCCATCAAGCTTGCGTTTAAGCATCTCGATCTCGGCATCACGACGCAGGACTTCAAAGCGCGTTCGGACTTCGTGAATACGGTTATGGATGGTTTCAAGCTTGGTGGCTTTTTCCATGACATGATCGGGGGTGACGATCTTGCCGCAATCATGAAGCCAGGCGGATAGGTCAAGCTCGTACCATTCCATATCTGTCAGATAGAAATTGGAAAATGTGCCATCCCGGTCATCCACGGCCGCCTGGGCCAGCATGCGGGCTATGATCGGAACCCGCGAACAGTGGCCTGCTGTGTGCGGTGATTTGGCATCAATCGCCTGCCCCAGCACACGCACGAAGCTCTCCATCAGGTCGCGCTGTGCCACCAGCAATCGGCTGTTTTCAATGGCAACCGCCGCCTGACTTGCCAGCGCATTGATGATCGGCTCTATCGCCGGATCAAAGGAAATCACATTGCCCGCATCGTCCCGCGCGTTGATCAGCTGCAAAACGCCGATCACAACGCCGCTGGTGTTTTTAAGCGGCACGGTCAGGAAGGATTTGGAACGATACCCTGTTTTGGCATCAAATGCCCGGGTGCCGGTAAAATCAAATCCCTCGGCACTATAGGCGTCATCAATATTGATCGCCTTGCCGGTCAGCGCGACATAGGTCGCGATATTGGCGTAGTTCGGGCGGCCTTCGTCGTCATAAAGTGGCAAGGGCGGGAATGGTTTCTCGGTTTCGCGGCCCGAGACAAAGAACGTCTCAAGCGTATCATTGACCATGATACGAAAATGAAGCTCGCTTTCGTCCTGATTGACGACATAAAGCGATCCACCATCGGCGTTGGTAAAGTTTCGCGCGGCCATCAGGATTTTCTGGTTAAGCTCTTCGCGCCCCTGCTGTGCCGACAGGGCGATACCCAGTTCAACCAGTTCCGCCAGATAGTTTGCCTCTGTATTGCGGACCTGTGTCACATCTTTCTGATGATTTTTGGCCCCGTCGCGTTCACGCGCCATAAAAATTCTGCCCACTTCGCATTCGGATTAACCGCGTCGTCGAAGATACATCCTGCCTGCTTACACGATATATTCTCAATAAGTTGCTATTTTTCTAACAGCGCACAAGTTTCCGAGCGGTAAAATCACCTCACAATCCTGCCATACCCGTCTGCAGGGTTGCCAATTTGCCCGGAATGGACTATCCGACCCCGTGAAAGCGTGCCGGCGCCGTGATCGTGCAATCAACTACGCATTCCGATCATCGAGATCTATTTCCGGCACCCAACCATCTTGCCCGGAGGCGACCGCATGATCCCCCGTTATTCCCGTCCGCAGATGACATCCATCTGGGAACCGGCGAACAAGTTCCGTATCTGGTTCGAAATCGAAGCCCACGCTGCTGACAAACTGGCCGAACTGGGTGTTATCCCGGCTGATTCTGCCAAGCTTGTCTGGGAAAAAGGCGACAAGCCTTATACCCAGGACCGCATTGACCGCATTGATGCCGTCGAAGCCGAAGTCAAACACGATGTGATCGCGTTTCTGACCGAACTGGCCGAACAGGTCGGCGAAGAAGCCCGTTTCGTGCATCAGGGCATGACGAGCTCGGACGTGCTTGATACCTGCTTTAACGTGCAGCTTGCCCAGGCAACCGACATCCTGCTTGAAGATATGGACAAGCTTCTGGCTGCGCTTAAAAAGCGCGCCTATGAAACCAAAGATGTCCCCTGCATGGGCCGTTCGCACGGCATCCACGCAGAGCCGGTGACCTTTGGTCTTAAGCTTGCGACTTTCTATGCGGAATTCAAACGTAACCGTGATCGCCTTGTTGCCGCACGTGATGAAATTTCGACCTGCGCAATTTCCGGCGCGGTTGGCACATTCGCCAACATCGACCCGAGTGTTGAAGAACATGTTGCCGCCAAGCTTGGCCTGAAACCGGAACCGGTTTCGACCCAGGTGATCCCGCGCGACCGTCATGCCGCGTATTTCGCAGCCCTTGGTGTCATCGCATCGTCGATCGAACATCTGGCAACCGAAATCCGTCACCTGCAGCGCACCGAAGTTCGCGAAGTGGAAGAATTCTTCTCCAAGGGGCAGAAAGGCTCCTCGGCGATGCCGCACAAGCGTAACCCGGTTCTGACCGAAAACCTGACCGGACTTGCCCGTCTGGTGCGTTCGATGGCCATCCCGGCTATGGAAAACGTTGCCCTGTGGCACGAACGCGACATTTCGCACAGCTCGGTCGAACGTAACATTGGCCCGGATGCGACCGTCACGCTTGATTTCGCCCTGATGCGTCTGACCAACGTTGTTGAAAACCTGGTTGTCTATCCGGAACGCATGGACGAGATCCTGAACCAGATGGGTGGTCTGGTCTTCTCGCAGCGCGTTCTGCTTACCCTGACCCAGTATGGTGTTTCGCGCGAAGATTCGTATCGCATCGTTCAGCGTAACGCGATGAAGGTCTGGAACCGCGAAGGCGATCTTCTGTCGCTTCTGAAAACCGACGAAGACGTTACCAACCGCATTCCGATGGACAAGCTCGAAGCGCTGTTTGACCTTGGCTACCACACCAAGCATGTCGACACGATCTTTGCCCGTGTCTTTGCGGACTAAGCAAAACACCAAAGCCTGCTTCAAAGCCCCGGTCGTCTGGCCGGGGCTTTTTCGTTGGGGGGGGGTGCGCTTAGACCGGCCTTTGGCATTGCGCATCATTGATGCTGAGCTATATCGAACACAGCCAACACATCAAAAAATGTCAATTACAGGAAAGGCATAGCAATGAAACTGAGCATCAAAGGATGGGAAGACGGCGCGCCGATCCCGGCCAAGTTCGCGTTCGGTAAAATTCCGGCAGAGGGCAGGTTTGAAACATCGGACAATATCAGTCCCGCCATTTCCTGGAGCGACATTCCCGAAGGCACCAAATCCTTCGCACTGATCTGTCATGACCCGGATGTCCCGTCATCGGGTGAGGACGTCAATATCGAAGGCAAGGAAGTCCCGGCAAGCCTGCCGCGTGTTGATTTCTACCACTGGGTTCTGGTCAATATCCCGGCCAGCATTACAAAGCTTGAAGAAGGTGTCGCGTCCAATGGTGTGACGCCAAAGGGCAAGATGCCCGGCGCCAAGCCATATGGTACGGCAGGGCTGAACAACTATACCGACTGGTTTGCCGGCGATACTGATATGGGCGGTGATTACGGCGACTATGACGGTCCCTGCCCGCCATGGAATGATTCGATCATTCACCACTATCATTTCACGGTCTATGCGCTTGATACCGACAAGATCGACCTGCCAGAGCCGTTTACCGGCCCGGATGCCCTTGCCGCCATTGAGGGCCATGTCCTTGGCAAGTCAAGCTACATGGGCACCTACACCATGAACCGCGATCTGTAATCCGCGCCGTACCGCTTTTACAACCCCGGTCGAAACCTTTCGGCCGGGGTTTGTTGTTTGATGCCAAGGTCGCTGGCCTCTGCTAGCAGCCAGTCGCGGAATTCCTTGACCGGTGCACGCAGATCACAGTTCTTCGGCCAAACCAGATAATAGCCTGACGGCACTTTGACGACCTGATCCGGAAACAGGTGGATCAGTTTGCCTTCGGAAATGTCTTCCTCGGCCAGAAGCGGGTTTGCAAGAACGACACCCTGCCCATGAATGGCCGCCTCAATCGCCATGGATGTCTGATCGATTTCCACGCGTTTTATGGCGCGAATATCAGGCGCCGTCAGGGTTGAAAACCGGCCCAGCCATTCTTCCCACCACGGATGCAGGATATCATTCAACACCGTCGCCCGCGCAAGGTCATCGGGGCGATCCAGTCCCAACCTGTCGCGGTAGGACGGCGCGCAAAAGGCCGCCGCCTGCCCCTGATACAGCAATATGGTTTCAAGGCTTTCATCGACGCCATCGAAATAGCGCACGGCCAGATCGACCGGATCGTGATCAAAATCCAAAAGGACCGACGATGATCCGACATGAAGCGACATTTCAGGATGGGCGATCAAAAACCGCGACATCCGCTTGGAAAACCATTTTGCCGCGAAGCTTGGCGGCATCACGAACCGCACCGCATGATTTGACTGATCGCGTAATTGATGGCTGGCATCGCGGATCTGCTGCAAGGCCGGGGCAATGCGCGCAGCATAAGCCAGACCATCCGCCGTTGGCGTGATCTGCCGGACTGTGCGCGTAAACAACTCCACCCCAAGCCAGTCTTCAAGCTTGCGAATTTGCTGCCCCACCGCACCGGGCGTGACATTCAATTCATCCGCCGCCAGCGCAAAGCTTTTCAGGCGCATGGATGCCTCGAACGCTGGCAGTGATTTAAGCGGTGGATATGATCCCATAACGCAGTTTTTCTATTTCATGATCCAGATAGTATGATTTGTGAAAAATACCGGGAATTAAGACAATGGGCCATGATTTTTCCAAACTGGTCCGCCATTATGAAAAACAAAGCCTATATCGTGTTCGGATTTCTGGCCCTTGCCTGGGGCATGACGTTTCTGTTTAACAAAAGCGCCAGCACCCTGATCACCCCGACACAAATTGCCGCCGTTCGCGTGTTTATGGGGTTCCTGCCGGTTTTTGCCGCAGCCCTGATCGGGCGAAAACTTAAATGGCGGCATTTGCGCTTTACCCACCATTTTATCGTGATGTCGGTTCTGGCGGGCAGTCTTTACTATTTCAGCTTTGCCAAGGGCATTCAGCTTTTGCCATCCAGCCTTGCCGGGATGCTAAGCGGCGCCATTCCGATGATTTCGTTTATCACCGCTGCGGCCTTTTTGCGCGATGAGCCTGTTAATCGTCGCTCGCTTCTTGGATTGGGTGTTGGCTTTATCGGGGTCGCGATGATTGCGCGCCCGTGGGACGCAAGTGTTTCGGCAAGCGATCTCGCCGGGGTTGGCTATATCGGACTGGGGTCCCTATGCGTTGGCCTGTCCTTTGTCTATGCCCGCCGATTCCTGAGCCCGCTTGGCATTTCGCCTCTTGCACTTTGCACCTATCAATTGGGTATTGCCGCACTGACATTGCTTGTTACCACCGACTTTGACGGCGCCAGCGCGATCTTTGACAATGGCTGGATCGCCCTTGGCCTGTTCTTTGGGCTTGGCCTGCTTGGCACCGGCTTTGCGTATTTGTGCTATTACTTCGTTGTCGAAAATCTTGGTGCGGTCAAAGCGGCAAGCGTGACCTATATCCCACCGATTATCGCCGTTCTGACCGGCTCGCTGATTTTGGGAGAAAGCGTTCAACTGCTTGATCTGACTGCACTGGTGGCAATCCTGACAGGGGTTGTCATGATGCAATCGGGGCGTACCCCACCGATGCAACGCCGCCTGGCAAATTTGCCATCACAGCAAAGCTGATAAATCAGTCCCCCGCACACATCAGGTGTGCAGGGGATCTTCAGAAAGCTTGTTAGCCCGCAGCAGCACGTACGAATGCGTTGATCAACGGATGGTCTTCGCCACGCAGTGCAGCACGTTCGGGCTGAAACGCGGTCCCAATAAAGAACGGATGACCGCGAAGCTCAATCGCACGCGGATCACGATCCCGATCCCAGGCCACAATCCGAAGATCCCGGCCATCAAGCACATGTGCATATTCCGGGTTAAACCCGAATGAGCAGCGATAAGTTTCCGTCAAATGCGCGGCACCACAAACCTTGCGGATTACACTGTTTTCCGCAAGGTCGATCCCACCATCCTGATCAATCAATGCACAGCTAAGCGGCGCGATCAGGGGCAATGAAGCATTCGGGTCGATTTCCGCATTTGCCGCATCGGCAAGCCCAAGAACATTACGGGCATATTCCAAGATCGCGTGCTGATACCCGCCACAGGTTCCCAGAAAAGCAATCCGGCTTTCACGCGCACGCCGAATGGCGGAAAGCGCACCGTCAAAGCTTTGATACGGGCTGGCAGGCACGCACCAGATCCCGTTATAGCCATCAAGGATTTTGGCATCTGGGCAATCAATGTCGGATGTCGCGACCCAGTCAAATGTGACGGTGAGTCCAAGATTTTTGACGGCCAAGTCCAGGGCCTTTGGGATGGCCTGATGGGCGGTGACGTTCGGGTTGTAATCGCCGACAAGTGCGATGGTGACGGTCATAACTATTTCCTCGTTTCGTTTTCAATGACGAGGGAGAAAAGCCGGTTCAGACAACAAAAAACGGCCCGTGAAATCACGAGCCGGGATTTGAGCACCAAACTGAGCTGCCTTTGTCGAACTTACTACAAAGTTCCGGACCGCGCCATATCTTCAAGAGCCATTTTCACGGCCTGCGCACGGTTCGAGACGTTCAGTTTGCGATAGATGTTTTTCAGATGGTACTTCACCGTGATTTCGCGCAGATCAAGGTGACGGGCAATGTCCTTGTTCGGACGTCCTTCTGACAGCAGTGCGAGAACTTCACGTTCACGCGGTGTCAGACGTCCAAAATCACCCTCACTACCAAAACCGCCGGCAAGGCGACCTTCGCCATCACCCCCGCCTGACATGTTGTCATTCATGTCGTTCAGAATCGACGACGGCAGGTATTTGTCACCAGCCAGAACCAGCTGCACAGCATTTGCCAAGGCCTGCCCACGCAGTGTCTTGGGAATAAAGCCATGCGCACCGGCCTCAAGCGCCTTGCGGACATCTTCACTTCGATATGCGCCAGAAAGCAGAACCACAAAGGTCGAATCTGCCACCTTCTCCAAGGTGCGCTTCAAACCTTCAAGTCCATTCATCCCCGGCATGCGCAGATCAAGCAGCACCAGATCGAATGTATTATTGGCTGCTATCAGCTCGAGTGCGGGGTCCAATGCCCCTGCTTCGGCCACTTCACAGTCATCGAAATACTGTTGGAACAGTAGCGAGATTGCCTCACGAACAAGATCGTGATCGTCCGCCAAAAGGATACGCAATGCTGTCGCCTTTCATCTACCTAATCGGCTCCTTCACCTACCTGCGAAGGATACCACACCAAAAGGTTGCACCTACTCAATTTTTCGGTCTGGGGAGCTCAGGATACGTAAGGCTGCACATATTAGCAAACGAGAAGTTTTCCAAGCAGATGCACTAGCGCGCAATCACGACAGTACCTCTGCACGCGCAACCGGACGTAGTTCTTCGAGCTTTACATTCAAGGCAGAGGCTGTGACGTCGATATTTTTGCGTCCAAAATCGGCCAGCAACAGGGCAACAACACCGTTTTCACGCGGGTTGGCAACAACCTCGCCAATGATCTTGCGCGTGTAATCCTGACATTCTTCGGGGGACATGCCCATCTGTTCGCCAGCCCACTGGATCAGCATTTTATAAAGATGGGTTTCGACACGAAAATCCTGTTCAAGATCAAAGCTGTACTTTGCTTCAAACCCGCGTTCACGATCATTAAAGCTGCTCATTATCGATTCCTCCTGTAAGCTGGTCATATTGTCATCGGAGCCAAACCGGTCAAGCCATTGTCTGTCATAGCATTTTATATGACAACAAACGACACCGATTTCACTTGTTTGGCTTATACTTTTGAATTTGACAAAGTGCGGTTCAGCACGCTTTGATCTGGCTCATGTGTACAGTCATTATTTTACGCCGCCCCGACCATGACTGGCCGGTGATCATTGGCGCCAATCGCGATGAAATGAATAACCGTCCCTGGAAGGCGCCTGCGCGCCACTGGGAAGACCGCCCTGATGTCATTGCTGGTCTGGACGAGACCGCCGGGGGAACTTGGCTTGGTGTCAATGAGGACGGGGTGGTTGCCGCTGTGCTTAACCGCTATGGCACGCTGGGCCCTGCCGATGGCAAACGATCACGCGGGGAGTTGCCGCTCGAGGCACTTGACCATGCCGACGCGATTGACGCCGCACAAGCCCTTGCCGAACTGGATGGCGATGCCTATCGCCCGTTTAACATGGTGATCGCCGATAACCGGGATGCCTATTGGCTGGCAAACCGCGGTACGGGCAAGATCGAAATTACTGAAATCCCCGAAGGTCTTTCGATTCTGACCGCCCATGACCTTAATGACACGCAAAACAGTGCGCGAACCAAACGCAATCTGCCGCGCTTTGTCAGTGCCCCGGCTCCGCACCCCGAAGCCGACGACTGGTTTGCCTGGCAGGCGCTTTTGGCTGATACCGGAACAGAGGCCCCGGACCCGGATCATCATGACATCCGTGCCGATGCCATGCTGGTGCGCAGCAATATCGGATTTGAGACCATCTGTTCGTCGCTGATCGGGCTTCCGGCGATTCCCACAAGCGAACATGAACTGCCGAGACGCCCGGTCTGGCTGTTTGCCGAAGGCCAGCCCGACAAAACACCGTTCCATCCGGTCGACGTCTAACACCAGATGGCGATCAACGCCTTTTTAGTTCAACAGGTTATCGCCGCAATTCCGGCCCTCTGCGATACAGATGCTGACGGTTGCAAATTTCGATTATCAAGTTTGCATAAATAGAGCTTAAGCGACAATTGAGTTTCTCGCCAAGCACTGCTATACGGAGGGCGCGAATTTCAGGGTGCCTGCCCACACAAGCAGCAGGCCAAGTTGTGAAAGATCCCGCCAATGTCCAGAAAGCAGCCCATCTACGAGGGTAAAGCCAAGGTTCTTTACGAAGGTACAGAGCCCGGAACGATCATTCAGTATTTCAAGGACGACGCCACGGCGTTCAACGCCCAGAAGCGCGGCACCATTGCCGGCAAGGGTGTCCTGAACAACATGATCACCGAATTCGTCATGACCCGTCTGGCAGAAATCGGCATTCCGACTCACTTCATTCGCCGCCTGAACATGCGCGAACAGCTTTGCAAGAAATGCGAAATTGTTCCGATCGAAGTCGTGGTCCGCAACATCGTTGCCGGTTCGATGGCCAAACGTCTTGGCCTTGAAGAAGGCGAACGCCTGCCGCGCCCGATCGTCGAGTTCTATTACAAGGACGATGCGCTGGGTGATCCGCTGGTGTCGGATGAACACATCCTTGCTCTGGGTTGGGCAGGTGCTGAAGAGCTTGAGGAAATTGTCGGCATGACCCTTCGCGTCAATGACTACCTGTGTGGTCTGATGCGCGGTATTGGCCTGAAACTGGTTGATTTCAAGCTTGAGTTCGGCCGCGTATGGGAAGGCGACTTCCCGCAGTTGGTCCTGGCCGATGAATTCAGCCCGGATAACTGCCGTCTTTGGGATGCGATCACCAACGAAAAGATGGACAAGGACCGCTTCCGCCGCGATCTCGGCGGTGTCGAAGAGGCCTATCAGGAAGTCGCACGCCGTCTTGGTGTCCTCCCTGAGTCCGCCGAAATAGAGCAGCTTAAAAAAGACGAAACCAAATAACACCCCAAGGCCGCGCTCGCGCGGCCTTTTCTTATGGCTGGTCGGCCATGTGTGTCGGACAGCGTTTTGTTTGCAAACAGAACCCCGCGCGAGACCCGCGCATGCGAACTTAAAGGAGCTTCTCGTGAAAGCACGTGTTCATGTCACCCTGAAGAACGGCGTTCTCGACCCGCAGGGCAAAGCCGTTCACCACGCCCTTCAGGGCCTGGGTTTTGATGGCATCAATGACGTCCGTCAGGGCAAATTCATCGAACTCGAACTGGATGGCACCGATGCCGCCAAGGCCGAAGCCGAGGTCAAGGAAATGTGCGAGAAGCTTCTCGCCAATACCGTGATCGAAGATTACAGCATCGAGCTGGCCTGATCGCCCGTGGCGGGCGGGGTCTTGTCACGGCAGGGCCTTTGTCTATCGGGATTAAGTAACCGACACTAATCAAGAGACGGTATTTCATGAAATCCGCTGTCATCCTGTTTCCCGGCATCAACCGGGAGAATGACGCCATCGCAGCACTGAAACAGGCCACCGGCACCGAGCCCACCCTGGTCTGGCATGGCGACACCGAGCTGCCAAAGACCGACATCATCATGGTCCCGGGTGGCTTTTCCTATGGCGACTATTTGCGTTGTGGCGCCATGGCGGCCAAGTCGCCGATCATGCGTGCGGTTGCCGAACGTGCCAAACAGGGTGTAACCACCATTGGCGTTTGCAACGGCTTCCAGATCCTGACCGAGGCAGGCCTTCTGCCCGGTGCACTGATGCGCAATGCCAGCCTGAAATTCATCTGCAAGAACACGCACCTGAAAGTCGAAAACGCCGATACGCGCTTTACCAATCTTTATGGCGCGGGCGAGATTGTCGAATATCCGGTCGCCCATCACGACGGCAACTATTTTGCCGACAGCGACACGCTTGACCGCCTTGAAGGCGAAGGTCGCGTTGTTCTGCGTTACTGCGATGTCGATGGCAAAGTTGATCCGGCGACCAACCTCAATGGTTCCCAGCGCAATATTGCCGGCATCATCAACGAGGCGGGCAACGTCCTTGGTATGATGCCCCACCCGGAAAATGCAATCGATCCGCTGCATGGTGGCACCGATGGCCGCAATCTGTTCAAAAGCATGGTGGAGGCCGCATCGTGAGCTCCAACGATTTCAACAGCACGCCGATCACGCCGGAACTGGTCAAGGAACACGGCCTGAACGAAGAAGAATACAAACTCGTTCTCGAAATCATGGGTCGCGAACCCAACATCAACGAGCTTGGCATCTTCTCGGTCATGTGGTCTGAGCACTGCTCCTACAAGTCCTCGAAAAAATGGCTGAAAACCCTTCCGACCAAGGCCGAGTGGGTCATTCAGGGGCCGGGCGAAAATGCCGGCGTGATTGACATCGGTGATGGTCAGGCAGCCGTCTTCAAGATGGAAAGCCACAACCACCCGTCCTTTATCGAACCCTATCAGGGGGCTGCAACCGGTGTTGGCGGCATCATGCGTGACGTCTTCACCATGGGTGCACGTCCGGTCGCAAACCTCAATGCGCTTCGCTTTGGCGAGCCTGATCATCCGAAAACCCGCCATCTTCTGAGCGGTGTGGTCGAAGGCATCGGCGGGTATGGCAACTGCATGGGCGTTCCTACCATTGGCGGTGAAACCAACTTCCATGCGTCGTATAACGGCAACATCCTGGTCAATGCGATGACCGTGGGTCTGGCCGATACCGATAATATCTTCTACTCAGCCGCGGCTGGCATCGGGAACCCGGTTGTTTATGTCGGCTCGAAAACCGGACGTGACGGTATCCATGGCGCGACCATGGCATCAGCCGAGTTTGATGATGACAGCGAAGAAAAGCGTCCTACCGTTCAGGTCGGTGATCCGTTCACCGAAAAGCTCCTGCTGGAAGCGTGCCTTGAGCTGATGGCGACCGACATGATCGTCGCCATTCAGGATATGGGGGCTGCGGGCCTGACCTCGTCCTCGTTCGAAATGGCATCCAAGGGCGGCGTTGGTGTTGAGCTGTGGCTTGATAAAGTTCCAATGCGCGAAGAAGGCATGACGCCCTACGAGCTGATGCTGTCAGAGTCGCAGGAACGCATGCTGATGGTCCTCAAACCCGGTTGCGAAGATGCCGCCAAGGCGATCTTTGACAAATGGGAACTCGACTTTGCCGTTATCGGTACGCTCACCGATACCAAGCGCATGGTTCTGAAATGGCATGGTGAAGTTGCCGGTGATCTGCCGATTGATCCGCTGGCCGAAGCATCGCCGGAATATGATCGTCCGTGGGAACCGACCCCGAAACAGGATCGCATCGATCCCAACAGCATTTCGGCCAAGGTCAGCCATGTTGACGCGCTGAAAACCCTGATCGCATCGCCCGACCTCGCGTCGCGTCGCTGGATCTGGGAACAGTATGATCATCTGGTCCGTGGCAACACGATTGTCCGTCCGGGCGGTGATGCCGGCGTTGTCCGCGTCGAAGGTACGAACAAGGGCCTTGCCGCGACCACCGACTGCACCCCGCGCTATGTCATGGCCGATCCGGTCGAAGGCGGCAAACAGGCCGTTGCCGAAGCCTACCGCAACCTGGTTGCAACCGGCGCCAAGCCGCTTGCCATCACGGATAACATGAACTTCGGCAACCCGGAACGCCCGCGCATCATGGGTCAGTTCGTTGGGGCCTGCCAGGGGATTGGCGAAGCCTGTATTGCACTGGATTTCCCGGTCGTGTCGGGCAACGTGTCACTTTACAACGAAACCAACGGTGTGGGCATCATGCCGACCCCGGCCATTGGTGGCGTTGGCCTGATTTCCGATCTCGGTCACCACGCAACGATTGGCATCAAACGCGATGACAGTGCGCTGATCATGATCGGTGCGGCAACCGGTGAACTGGGTCAGTCGCTGTATCTCAAGACCATCGAAGGTCGCGAAGAAGGCGCCCCGCCGCCGGTCGATCTGGGGGCTGAAAAGCGTGCCGGTACGCTGGTGCGTGAACTGATCGAACTTGGTCTGGTACGCACTTGCCACGATATCGCTGATGGCGGCCTTCTGGTCACCGTTGCCGAAATGTGCCTTGCAGGCAATATCGGTGCTGACCTGCATCTGCCGGAAGCTGGCAGCGAAGTCGCATGGCTGTTTGGCGAAGATCAGGGCCGTTACGTGATCGCAACCCGCGATCCGGACAAGGTTCTGAACGCTGCAGGCAGTGCGAATGTCGCAGCCGTGATTATCGGTCAGGCTGGCGGTGATGCAGTCGTCATTGATGGCGGCGACAAAGTATCGCTTTCCGAACTGCGCGAACTCAATGAAGGCTGGATGCCATCCTTCATGGCCGAAGCCGTTTAATCAGGCCTCAGGCAAAACAAACAAAAAACCCCGCCGGAGCAATCTGGCGGGGTTTTGTGATTTTGGCTTGGCCGCCACCACAACTCCGTTGTCGGATCAGATGAATAGCCCCATATAAGTTTTCAGGGGCTTCGGCGAGGGTAAGATGCAAGGTCACTGCAAGGTCATTCTTTGGGCTTTTATGTTGTGCGTTCTTCTGGGCGTTGTCGCAGTCTTGCCTGAAAGTCAAGCGCAGGCCTTGACCATCTATGTTGATGAAGCCAATCCTCCCTTCATGTATCGCGCGAACGAACGTGCTGCGGGCATCTACCCTGATATCGTGCGCGCAATCTCTGCCCGCGCTGGACTCAATGTTAAAATTGTCCCCGTGCCGTGGCGTCGCGCACTGTTTCATCTGGATAATGGCGATGGTGCTGTTGCCGGAATATACAAAAACCTTGAGCGTCAGAAGAAATATGCGTTCAGCGAGCCTATTCACCGCGAAGGTTTGATGATCTATCGGCTCAAAGGCGAATTTGACCGTGAGACCAAAATCGAAGACCTGTCAGGCATGAATGTCGGCGTTATTCGCGGATGGAGTTACGGTGACGCATTCGATAACGCCCGTACGTCCGGCCTGTTCGAAACATCCGAAGCCGCCGGAGACGACCAGAACTTCGCGATGCTGGTGAATAATCGCGTTGATGCGGTGATCGCGGTGCGTGAAGCAGGAGATATCTGGATAAAAAAACTCGAACTCGACGACCAGATCGTTCGCGCCCTAAGTCCGATTTACGAGAATCAGACTTTCATTGCCATCAACAGAACGTCAAAGGACATCGCAACACTGTCCTTGATTAATCGCGCAATCGCCGAGTTAATTGAAGACGGCACAATCGAAACCGTAATTTCTAATGCCGTAAATCAGGCAATCGGTTTAGGTTTTCATTGATCACGCGACGGAGTTTTTGCGCCAAGCACCGTATGTCCGGGAACGCTCAGCGCTTGGTAAGAGCGTGATTGCAGTTAAATAATACCAATAAAAAAGGCCGCATTCGAAGCGGCCTTTTTTGTATGACTATTTGAAGCTGATCTTGGGGAACAGGCCCTTTTTCTTCGGTGCTTCTGGCGGGCCAACGCGTTCTTCGATGGCGGCGGCGATCTTGTCGGCAATCAGGCCATAGGCCTTGCTATGTTCGCCTTCGGGCTCTGTCTGGACAATCGGTTTGCCTTCGTCTGCGCCGAGGCGGATTTTAAGGTCCAGCGGGATTTCACCCAGGAACGGCACGCCCAGTTCATCCGCCGCCTTGTGCGCCCCGCCGTGATCAAAGATGTGATCGACATGGCCGCATTCCGGGCATTTGTAATAGGACATGTTTTCGATCAGGCCGAACACCGGCACATTGACCTTGCGGAACATATTCAGGCCCTTGCGCGCATCCAGAAGGGCGATGTCCTGCGGCGTTGAAACAATCACCGCCCCGGTCACCGGGACGCGCTGCGCCATCGAAAGCTGAATGTCGCCCGTGCCCGGTGGCATATCAACCACCAGCACATCAAGATCGCCCCAGTCGGTATCGCGCAGAAGCTGTTCAAGCGCGCCCATCGCCATCGGACCACGCCAGATCACCGGCTGTTCTTCTTCGATCATGAAGCCGATCGACATGATCCGCATGCCAAAGGCCGAAGGCGGGATCATTTTGCCCTGATGTTCTTTGGACGGCACAGGCTTGGCATCGCGAAGGCCCATCATGCGCGGCAGGCTCGGCCCATAGATATCGGCATCCAGCAGGCCGACCTTGAGCCCCTTGGCCACCAGCGACAATGCAAGGTTGACCGAGGTGGTGGATTTACCCACCCCACCCTTGCCGGACGCCACGGTAACGATGCTGCGCACGGTCGGCAATTCCAGCGGCATCTGGCCACCGCCCTGCGGGCGCTGGCCCGGCTGAGCCGGGCGGCTTGGCTGTGATGGCTGCGACGGCTGTGTGCTTTGCTGGGCGGCGGCTTTGGGACGCTCTGCGATAAGTGCCACACGGGCAGTTGTGACCCCGTTCACAGCAGCCACCGCTTTTTCTGCCGCTTGACGCAAATCTTCGAGGGCGGGGCCGCGTTCGGGATCAACGGCGATCATAACATTGACAGTTTCATCATGAATATCAATACCTTGCACCATGCCCTTGGCTGTGATTGATTGGCCGTCGACTGGGTCGATTACGCTATCGAGCGCGGCAGTAATCTGTTCACGGTTGAGGGAAGTCATATTGCGGTCTCCAAATTTCGGCTTAAGTCCGTGGTCACACAGAACTTGCAGGCGCGTATCATTGTTTTGCAAGGCAACCTGTCATATAAGGCCTAAGGGCATGCTCCGTCCAACAAGATTTCGTGAGTTTGCATTTGGCTACAATCTGTTGCAGTACCAACCGGCGTATCACAGGTTGGGTACAAAACTGGTGAGAAAAAAGTCTGATTTTCCCGGCATGTCCGGGCTCTATCAGCGAATTTGATCTTGTTGGACGGAGCATGCATTGGGGCTTACCCCAAGCTCGGTAAACAAAGATAAACACCGAACGGCAAGAAGAGGAAGAAACTCGATGCCTTGGAATAATCAAGGGGGCGGTGGCCCCTGGGGCGGCGGCGGAAACAAAGGTGGCGGCCAGAACCCGTGGGGACAGCGTCCTTCCGGTGGTGGCGGCGGCGGAAACACGCCCCCCGACTTTGATGAAATGATTCGTAAAGGCCAGGAACGTCTTAAACGGCTGTTCCCCGGTGGTGGCGGATACAAGGGCTTTGTCCTGATCGGTATCGCCGTAATCGGGTTGTGGCTCTTGACCGGTTTCTACCGTGTCCAGCCGGGCGAACAGGGTGTAACGCTTCTGTTCGGCAAATGGGTTGGCACCACGGGTCCGGGTCTGAACTACTTCCTTCCGGCCCCGATTGGCGAGGTCATCAAGCCAAACGTCGAACGGACCAACCAGATCGAGGTTGGCTATCGCGGTGCAGGCACGGTGACATCCAACGGTTCGCGTGATGTGCCCGAAGAAAGCCTGATGCTGACCGGTGACCAGAACATCATCGACATTGATTATGTTGTTCAGTGGCGTATCAGCGATGCAGGTTCCTACCTGTTTAACGTGCGTGATCCTGAAAACACCATCAAGCTGGCATCTGAAAGTGCGATCCGTGAGGTCATCGGTAAAACCGACCTTGAAGAAGCACTGACTGTTGGTCGTGTCCGGGTTGAAGAACAGACCCGTACCCTGCTTCAGGAAATCATGGACGGTTATGAGTCCGGTATTTTCATTGCCGAAGTGAAAATGCAGAAAGTGGACCCGCCGCGCGACGTTATCGATGCCTTTAACGATGTGCAGCGTGCCCGTCAGGACCGTGATCGTTCCCAGAACGAAGCACTGGCCTATCGTAACGACATCATCCCGCGTGCAAAGGGTGAAGCAGAACGTCAGGTTCTTCAGGCCCGCGCATACAAGGATCGTGTCACCAAGGAAGCAGAGGGTGAAGCAGAACGCTTTAACTCCATCTACAATTCCTTCCTGACGGCCAAGGATGTGACGACCCGTCGTCTGTATCTGGAGACCATGCAGGAGATCTTGAGCAAGTCTGACAAGATCATCATGGAACAGAACGGCGAAGGTAACGGTGTTGTCCCGTATCTTCCGCTTCCGGAAGTTCAGAAACGTGCGAATGCAGGAGGCAACAACTAATGGCAAGTCCTAAACTTATTGCCGCTGGCGTCGTCCTGGTTATTGCTGCTGTCGTTGGTTCGATGTGCGTGTTTACCGTGCGTCAGGATCAGCAGGCACTCGTTCTTCAGTTTGGTAATCCGGTCCATGCGGTTTCCGAACCGGGTCTGCATTTCAAACTGCCGATCCAGAACGTTGAATATTACGAACGTCGTATTCTGGAACTTGATCCGCCGGTTCAGCAGGTTCTTCTGTCTGACCAGAAGCGTGTCAATGTTGACAGCTTTGCACGTTGGAAAATCATCGATCCGTTGATCTTCCGTCAGCGCGCAACCAACTCTGCCAACTTTGTGCAGCTGTTTGGTCAGCGTCTGAACTCGGTTATCCGTGGTGAGTTGGCACAGGCCCCGCTTGTGACGCTTCTTTCGGACAACCGTGCGCAGATCATGGAGAAAATCCAGTCGACCCTGATCAAACCGGCAGAAGAGTTCGGTGTCGAACTGATTGACGTTCGTATCGGACGTACCGACCTTCCGCAGGAAACGTCGCAGGCGGTGTATAACCGTATGCGTTCTTCGCGTATTGCCGAAGCCGCACAGCTTCGCGCAGAAGGTGAAGAGCTCAAGGCGAAGATCCAGGCAGAAGCTGATCGTGAACGTATCGGCATCATCGCCGAAGCCAACCGTCAGGCCGAAGTCCTGCGTGGTGAAGGCGATGGGCAGCGGAACGTCATCCTGGGTAAAGCGTATGGCAAGGACGCGGAATTCTTCGAATTCTATCGTTCGCTCGAAGCCTACAAAATTGCGCTTGATAACGGCTCGACCATGGTGCTTTCACCAGACAGCGAGTTTTTCCAGTACTTTAATAAGTCTGGCCCAGCGACAAGCCGCTAGACAAAACATAAGGGCGACCTGCATATTGGGCTGGTCGCCCTTTTTGTTTTTATAAATTCGATTTGTCGGGCGACCGTCTGACAGATCACAAAGAAACGCCGGAACGTCCCTGATCATGAAGGAACTTGCAACAGCCATACTTCTGGCCATCGCGTTGGAAGGTATGCTTTACACGCTGTTTCCCGGCGGCCTGAAAAGGGTGATGGAGCTTGTTCAGGAAATTCCTGAATCGCAGTTGCGCATTGGCGGATTGATCGCCGCTGTCGTCGCGATTGGTGGAATATGGGCAGTACGGACCTGGCTTTAGCAACCGGGCTCAGGATCAGGGGAACTGCCGCGCAATCGGTCCTCGTCACGATGTTGTGCTTACATTTCCTTGATTTTTCCCAGTGCCGCCCAAATTCTGCCAAAGTCGGGGTTAAGTTGATTACTTAAGCGACGGGTGAAATACAGTCCCGCCGCGCGCTGCTCAATGAGAATGACACATACCGTGAACGCGGCAACGAACAGGATCAGACACATGCTAGACGCATTATACAACCCGGTGCGGGCGAAGGTAACCGCCGCACTGGTGATTGTTCTCCTTGGCGTGACCAGTGTTTCGCAGATCGCGAATGCCCGCCCCGCTCCTGAGAGTTTCGCAGACTTGGCCGAAAAGCTTCTGCCGACTGTTGTAAACATTTCCACAAGCCAGATGGTCGCCGAACGACAGGGACCGGACTTCCAGTTCCCTCCCGGCTCGCCATTTGAAGACCTTTTCCGTGATTTTATGGACCGCAACGGCCAGGGTGGCCAGGGCGGACCGGCGCCGCAACGACGCCGGGCGACCGCACTTGGTTCGGGCTTTATCATCTCGGCTGATGGTTACATTGTCACCAACAACCACGTCATTGACGGTGCCGATGAAATCACCGTGCGCCTGCATGATGGCGACACGCTTGATGCCGAACTGATCGGACGTGACCCGAAAACCGACGTCGCCCTGCTTAAGGTCGAACCGAAAGAAGATCTGCCCTTCGTCAAATGGGGCGATTCTGACAGTTCACGTATCGGTGACTGGGCCATGGCAATCGGTAACCCGTTTGGCCTTGGTGGTACGGTAACCGCCGGGATTATTTCTGCACGTAACCGCGACATCAATCAGGGCCCGTATGATGACTTCATTCAGACGGATGCCTCAATCAACCGTGGTAACTCTGGCGGTCCGCTGTTTAACCTTGATGGTGACGTGATCGGCATTAACAGCGCGATCTATTCCCCGTCTGGTGGTTCGGTCGGTATCGGCTTTGCCATTCCGGCAGGCATCGCACAAAGCGTTGTCGAGCAGCTTAAGGAATATGGCCGCACCCGTCGTGGTTGGTTGGGTGTTCACATCCAGACCGTGACCGAAGACATCGCGGACTCGGTTGGTCTTGACGAAGCAACCGGTGCCATGGTTGCCGGCGTTTCCGAAGATGGCCCGGCCCAGGAAGCCGGTATCAAACAGGGTGACGTCATCCTGACCTTTGATGGCAAAACGGTTGAATCGATGCGTCGTCTGCCGCGCATCGTTGCAGAAACCAAGATCGGCAAGGATGTCGATGTTGTGATCTGGCGCGATGGCGAAAAGCAGACCGTCCAGGTCGAACTTGGCGAACTTGAGGAAGAAGTCGTCGCGACAAGCGCAGACAGCTCCCAGGAAGAGCAAGCACCCGCTGTTGCCGAGGCCAGCATCGATGAACTTGGCATCAAGATCGCCAATGTCGATGAAAGCCTGCGTCAGCGTTACAATCTTGCCGAAGGCTCCGAAGGTGTGATCGTCACCGAAGTTTCTGGCGACAGTTATGCCGCCGAAAAGGGTGTTCGCCCGGGTGACATTATCATCGAGGCTTCGCACAGCTCGGTTGATTCGGTCGAAGACGTCGTCGATGCGGTCAAAGCCGCCGTTGACGATGACAAACGCACCATCCTGATGTTGATCGAAACATCGGCTGGCCCGCGTTACTTCGGCCTGACGCTTTCGACCGAGGAATAAGCCATCCGGCTTAAGTTGATATCAAAAAAGGGCGACCTGATCATCAGGTCGCCCTTTTTGTTTGAACCGTTCGTGCCTTACGAAACGAAGTCCGCCTTCGCGTAGCCTTGCAAATACAAAAGCGCGGTCAGATCACCGTGATTGATGCAAATGCGCGCCTGTTCCTGAACCGATGGTTTGGCGTGGAAGGCAACCCCGGTCCCCGCAAGCGAGATCATCTGAAGATCATTGGCGCCATCGCCGACCGCAATCGCATCATCAACCGTGATGCCTTGCTGGGCGGACAGGGCTTCAAGTGCATCGACCTTGGCCTGACGATCCAGAACCGGTTTCTGAACCTTACCGGTCAGCTTGCCGTCCTTTTCAATCAGGACATTCGCCTGATCGTAATCAAAGCCAAGCTCGGCGCGAACCGCACCGGTAAAGAAATCAAATCCACCCGACACTAGGGCAACAAAGCCGCCATTGGCCTTCATGGTCGCAACCAGTTGCTTTGCACCGCCGGTATACTCAACCGTTTTCCAGGCTTCTTTCAGCATCTCGGTCGACATGCCTTCAAGTAGCCCCACGCGTTCATCAAGAGCGGCTTCGAAATCAAGTTCACCATTCATGGCACGTGCGGTGATCGCCGCCACCCGGTCCTTGACGCCGGCAAACTCGGCCAGTTCATCAAGGGTTTCACCGGTGACAATCGTGCTGTCCATATCGGCGATCAAAAGCTTCTTGCGACGTGTGGCGACCTTCTGGGTGATGGCATCCACCGGAAGCTCCGCCTCGGAAAGGGTCGTGTCGGCAACATCAAGCGGGATCCCGTCAAAAGTCAGATCGCACGCTTCACCCTCCGCAAGCCAGGTCACATCCCCGACCAGTGCGCCTGCCCCGGTCAGCGCGATTGCCGCGTTATCAATCACGGCCTTGGTCAACGCATTCGAGTTCGGGGCGGCAATCAGGGTGAGAACCAATTTCATGGTCGCGAGGCTCCTTGGCGGGAAAGGCATAAAACAATGTTGTCGCCTTTATCCGAATTGCGCCGGACTGTGGCAAGAGAACTTTCGCATCCCCCGTGGCCAGGACGCATTATTTGCCATGAAATTGCTTCGTAAATTCCTATGCCTGTCGCGCCGAACCCAATAGACTGGCCGACCTTTGAACACGTTACCCTGAAGGCACCCTGATGTCGGCCATCCAAGCCAGCAGTTCTTTTGCCCCTGTCCTGATCGTTGCTGGCCCGACCGCCAGTGGGAAGTCGGCACTCGCCCTTGATCTGGCGGAGGCCTTTGACGGGGTGGTGATCAATGCTGATAGCATGCAGGTCTATAAGGAACTGCGCGTGCTGTCTGCGCGCCCCGATGACAGTGAAATCGCGCGTGTGCCGCATCGGTTGTATGGGGTTCTTTCCGGACGAGAAGCCTGCTCGGCCGGTAAGTGGCGTGAAATGGCGATGGCCGAGATTGCCGACTGTCATGCCAGTGGCAAACTTCCGATCATCGCGGGGGGCACGGGCATGTATCTGAATGCACTGACCGAGGGGATCGCACCGATCCCCGATATTCCGGCACGGATTCGCGATCAGGTCACAACCGAGCTTGAAGAACTTGGTCATGCGGCGTTTTTTGCCAAACTTCAGGCTGATGATCCTGAAACCGCCGCCAACCTTGATGGCAGCAATACCCAGCGACTGATTCGCGCCGCCGAGGTTTTTGCCCATACCGGCCGCGGATTGGCAAGCTGGCACAAGGAACCGGTGATCACGCCGCCCGAGAACATGAAATTCAAGAAACTTTGTTACATGCCACCGCGCGACATTCTGTATGACCGCTGCAACCGGCGTTTTGATCTGATGATTGAACAGGGTGCCATTGACGAGGTCAAAGGGCTGCTTGCATTGGAATTGCCTGAAACAGCGCCGGTTATGAAGGCTGTCGGCGTGCGCGAGATCGCAGCTTACCTTGCCGGGGAGATTGATCTGGCCACCGCCAAAAAGAAATCCCAGCGCGAAACCAGACGTTACGCAAAGCGGCAATTAACCTGGTTCAGGCACCAAATGTTAGCCAAGGAAATCATCGACGCGCAATATTCGGAAAGTTTGGCAGCAAAAATGCGTCATGATGTTAACCAATTTCTGTTGACCACGCCAAAGTGAGGCGATAGGTTGGCCCTTCCCCCGCCGAAATGGCGGAAAACCGCCGTTTAGGCGGATTTTTCAACTCCAATTCGAGGATAATTGGATCATGTTTCAATCACGCGGTTATCACGCGACACGTTGTTGTCGCTAAGTAAAGAGGCTCGAAAATCATGGCAGAACGTATTTTAAGCGGTTCGGAAGTAGTGTTGCAGGCCCTTGCTGATCAGGGTGTGGAAGTCGTGTTCGGCTATCCTGGCGGCGCTGTCCTACCGCTATATGACGAGATATTTAAACAGAACCGGATTCGTCACGTTCTCGTGCGCCATGAACAGGCTGCTGTCCACGCTGCTGAAGGTTACGCCCGCTCGACCGGCAAGGTCGGCGTTGTGCTGGTGACCTCGGGACCGGGTGCGACAAACGCCGTTACGGGCCTTACCGACGCGTTGATGGATTCCATTCCAGTTGTCTGCCTGACAGGTCAGGTCCCGACCCATTTGATCGGGAATGATGCCTTCCAGGAAGCCGACACCACCGGCATTACCCGCCCGTGCACCAAGCATAACTATCTGGTGAAAAATCCGGATCGTCTGGCACGCACGATGCATGAAGCCTTCCACGTCGCCTCAAGCGGCCGTCCGGGCCCGGTCGTTATCGACCTTCCCAAGGACATTCTGGTTGGCAAGGCACCGTATCTGGAACCGGCACAGGTTCAGCACCGCACCTATAACCCGGTGGTCAAGGGCGAACGCAGCCAGATCGAAGAAGCCATGGAAATGCTGGCATCGGCGAAAAAGCCGATCCTGTATTGCGGCGGCGGGGTTATCAATTCCGGCATGCAGGCCTGCAAGCTTCTGACCGAGTTCACCCGCATGACCGGTGCGCCGATCACGCTGACCCTAATGGGGCTGGGTGCTTATCCGGCGTCCGACAAGCAGTATCTTGGCATGCTCGGCATGCACGGCACCTACGAAGCAAACATGTCGATGCATGATTGCGATGTCATGGTCGCCATCGGTGCGCGTTTCGATGACCGTGTGACCGGCAACCTCGATTTCTTTGCGCCAAATTCGCAGAAAATCCAAGTCGACATTGATCAGAGCTCGATCAACAAGAACGTTCCGGTCGATATCGGGATCGTTGGCGATGTTGGCCATGTTCTTGAAGACATGATCAAGATCTGGAAAGCCAAGCAGTACAAGATCGAAGCAAACGCACTTGATAGCTGGTGGAAAGAAATTGAAGGATGGCGCAGCAAACACTGCCTATCCTACAAACAGCCGACCGACGTTATCAAGCCGCAGCACGTTATCCGCCGTGTTCATGCGCTCACCCGTGATCGCAAGACCTATATCACCACCGACGTTGGCCAGCACCAGATGTGGGCCGCCCAGCATTTCGGGTTCGAACATCCGTATGAATGGATGACGTCCGGTGGTCTGGGCACCATGGGCTATGGCATGCCCGCTGCCCTTGGCGTTCAGGTTGCCCATCCGGATGCGACCGTGGTCTGCTTTACCGGTGATGCGTCGATCATGATGAACATTCAGGAATGCGCGACGATGACGCAGTATCGTCTGCCAATCAAAACCGTGATCCTGAACAACCGTTATATGGGCATGGTCCGTCAGTGGCAGCAGCTTCTGCACGGGTCGCGCTATTCCGAAAGCTATAGCGAAACCCTGCCCGACTTCGTCAAACTGTCCGAAGCCTTTGGCTTCACCGGCATGACCTGCAATAACCCGGCTGATCTTGATGATGCCATCAAGAAGATGCTGGAAATTGATGGTCCGGTGATTTTGGACGTCGCTGTCGATGACAAGGAAAACTGCTATCCGATGATTCCATCGGGCAAGCCGCACAATGAAATGCTGCTTGGGCAGGAAACCAACGGCGACGAAGCCATTGATTCCGACGAAGGGATGGTTCTGGTCTGATCCGCACAAACAAACAATCTGTGCGAATTGATCCCATCACATCAAAATGAAAAGGCCGGCGCGGGCGGCACGTTCTGCCCCGACCGAGCCCTAGCGGAGCGAAACCGTGAAAGAAACCGAAATTTCGAAACACACCATATCCGTTCTGGTGGATAACGAGTCCGGCGTTCTGGCCCGTGTAATCGGGCTGTTTTCCGGTCGTGGCTATAACATTGAAAGCCTGACCGTTGCCGAAGTCGACGCCGACGCCCACCAGTCGCGCATCACCGTGGTTACCTCGGGCACCCCGATGGTGATCGAACAGATCAAGGCACAGCTTTCGCGTCTTGTTCCGGTGCACAAGGTCAGTGACCTGACCCTTGCCGGGCCAAGTGTCGAGCGCGAGCTTGCCCTGGTCAAAGTGATCGCAACGGGTGAAAAACGTGTGGAATCCCTGCGCATTGCCGACATCTTCAAGGCGCGTGCAGTGGATGCGACCAACAATTCCTTCGTGTATGAAATCATCGGCAGCCCTGAAAAAATCGACGCCTTCATCAAATTGATGGAGCCGCTTGGGCTTTCGGAAATTTCGCGTACCGGTGTGGCAGCGATTTCGCGCGGCACACTGACGATGTGAGTTTGCCCTGCCCGGTGATCCGCATCGGGTACGGCATTGGGGCCTGCCCCATAATAATTATTACCATCCGCCACGCATGAAAATCAGCGTGGTCCAACGTCCAGAGGTATCGAAAGATGCGTGTTTATTACGACCGCGATGCAGATGTTAATCTGATCAAATCCAAAAAAGTTGCCATCATTGGTTACGGTTCGCAGGGCCACGCCCATGCGCTGAACCTCCATGATTCCGGCGTTAAGGAAGTTGTTGTTGGTCTTCGTGAAGGCTCCAGCTCGCGCAAGAAAGCCGAAGCTGCCGGTCTGAAAACCATGACCCCGGCCGAAGCTGCTGCTTGGGCAGACGTTGTCATGATGCTGACCCCGGATGAACATCAGGCTGCGATCTATGCTGATGAGCTGCGCGACAACCTGAAACAGGGTGCTGCCCTTCTGTTCGCACACGGTCTGAACGTGCATTTCGGCCTGATCGAGCCGCGCGCTGATCTTGACGTCATGATGATCGCACCGAAGGGTCCTGGCCACACGGTTCGTTCCGAATACAAGCGTGGCGGCGGTGTTCCGTGCCTCGTAGCTATTGAACAGAACGCATCTGGCAACGCGCTTGAAGTTGCTCTGTCCTATGCATCGGCAATCGGTGGCGGTCGTTCGGGCGTGATCGAAACCACCTTCCGTGAAGAGTGCGAAACCGACCTATTCGGTGAACAGGCTGTTCTTTGCGGCGGTCTGACCCAGCTGATCAAATACGGCTTCGAAACCCTGACCGAGGCCGGCTATGCACCGGAAATGGCATATTTCGAGTGCCTGCACGAAGTTAAGCTGATCGTTGACCTGATGTATGAAGGCGGTATGGCCAACATGCGTTACTCGATCTCCAACACCGCAGAATATGGCGACTATGTCACCGGCCCGCGCGTGATCGATCCGTCTGTCAAAGAACGCATGAAAGAAGTTCTTACCGACATTCAGGAAGGCAAGTTCGTCCGTGACTTCGTTCAGGAAATGCATTGTGGTCAGCCGATGTTCAAGGCAACCCGTCGTCTGCATGCTGAACACGAAATCGAAGAAGTTGGTACCAAACTGCGCGCGATGATGCCGTGGATTGCTGCAAACCAGCTCGTCGACAAAGAAAAGAACTAAGCACAGCTTAGATCCCTTTTTTGCGCAAACGGCCGTCCCGATGGGGCGGCCGTTTTGCTTTGAGCATTTCGGGTTTGGCTTATCCGCCGTGTCTCATCTGTTTAACCGGGAAGCGCAACTCGGTCGCAGCCCAGATCACAACACACAGGACCGACACCCCCGCGCCAAGAACCACCACGGCAGGCCAGCCGCCCATGCCATAGGCAATGGCCGAACTGGCGGAGCCACAGGCACCCCCAAGGAAATAACTGGCCATATAGCCCGTGGTCAGACGGCTGCGGGCCTCAGGGTTGAGGCGATAGACTTCACTCTGGTTTGAGATATGCGCCCCCTGAATGCCCAGATCGATCAGCACCACACCAAGCGTAAAAGCAATCAGCGACCATTGCCCCCAATACAGCAGCCCCCAGCTTGATACGGTGGTCATCAGGAAAGCACCGGTGCTGAGCCGCGCCCAACCCCTGTCGGCGAGCTTTCCGGCAATGCGGGCCGCCAGGATACCGATTGCGCCAATCAGGCCATAAAGCCCGATCACCGCTTCGGACATGCCATATTGGCGCACCAGCATGAACGCCATCGAGGTCCAGAAAATCCCGAACACAGCATATTGCAATCCGCCAATCAGGCTGCGGCGGCGCAAGACCGGTTCATCACGAAACAGATGCAGGATCGAAAGATACAGCGTGCGGTAACTGGTATGCGAGGTCGGCGGGATATGCGGAATGATCCGGTAACACGCCACCGCATAAATCGCCATCAGGACCGAGGCGGCAATAAACACCGACCGCCATCCGGCAAGCTCTGCCATGATGCCCGAAAACGTCCGGGCCAGAAGAATGCCCAGCAACAGGCCACTCATCACCGCCCCCACCGCCGATCCACGCTTGTCATCCGTCGCCAGGTGGGCAGCGAGCGGCACAAGGATTTGTGCAGTCACACAGGTGATCCCGACCGAAATACTAAACACCACCAACATCAAAAATGACGGTGCCAGCCCCATCGCCAGTAACCCGAGCGCGGTCAGGGCCGAGGTCACGGTTAACAATTTGCGCCGTTCATGATGATCACCCAGCGGCACCACAGCAATCAACCCGGTCAGATAGCCAAGCTGCGCCACCGTCACCAAGAAACCGGCACTGGTTTCACTCAGCCCATATTCGCGGGCAAGCAGTTCCAGCAATGGCTGAACATAATAAAGACTGGCAACGGACAGGCCGCTTCCGACCGCCATAAAGATCAGGAGGCCGGTCGTCAGGGTGGGCTTGGAATGCATTCTCAGATGGGCCTTGAACGGGTTGGTGGTGGGTTTACGATAGCCGCCAAATCAGAGACTTACAATGCAGTGCCTGACACAGGTGCCGTGCCGACGCGGCATCGGCTGCCCCCGCAACGCACAGCAGCCATTCGCAAAACACCCTGCTTTACGCTGGATTTCAAAGGCCGATCTGTTTAATTCTGGCCTTTAAAACTTTAAACCAGATATGAGCATATCGGAATGTCGGACTATATTGATATCGCCCCCGAGGTCGCAGAGGCCTTTGCCGCAGGCAAGCCTGTTGTTGCCCTTGAATCAACCATCATTTCCCATGGCATGCCCTATCCGCAGAACCTGGAAACCGCACGTGCGGTTGAACAGGATGTGCGCGATAACGGTGCGATCCCGGCCACCATCGCCGTAATCGGCGGTCGTTGCAAAATCGGGCTTTCACCCGAGGAACTGGAATATTTCGCCAAGGGAACCGACATTCTTAAACTGTCGCGCCGTGACATCCCCTATTGCCTTGCCAAGAAACGTGACGGCGCCACCACCGTATCAGCAACCATGATCCTGGCGGAAAAGGCTGGCATTCGCGTCTTTGCCACCGGCGGTATTGGCGGGGTGCATCGTGACCTTGCCGGTAATTTCGATGTTTCGGCCGATTTGACCGAACTTGGCAAAACCAGTGTTGCGGTTGTCTGCGCCGGGGCCAAGGCGATCCTTGATATCCCCAAAACGCTTGAACATCTTGAAACGCTTGGCGTGCCGGTTATTGCCTATGGCACCGATGAATTCCCGGCATTCTATTCGGTTGAAAGCGGTCAGAAGGCGCCGCTTCGCCTTGATACCCCCGAAGAACTTGCCGCTTTCCTCAATTCGAAATGGGAATTCGGCCTTGAGGGTGGCGCCGTCATTGGCAACCCGCCAGAAGCCGACAAGGCACTGGCGCGTGAAGCCATCGAAGGGGCAATTGAAGACGCCCTGATCGAGGCCAAGGAAAAAGGCATTCAGGGGCGCGATGTGACCCCGTTCCTGCTGGCCCGCGTCACCGAGTTGACCAAGGGCAAAAGCCTTGAAGCCAACATCGCGCTTGTGCGCAACAACGCCCGCCTTGGTGCGAAAATTGCCGCTGCCATGGTCGACTGATCGGCACAGGGCATCCCTTAAAGACCAAAAGAAACAGGCTGGCCAATCTGCCAGCCTGTTTTGCGTTTAACCGCGCTGATATCCTTTGCCCTCAAACCCGGGCTTGATGCGCGCATCATCAACCGGTGCGCCCCACGTCGTTGTGCATGGCAAGACACCGGCCCAGACAGACCAGTCATAGTCTTCATCGTCATCGACCGGATCCCCGGCACGGACCTTTGCCGAAACCTGGTCCAGATCAAAGCCCAGGAACATGGTCGCCTTGAGTTCCTGTTTGTTGGGATGACGGATGTGATCCCACCGCCCCGGCTCCAGTTTTTCGGTAAACAGTCGGGAATGTTCCATCTTTTCGGCGTCATCACTCACCACCGTTCCTTTGCCATAAATAACGACCGAGCGGTAATTGGCCGAATGATGAAACGCCGAACGGGCCATCACCAGACCATCCAAGTGGGTGATGCACAGACACGCCTCTGCCCCATCGGCAATGGCCGCGAGAATACGGTTCTTTGACGCGCCGTGGATGTAAATGCGTTCCCCCACCCGCCAATGGGCGGTCGGGATCATTGCCGGGCGACCATTGACCACGGTGCCAACGTGACAAATCAACGCGTCATCAATGATGTCGTGGATTTGTGTAAGGTTATAACTGGCGCGATTAGGGCCCCGGACGACTTTGGTGTGGGGATGGACTTCATATTGATCAGACATGGCGGCTCATATTCAAACTGGTGACAAAACTGGCCCGATCATGGATCAAATTGGACTTTTCAAAAGGTCCATTATAATAAAATTGATAGAACCAATTTGATCGAGGCACCATGCCCCATGACACGCAGTGATTATAGCTGGATTTATCCCAGCCAGTTCGGGAATGCAGAGGACCCGGGTGAAACGACCGCCTATCGTCGCCTCTATCACGGCATCAGATCGGCAATTCTTGATGGCCGCTTGCATCCGGGCGAACGCCTTCCGGCCAGTCGGGATCTGGCCAAATCACTTGGTATTTCGCGCAATACGGTGGTGACCAGCTTCGATCTGCTGACATCGGAAGGCTATCTTGAAACCCGGGTCGGCGCCGGAAGTTTTGTCGCCAGCAGCCTACCCGACCGGGATATGCAGACAGACGACAACGGCACGAACAAAAAATCCCAGACGGCAAATGACCGCCCGATACGCCTTAGTCAAAGTGCCCAGCGCATGCTGACCTATCAGCGCCGCTTTGCGCGCTTTCGGGTGGCGCGGCCATTTAACCCGGCAACACCCGATCTGGATGCATTTCCATTTGATCTTTGGGCGCGGCTGTTGCGCCGGTCTTGGCGGGCGCCGGATATTGATCTGACCATTCCTGATGATCCGCTTGGATTGCCGTTGCTGCGTTCTGAAATTGCCAAATGGCTTCGGCAATCACGCGGGGTGAATTGCAATGCCGATCAGGTGATGATTGTTTCGGGCGCGCAGCAGGCGCTTGACCTTGCCGCACGTGCCCTTGTCGATCCCGGCGATATCATCGCCACCGAAGACCCGGGCTATGAGGGCATTCGGGGCGTTCTGGCGTCAAGTGGTGCTGTGGTTCAGCCGATTACGGTTGATGAGGATGGGCTCGACATCGAAGGCCTTGCCCAAACGCTTTCCCCGGCCCGGATCGTGGTCACCACACCATCGCGTAACTATCCATTGGGTACGACGCTTTCGCTTGCCCGGCGCCTCGCCCTTTTGCAGTGGGCGCAGGATAATGATGCCTGGATTGTCGAGGATGACTATGACAGCGAGTATCGCTATGACGGGCCGCCGCTGTCATCCCTGCAAGGACTGGATACCGACAATCGGGTGATTTATGTCGGCACGTTTTCGCGCGTACTGTTTCCCGGTATCCGGCTTGGTTACCTTGTGTTGCCGCCGGCACTGGTTCCGGCCTTTCGCGGCATTCGCGGTTTTGCTGATGGTGTTCCGGCACCGACAACACAGGCAACCCTTGGCGCCTTTTTCGCCGAGGGGCATTTTGGCAGTCACGTCCGGAAAATGCGCCTGCGCTACGGCGAACGGCGTTCGCACCTTAAGAACCTGATCACGGCGGACGCATCCGATATTCTGTCGGTAATGCCTTCGGACGGGGGATTGCATCTTTGTGCCCGTTTGATCGGGGATCAGGACGACATAGAAATGCAGGAAGCCTTGGTGAAGGCGGACCTTGATTGTCGTGCATTATCTTCGTATTTCCACGATCCCCGGTCAAAAAGTGGGCCGGAACCCGTGTGCGGTCTTGTGCTTGGTTTCGCCGGATGGAAAAAAGATGTGCTTTCGGAAAGTTTCAGTGAACTGGTCAGAACCATCAGACGTAAGTCTTGATGTACCCCGAGCCAGAGAGAGCGGCATGACTTCCCTCTAGATGCTGTCACAGTCGTGACGCTCTCTCCCCTCCGGCTTACAATCCCCCCGAAATGCGCCAAAAAAACACAGGAAGACAGATGACCGAACGCACGATCGCCGTGATGTGGTTTCGAAACGACCTTCGACTGGCGGACAATCCGGCCCTTTTGGCAGCCGTCAAATGGGCCAAGGAACATGACGGTGCTGTCCTTCCAGTTTTCATCCTGGATGACGTGATTTCGGATCAATTGGGTGGCGCGACGAAATGGTGGCTGGAAAAAAGCCTGACCGCGCTGAACCGCGATATCGCCGGTCTTGGCGACACAAAGTCTGATCGCGCCCTTCGCCTGTTTAAGGGGGAAGCAAAAACCGTTCTGGAAACCCTTGCCGATGACAAACCGGTCAAGGCGGTGTTCTGGAACCGGCTTTATGACAATCCATCGACCAAGCGCGATACCGACATCAAGGCAGCCCTTCAGGACCACGGCCTGACCTGCGAAAGTCACAAGGCCAACCTTTTGTTTGAACCGTGGGACGTTAAAACCGGATCAGGCACCGATTTCAAGGTCTATAGCCCGTTCTGGCGGGCCTGCCAGAAGCTCCCCACCCCGCGCGAACCAAAGTCCGCCCCAGAAAGCCTTGCGTTATTCAAGGGCGAGGTTGATGGACAAATCAACATCACAGACTTTGACCTGTCGCCAAAGCCGGTGAATTGGGCCGGCGGCCTTGAGGAGCGTTTCACCCCGGGCGAACAGGGTGCCAAAGATCAACTTTTTGAGTTTATCGATGATCGTCTTACCGATTATACCGATATGCGCGATCGCCCGGACCGCCGGGTAACGTCGGAGCTCTCGCCGCATTTGCGCTTTGGTGAAATCAGCCCCTATCAGGTCTGGCATGCAGCCAACCACTATGCCGATGCCAACCCGGGCAAGGGCAAGACCGCCTCGAAATTCATCGCCGAACTTGGCTGGCGGGAATTCGCCCATCACATCCTGTATCATGGAACCGATCTGCGTTCTGTGCCACTTCAGGGCCAGTTCAAGCATTTCCCGTGGTCAGATGACGCAAAGGGCCTTCGCGCTTGGCAAAAAGGCCAGACAGGTTTTCCGATTGTCGATGCCGGCATGCGCGAACTTTGGCATACGGGCTATATGCATAACCGGGTGCGGATGATTGTCGGTTCGATCCTAGTAAAACACCTTTTGATCCATTGGCGCGATGGTCTGGCGTGGTTTGACGACACGCTTGTTGATGCCTGCCCGGCCAACAATCCGTTTTCATGGCAATGGATCGGCGGCTGCGGGGCCGATGCGGCCCCCTATTTCCGCATTTTCAACCCGGTGCTTCAGGGCGAAAAATTTGATCCGAAGGGCGAGTATGTCCGCCAATGGGTACCGGAACTGCGTGACATGCCCGAACAATATATCCACAAACCGTGGGAGGCCTCCCCGCTCATCCTCAAGGCCGCTGGCGTAACGTTGGGGAAAACCTACCCCGAGCCCCTGATAGGGCTCAAGGAAGGCCGCGAGCGGGCTCTTGAAGCCTATCAGGATATGAAAAAGGCTGCCGGGTGATCCCGACAGCCTTTCGCGTTACCGGTGCACCCGGTGCCTATTTCCAGAAAACCTTCTGATCGATGAAATCGTGCATGGCGTCTTCGATGCCCTCAAGACGATGATCGGCACGTGCGCCGAACCAGCCCGATATCAGACCGACCGCAATCATCCCGTCTTTTGAAAGCTGTGGTGCAAGTGCCATCAAACGGGCCTCGGCAACGGCGGCGTCCTGAAGCTGGCCCAGGATTTCCTGCATCGTCGTCAATTTGCTGCGGAACTTCTTGACCTTTTTCGAACCGTAAATGGCCCCGAAGAACTCCGTCCCATAGCGCATCTGTTTGACATCAAGACGAAGCGCATGAAGCTGTGGCGTTGTCAGACCCGCAACGTGATCACCGCGTTTGGTGACCCGTTTATAGGCCTGCTCCAAAAGCGGTTCGGCCATTTCCGAAACCGGTGCGGCCATCGCCTTCATTTGCGCGGCACTGGCTCCTGATGCCCAGCGCGAATAGCTTGCCCATGCGCCAAGCAGCAAAAGCAACTGCCCGTATTCCGGCTGATCGAGCATGTGCCGTGCGTTGGCAAGGGCGGCTTCGCGTTGCTTTTCAGCGGCCTTGCGCAGCTCCGCCACACCCGCGTGATCGGGGAAGCGTTCCTCGATCATTGGCAGAGTCTCGGTCAGGAACACATCCCAATCGCGCAGGCCATCAAGCCCCTTGCTGCACAGTTTCAACAACCGGCGCAGCAATACGGCCTCGCCCGCGGGCAGGTTTTTCTTAAACAGGTTCAGGGCCACGCGCAGGCGGCGCATGCCCACCCGCATCTGATGGCAGCCTTCGATATCAAGGTCCTGACGCACACAGACTTCGTTGCTGAGGATCATACGAAGCCCTTGCGCGATCACGGCACGAAACGCGGTTTCCGCCGACATATCCGGGGTAAGCTGTACTGCGGCGGCACGATAGGCACCCGGCCCATTGCCAAGATACAGGTCACGTCCGCGCGACGCCTTGGACCGCATGCTCAGTAACAGCGGCACGGTGCGTTGCAGCTCGAGTGCAAGGTCAAAAAGGGCCGCCGGATGGCCTTCCTTGAGCTCGAACTCGACCTCGGAGATCGGCACTTCCTTCTCCCCAGATCGGACAACACCCTGATCGATGGCAAGCTCAATCACTGCATCGCGATAGGTCAGATCCACTGCCCCGCGTTTAAGATCGCTTTCGAAAATGCGGTCGATCTTCTTTTTCTTCACAAACTTCTTAAGAAGCTTTTTGACGTCCTTGTCGGTAAACCGATCAAGATCAAGAACACCTTCCTCAAGCTCGACCGTCCATTCATTACGCTCGGGCAGGGCCTCACGCAGGCCGTTGGTCGCCTTGATGGTCTGCTCCCAACCAGTCGCGCCCTTCTTGCGCAGACGAACCGCCAGGCCCTTTTCAGCCAGCGAGAGTTTCGGCGTGTCATGATAGATGGAGGCAAGGTGCGTGGTCACCAGACGACGACCTTCCTTGACCTCGCGCAGGACCGGCGCGTTTTTAAGACGCGCGACATGTTTCGGATCGATGCGAAGTTTGAGTTCGATCTCGATCTGCTTCTCGGCCATCTGGTTCCCCTAAGCGAGTTATTGTCACAGCGCGACGTCGCGCTGTTCCGCCACCAAGTAGTAACCAATTTTATGTTTCAGCGGTTTGAAACAAGAAGCGGGAATGATGGTAGCGGAATGTAAGATTTTCGCAACAAAAGGCAGAAACGCCCCCAAAATCAAGCCTTAAAAGACCGATCAGCATTTTGCACAACCCTCTGTTTTCATTTGAAAACAAATAGGGGCAATCAGGTTCACTTGATGCAGGTTGCTTGCACATACCTTGCGCATTCACCCCTGACACAGACCCTTTCAAGTCGTTGATGCAAGGGCGATTCTGAACGGTTGCACCGTCATATATTGATAACAGTTTCGCACCGTTTGCGAATTGCGTTTTGTCAGTTACAGTCTGTTCAAATTCAATCTGCCAGAGGGCGAAGATGCTTAGCCGTAGCCACACTTTCAAGACCGCCCTGATCATGGGGATTGCCATGCTGATCAGCGGCTGCAAAACGACAACCACCGCAACCGCCCCTGAAATCAGCTATGACGCCTGGCAGGCCAAACAATCGGCATCGACCGTGCCCTATAGCACCAACACCATGGTCAAAATCAATCTGAACTGGTCGCGCATCGGGCCGTTTTCGCGTTATGACACCTGGGTTCGGGCCAATGCCTTTGGCGGGATGTTTGATGTTTATGGCGCGCAGACCTGCCTTGGCAAATTTGTCCGCGATGATCGACTGGCCCCTGCCCATGGCTGGTGGGAACTGATCTGCCAGGATGACAGCTATGCTGCTGGGAAATTCCAGCTGACCCAACAGAGAAGCATTCTGGGCATCGGCAATGCGATCAATGGCGAGAAGGTCGGGTTTGACCTGCCGATCCCGAATTAAATCGAACGGTAGATGAGATGAAAAAACAAAAAACCCGGCCAGAAGGCCGGGTTTTTTTGGCTACCGAAAGATGGTGCCCAGGGGCGGACTCGAACCACCGACACGCGGATTTTCAGTCCACTGCTCTACCAACTGAGCTACCTGGGCAAATCCGACTTTCGTCTCCGTTTCCGGAGTGTTCCCTGCGGAACGAGCGGGGTTATACAAACTCCTTTGGGGCTTGTCCAGCCTCAAATCGCATTTTTTTTGCGATCGCGCGTCGGATTAAAATTCTTCTTCATCTTCAAGGTCTTCGAGATACTCGGGCGGCTCAGCGGCGGGGATGGCGTAGCTTTCATTCATCCATTTGCCAAGGTCGAGATCCGCACAGCGTTTGGAGCAAAACGGCGTGTATTTTTCATCAGCCGGTTTGCCACAAACCACGCAGTCGGAGCTGGCTGTTTTCGTTATCTTTTTTTCATTCATGGTGGTTTTTCTCCAACCGATAGGCATCGTCTTCAAGGGTCGGGTCCGCGACAATTTTCGGCGTACCCCCAAATGCATTTGTCAGGATCTGGATCGCATCTGCCTGATCCGCAAGTGCCTTCGCCACAACAGGGTTTACGGACAGTTTAACCATCCCGGTCACCCCGTTTCGGCTTTCGGCAACAACGGCGCGCAAAACGACATTGAGCGCGGCATCACGCAAAAGAGGGGTGTGTTCCTGTTTGGCAAACAGCGTGGCACGAAGCGATTCGCCCGCCCGTTGGCGACTGAACTCATAAAGCCCCAATCGCGTGAAGCCACCAATCTGTACCGCACCATCAAGCTCGCTGCCAAAGGCATCACGGATAGCGATATCGAACTTGTCACGCCCTGCCCGTGATTTCATGCGAAGCGGATCAATCACCACAAGACCACCGATGTTGCGCAGGCGGATTTGATGCACGATTTCGGCTGCGGCCCGAAGGTTGACTTCGACCGCACGGGTTTCGCTATCACGCCCGGCATCTGCCCCGGCGGCATTGACGTCAATGGCACAAAGTGCGATTGCCGGGTCAATCGCAATCCACCCCCCACCCTGCAACTCGACATGCGGCCCCAAGGCAGCGGCAATTTCGTCGTCGATATCCTGATCATTGAACAACAGCCGGCTGCCGACATGGCGCGCAAGATTGTCATCCGACTTACCCAGCATCGTCAGCAATCCACGCAACCGCACGAATTCGTTTGTGCCATCGACAACGCATGCACCACCCGCCATCAGATGCCGTTCGATCACCTGATCGGTTTCTGATTGTGCCTTGCTAACCAGTTGCGGCTTCGATGCCTCGGACAGGGCCTTTTCGGCCTTTTGCAATTGTGATTTCAGAAGTTTGTATTCGGCGGTGATGGCATCACGCGTCCAGTCGAGTGCGACGGAACGCAGCATGATCCCGTCGTGGCCGGCCTGAAGAGAGCTTAGCAATTCATGAAGTTCGGTGCGCCGGTCCCCGTCCTTAAGCTTGCGCGGCAACTCGATATGGTTGACCCCCGGTCGCAGGATCATGCCAACACCTTCAATCGCGATCCGGCCGGTAAGTTTCACGCCCTTGTCGTCAAAACCAAGGCGGGCGATTTGCACCAGAACCCACTGCCCTTCATGCAGCGGGCCGTTATAGCGATCAAACGGCAAAAGCCCATCAGGCAACCCGTCAAGCGCAACCATGGCGGCGGCCATTTCGGGCATCATTTTGGAAACACGGCCAAGATGGATATCAAATCTTGCGGGACCGCCGCGATCAATCCATAGACGCGTCAGGCGGTCATTTTCGATCAGGGCAACCCTGCGCTCAAGCGCAACGGCATCAATCAGCAGGCGGGAGTTATGAGTGCCGCCAACTGCCATGATCAAACCTCTTTGGGGTGATAGCCAAGACCGCGCAAAAGACCGTCCACCTCGCACAGCGACAGCCCGACAACGTTGGAGTACGATCCCGAGATCGCCTTCACAAAGGTCGCGGCAAAGCCCTGAATGGCGTATGCCCCAGCCTTGCCCTGCCACTCGTCATGGGCAAGATAACGCTTCAGGTCATCAGAACCAAGGGTTCGGAATTTTACCTGTGTTTCGATCACGCGCGATCGTTCGGTCCCGTCCGGGGCAATTACACACATGCCGCCATAAACACGGTGGCGACGCCCGGAAAGCAATTCAAGGAACTTGCGTGCCTCGGCCGCGTCTTCGGCCTTGCCCAGTGCACGCCGGCCACAGGCAACAACCGTGTCCGCGGCAAGCACAAAGGCCCCGCCGTTGGATTTGGCAACAAAACGCGCCTTTTCCTCGGCAAGGCGCAGCGCCAGCCGACGAGGACTTTCATCGCGCATGGGTGTTTCATCGATATCTGCGGGAACGACCTGATCTGGCACAATTCCGATCTGCGCAAGCAGCTCAAGACGGCGCGGCGATGCAGATGCCAATATCAGTTTCGACAAGATGTGGCTCCCGGATATCCGTCCCAAACCATTCCGACCAGAAATGTGATAAATGCTCACATTTCGAAGCAGGCAGCAAAATGCACCCTGACGGCAAGGGTAAACGCCCCGCCAGACAAGGTCAATTTGCGCTTGGTCGTGGTTTCAGATTACTTGAAACGGAAGGTAATACGACCTTTGGTCAGGTCATAAGGGGTCATTTCGACGCTGACACGGTCACCGGCGAGAACGCGGATACGGTTCTTGCGCATTTTGCCCGAGGTGTGGGCAAGGATTTCGTGGTCATTGTCCAGCTTCACGCGAAACATCGCATTGGGCAGAAGTTCAACGACAGTGCCCTGAAACTCGATAACGTCTTCTTTAGCCATGTGACTCCTAGCTTTCGTATTGCAATATCAAAATACCGGTGGGCGGCAAACTGCTCTGAACCGGGCAAAAGGTCAAGTCCTTTCACGTGTCAGGCGTGGCGTTACAGCACTGCGTTAAACGAATGGCGACGTATCTGTGCTGCCAAATCGTGTGGAATAAGGATTGCGCGAAAAGAACCGGGTCAGCCCTTTTCGAATGCCGGTATGCGCCCTAAGATGCCGTTATCTTTCCGGCCTTTCATGAAAGCTCCCGCATGACCAATCCTCATACCATTGAAATACGCCTTGCAGAACGCGATGACGCACCGGCACTCCATGCCATGATTTGCGAAATCGGCAAGGCAACAGGATGTGCGGATAAAATTGCGAGCACGCCCGAAGATCTGGCGCGGGATGGCTTTGGCAAAGACCGCGCGTTTGACGCGCTGATTGCGATTGCCGATGACACGCCGATTGCCATGTGCCTGTTTTTCCCAAGCTATTCGACATTCCGCGGACGGCCCGGGCTTTATATTCAGGACCTTTATGTCGCACCAAGCCATCGCGGCGGCGGCTTTGCCAAACGTCTGGTGGCTGCGGTCGCCAAACATGCCCGTGCACACGGCAAATCCTATATCCGCCTGTCGGTCGATGCGGAAAACATAATTGGCCAGCGGTTTTACGAAAAACTTGGCATGCGCCATGCCGAGGACGAGAATATCTATGTACTTGATGGTGCTGCGTTCAAAGTCCTCAGCAGCGCGGATTAAGCCAAGCAATCACATGGTGGGGGCAGGACCGACCGGGAAGCGATCAAGGATGCGTTTCTTGATCTGGTCGCGCACCTGACGGTAAGCCTCAAGGCGTATCTCACGCGAGCCTTCGACGATTGTCGCATCAAAGGTATTCCAGAATTCGACGTCACAGGCCATGGTGCGGGTCATTTCGACCGCACGGTGCTGGGCCTCGGGAGACATCGTGATGATCAGATCAAAGAAGCCGTCTTCAAGCTGATCAAAGGTTTTGGAATTGTATGAGGAAATATCAAGACCGATTTCCTCCATCACCGCGACGGCAAAGCCATCAAGCTCACCGGCACGCACCCCGCAACTTTCAACATAAATCCGGGTCCCGTGATAGTGACGCATCAAGGCAGCAGCCATCACCGAACGCACGGCATTATAGCTGCAGGCAAAAAGAACCGAGCCGGGGAGTTCTTCTGCCACCGTGCCTTAACCCCGGATGTGAAGGACACAAATCAACGTGAACAGGCGACGCGCGGTATTTTCATCAATCGTCACCTTGTCGGCCAGAAGCTCTCGCAATTGTTCGGAGCCCTCGTTGTGAAGACCGCGCCTCGCCATATCGATGGTTTCGATCTGCGCGGCACTGGCCTTTTTGATGGCGTCATAATAGCTTTCGCAGATCATGAAATAGTCTTTGACGATCCGGCGGAACGGCGACAGCGGCACGGGAATGGTCGTCAGGTTTTCGGTATCATCATCGCCACGCACATCCATATAGATGCGATTTTCCTCGATGCGCATATGCACCGAATACGGACCTTCGAAACCGCCAGCCGGTTCGAAATGGTTTTCTTCGAGAAGGTCATAGATCGCCACCGCCTGCTCATGCTCGACCTCAGGACGGCGTCTTACCTTGTATTTCTCGTCAAGATAGATACCGGCAATACACTGGTTTTCTGCCATGGCTCTCTCGCTCCGGTCCCTTCACACGCTGCATTGCAACAGCTTACATCTGGTTTGAACGGATCGCTACCGAAAGTCCATGTGCCTGCAGACCTTCGCTTTCTGCAAGGGCGATTGCCGCCGGGCCGATTTTTGCCAGACTTTCGGGTGTGCACTTGATCAGCGACGAACGCTTGATGAAGTCCAAAACCCCAAGGCCGGACGAGAAACGCGCCGAGCGGGCCGTCGGCAGAACATGGTTCGGGCCGGCAACATAATCGCCGATGGCCTCTGGGGTATAACGGCCCAGGAAAATCGCACCGGCATGATGAATGTCTTCTGCCAGTGCGTCCGGGTCGTCCACCGCCAATTCAAGATGTTCCGGTGCGATCCGATCCACAAGGGCCGGAGCCTGCGACAGATTTTCGACCAAAACAATTGCACCAAAGTCGCGCCAGCTTGCCCCGGCGATTTCTGCACGCGGCAGTTTTTCAAGATGCTTATCGATTGCGACCTGCACGTGATCGGCAAATTCCGCGTCGTCAGTTATCAGGATCGATTGCGCGACCGGGTCATGTTCGGCCTGCGACAACAGATCTGCTGCCACCCAGCTTGGATCGTTGCTGCCATCGGCAACCACCAGAATTTCCGAAGGGCCCGCAATCATATCAATGCCGACCTGACCAAAGACACGGCGTTTGGCCGCGGCAACAAACGCATTGCCCGGACCGACGATCTTGTCGACAGGCTTGATGGTTTCGGTGCCATAGGCAAGGGCCGCAATCGCCTGCGCCCCGCCAATGCGGTAAATCTCGTCCACACCGGCAATTCGGGCTGCAGCCAGAACCAGCGGGTTCATTTTATTATCCGGGGTAGGCACCACCATAACAAGGCGTTCGACACCGGCAACCTTGGCCGGAATGGCATTCATCAGAACCGATGACGGATAGGATGCCAGACCGCCGGGAACATAAAGCCCGGCTGCGGACACCGCACGCCAGCGCCAGCCAAGCTCAACACCGCTTTCATCGGTATAGCGTTCATCGGCCGGCATCTGCTTTTCGTGGTAGGCACGAATGCGCTTTGCCGCCAATTCCAGCGATTTGAGAAGGTCTGCATCAATTTCGGCAACCGCTGCATCGACCTCGGCCGCGCTCACCGCCATGCCGGATGCGTCGATACCGAGACGATCAAATCGGTTGGTGTAGTCACAAACGGCTTCGTCACCGCGATTACGCACATCGGCGATAATATCGGCAACGGCCGCATCAACATCGGCATCCGATTCGCGTTTCATGCCCAGAAGCTTGACGAAATCTTCTTCGAAGCTGGCGTCAGTAATCGAAAGCTTAAGCGGCATTGAGCACCTCGGAAAAACGGTCGATCCAGGGCTGGATATCGGTCGGGCGGGTTTTCAGCGCAGCACGGTTGACGATCAGGCGCGACGTCACATCGGCAACATGTTCGATTTCACGCAGACCATTGGCCTTAAGAGTATTACCCGTCGACACAAGGTCGACGATACGGCGGCACAGACCAAGTGTTGGTGCCAGTTCCATCGCGCCGTTCAGCTTGATGCATTCGGCCTGTACGCCACGTTTGGCAAAATGGGTGCGGGTGATGTTGGGATACTTGGTTGCCACCCGGACATGCGACCAGCGCGACGGATCATCGCCTTCGATCATTTCTTCGGGTTCGGCAACGGCAATCCGGCAATGCCCGATATTTAGATCCAGCGGCGCATAGATATCCGGATAATCAAATTCCATCAGGACGTCATTGCCGCAGACACCGATATGGGCCGCGCCAAAGGCGACGAAGGTTGCTACGTCAAAGCTGCGCACACGGATGATATCGATATGCGGATGGTTGGTGGCGAAACGAAGCGCACGGGATTTCGGATCATCAAATGCCGCTTCCGGTTCGATCCCTGCGGATCGTACCAGTGGCATCACCTCGTCAAGAATGCGCCCCTTTGGCAGGGCAAGCACCAGCTTTTCGTCACTCATCAATCAGTCGCCTTACGCGTTTTTCAGTTATCCGGAAGCCTTATATCAGGCCGGAACCCGGACACGTTCGATCTGCGCCCCGCAGGAGCTCAGTTTTTCTTCAAGCCGCTCATAACCGCGGTCCAGATGGTAGACACGGTTAATAACCGTCTCGCCCTCGGCTGCCAAGCCTGCAAGCACCATGGAGACAGATGCACGCAGATCGGTGGCCATGACTTCGGCCCCCGAAAGCTTTGCACTGCCGCGTACAATCGCCGAACGGCCATGCACGTTGACATCAGCACCCATACGGCTGAGTTCGGGTACGTGCATGAAACGGTTTTCGAAAATGGTTTCGGTGATCATCGACGCACCATTGGCCACCGACATCAGCGCCATGAACTGGGCCTGCATGTCGGTCGGGAAGCCCGGATAAGGTTCGGTCATCACATCAACACCCTTAAGCGTCGCACGGTTGCCGCGCACCTTAAGGCCATCTTCGGTTTCTTCAACCTCGACCCCGGCTGCGCGCATCGCATCAACAAGGCTGTCGATCAATTCCATGCGGGTTCCGGTCAGCTCGATCTCGCCACCGGTGATGGCGGCGGCAATCGCATAGGTCCCGGTTTCGATACGATCCGGCACAACCGAATATTCCGCACCATGCAAGCGCGGCTTGCCGGTAACTTTGAGGGTGTCGGTTCCGATACCTTCGATCTCGGCCCCCATGGCAACAAGGCAGTGGGCCAGATCAGACACTTCGGGTTCGCGCGCGGCATTGGCAATGGTGACGACACCGTCAGCCAGCGATGCGGCCATCAGCGTGTTTTCCGTCGCGCCCACCGAAACCTGCGGGAACAGGACATGCCCGCCTTTCAGGCCGTCGGGTGCACGGGCTTCGATGTAGCCCTCGGTCAGGTGGATTTCAGCCCCCATTGCTTCCAGCGCCTTAAGATGCAGGTCAACCGGACGGTTACCAATCGCACACCCACCAGGAAGCGACACACGGGCAACACCACAGCGCGCGACAATCGGACCAAGCACCAGGACAGACGCACGCATCTTGCGCACCAGATCATAGGGTGCCGTGGTCGAGGTGATTTCCTTGGCAGTCATTTCAAGAACGCGACCGGTATGGCCACCATTGGGGGCATGCCCGTTCAGATGCAACGCCACACCATGTTGGGCCAGAAGATTAGCCATCGATGTGATATCTGCCAGATGCGGCAGGTTCGATAACGTCAGCGTTTCATCCGTCAAAAGGCTTGCTGCCATCAACGGCAAAGCCGCGTTTTTGGCACCGCCGATTGCAATTTTGCCCTGCAGCCGGCGACCACCGGAAATCTTGATCTTGTCCATTCAGTCCTCTTTGTACTGCGCGCGATGGCGCAGCGAACGCGTGTCTTGGCGTATCACCACCAGATTGTTGCCACCCCTTTATCACAGGCGCGGCAATGTGACACCTTTTTGGCCCATATATTTCCCTGCGCGATCCGCATAGGAGGTATCGCATTCACTTTCCGCCTTAAGGAAAATGAACTGACACGCCCCTTCATTGGCATAAATGCGCGCCGGAAGCGGCGTGGTGTTGGAAAATTCAAGGGTTACATGCCCTTCCCATTCGGGTTCAAGCGGCGTGACATTGACGATGATGCCGCACCGGGCATAGGTCGATTTTCCAAGGCAGATCACCAGCGTGTCGCGCGGGATGCGGAAATATTCCACCGTACGCGCGAGCGCGAAACTGTTGGGCGGGATCACGCAGACTTCGGTCTGGCGATTGACAAACCCGTCATCGGAAAATTCCTTGGGATCGACAATGGCCGAGTCGACATTGGTGAAAATCTTGAACTCGTCAGCGACGCGGGCGTCATAGCCGTACGAGCTGACACCATAGGAAATCACACCATCGCGTTTGAAACCGTCGACAAACGGTTCGATCATGCCTTTTTCCTGCGCCATCTGGCGTATCCAGTGATCCGGTCTTACCGACATAGTGCCACCCCTGTTTTTGCGAAAATCCCAACCACGTTCAGCACCCACGGTTTTACCCGCCCGCTGGCCTCAAGATCAACCAAACGATGCACGCATCCATCAAAGCGAAGGTGAAAAATGACGCGCGAGATCAGTCCTCAGATTTTTCGTCTGTAGCCGGACCTTGTGGATCGCTTTTGCGTGAGCGTTGCTGTTGCTTGCGCTTGGCCAGATTGGCACGCAGGGCTTCGGCTTCGCGTTTTAAACGTTCCTCGTTTACGGCCGGACGCATGTCAGATTTTTTGGCTGTCATGATGCAATCAAAGTTCCGTCAGATTTATGCGGGTTTGAGCGATTGGCCTGTTATAAAACAGCGCGCGAAAAATTACAGCCGATCTTGACGAAAACAGGGCGAAAAGGCCTGCGACGGGAACAATCGAAAAACTTCGCATAATTCAGGCTTGACCAATTACAGATACGTGGCCTATAACCCGCCCGCACCGCAAGGGCTCATGCTGCTGTAGCTCAGGGGTAGAGCACTCCCTTGGTAAGGGAGAGGCCGGGAGTTCAAATCTCCCCAGCAGCACCATTGCCCACCGGTACAGCCTGTTTATCGGGCTGCTGTAGCTCAGGGGTAGAGCACTCCCTTGGTAAGGGAGAGGCCGGGAGTTCAAATCTCCCCAGCAGCACCATTTTCCCAATGTATTCCAAAATAACGTTAGAAAGCCCGCATCAAAGTGATGCGAGCCTAAATGATGTTTATTTGTCTGGATATTAAGGAAAGTCGCGCACTCTAGCCGTAGAAAGCGCGATACCACTCAACAAAATTGCCGATACCGGTTTCAATCGAGGTAGCCGGCTTGAAGCCAACGGCATCGGTCAACGCATCAACATCGGCATAAGTTGCAGGCACATCACCATCCTGCATCGGCAGCATGTTTTTCTCAGCCGTCTTGCCCAGTGCCTTTTCGATCGTCTCGATCATATACATCAGCTCGACCGGGCTGTTATTGCCGATATTAAACACCCGATAGGGTGCCGAACTGGTTGCGGGATCGGGCTTGGCCGAGTTCCAGTCCGGGTTCGGTTTGGCGACGGTCGAGATGCAACGATAAACACCTTCGACGATGTCGTCGATATAGGTAAAGTCGCGACGCATCTTGCCTTCGTTAAAGACGTTGATCGGTCGCCCTTCGAGGATCGCCTTGGTAAACAGGAAGAGCGCCATGTCCGGGCGCCCCCAAGGACCATAGACGGTAAAGAAGCGAAGACCGGTCGTTGGCAGACGATAGAGATGACTGTAAGTGTGGGCCATCAGTTCGTTGGCCTTTTTTGACGCCGCATACAGGCTGATCGGGTGATCGACATTGTGATGCACGGAAAATGGCATTTCGGTATTCATGCCGTAAACCGAACTGCTTGATGCGTAGACCAGATGCTTCACATTGTTGTGGCGGCATCCTTCGAGGATATTGGTAAAACCAACAAGGTTGGCATCAATATAGGCATGCGGATTTTCAATCGAATAGCGCACCCCGGCTTGGGCCGCCAGATTGACAACATAGGTCGGCTTTTCAGTAGCGAACAGATCAGCAATGCCTTCACGATTTTCCAAGTCCATTCTGACAAACTTGTAACCCGGCTTGCCTTCCAACCGTGCGAGACGTGCCTCTTTGAGGTTGACGTCATAATAGTCATTGACGTTATCAAGTCCGACAACAGTGGTCCCCTGTTCCAGCAGTTTCAGGCAAAGATGGGAACCGATAAAACCGGCGGCACCCGTGACAAGTACCTTTTCATTGGCCGGAATGATGAAGTCGGACATGCGCGTTGGAATTCCTGATTGAAGCACAGCATGAAGCGCGCTAGGCGCCGGTTGGAAATTCGGGAATTTTGATACCAGCAAGGGTTCGGATGCGCAAGCCATCAACCATAACAATACGCCTCAGTAGCCTTCCACCTAATACCGTTTATTGCGAGCCGAGACTCTCGGTCATTTTTCTGCTATGGTGTCTTTTCGTATAGGTTTCGTCTTAAGATCACGAGCGACGTAAAGACAGATGATTTCAGCTGGTCAAACCATAGCCAACCCGAATGGGGGCGGTTTGGGCGTTATCCTGAATGTTCGGGAAATCGCGCAAACTGCTGATGGGCGTGTTTTGGCCGAGTATGAGGCCATTGAAGTCCAGCGTCAGGGCGGAAATGCGTCATCTGTTTCGCCATATGCCATTGCTGGCACCGGCTCAGACGGTGCACGCACACAGATTGTTGATCCACGGACCCTGACCGAGGCACAAGCAGTTGCTGGCGGCGTCAGCCGTGCGGAATACCGCGAGGCACGCGAAACCAATTCGGAAAACAGCAACACCGCAAATGGTGCTTCGTCCAATCAGGATCTCGACCCGGCTGAAGAAGCTGTCGTCAATCAGCTGCGAGCCCGAGATTCAGCTGTGCGCCAAGAGGAAAAGGCCCATGCCGCTGCTGCCGGGCCTTATGGCTCTGCGCCGCAATACACATATCAGATTGGTCCGGACGGTAACGCTTATGCCATTGGTGGTCACGTTGATGTAAGCGTATCACTGTCAGGCAGCGTGGAAGACCGTGATCGTGCCCTGGCCACCTTGCAAAATGCGGCGCTGGCACCAAACGCACCATCAGGTGCCGATATGGCAGCCTTCCGCCAGGCAAGCCTGCAAAGAGCAACCAGTGATGGTATTGATACAAACAATACTACCGAAGAATCCGCACGTAACGAGGCGATGTCTAAAAACGGCGCGCATCAGAATATATCAATTTCTGTGTAACTTTTCCTATCGCGGTTCCGTCTGATCCCCTGATATACTATTCGATGCGCGATGAAATACTTATCCTTGAGTTCGGATACCTATTCACTTGGATAGATACTACTATCAAAAACTATCCTGCCGTTTGACAGGGGCACCGTTTTGTTGAATGCTGCGCTCGCGTCCGGGGGGGACGCTTGGATTGAAAATATCAGAATCGCGCGAAACCATATTATTGCAATTGTGGATCGCGTTTCCGAGGTCGCTGTCCCAATTTATTTCAGTGAGCTTTGGACAAGAACAGGTACGGCATAAAAATGAACATCCTGCTAGCAGACGATCACGATCTCGTCAGAGACGGGATCACTTCCTTCCTAAAACTCGCAGCGCCGGAAGTTGAAGTCGCGCAGGCGAAAGACTTCGCAGAAGCACTTGCCGTCGTTGACGGAGAAACCAACGTCGAACTGACCATCCTCGATCTGAACATGCCTGGCATGAATGGATTGTCCGGTTTGACCGTCATGCGCCAGAAACATCCTGAAATTCCGGTGGTTATTCTTTCAGGCTCGGTTAAACGCAGCGACGTTCTGAACGCACTGGAACATGGTGCGTCGGGATATCTGCCCAAGACGCTGTCAGGTAAATCCCTGATCAACGCCCTGCGTTTGATTCTGTCCGGCGAAAAATACATCCCGTCTGCATTGCTCGAAGACGATGGCACGCAGATGCGCCCGGGTGAGATCGACCTTGACGGCCTTGCACCAGACAACCCCTTGCGGCAGTTGACCAACCGCGAGCGCGAAGTTCTGGGCCTTCTGACCAAGGGTCTTTCCAACAAGGAAATCGCCAAACAGCTAACCGTTCGCGAAATTACCGTGAAGGTCCATTTGACCGGTATTTTCAAAAAGCTCGGTGCCGCCAACCGTACACAAGCGGTAAAGATTGCCATGCAATTGGGCTGGGAAGCCTAATCGCTGCCAACTCCAGGCAAACAAATCAGAAAAAGCCCGGCGCAATGCCGGGCTTTTTCTTTATCAACTTAAATCATAAATGCACTTGCAGCCAAAAGACGCCTGCGGAGCAAATTTAAGCCGCGAATACTTCACAAAGCTCATCAAGTGTTGCCAGAAGTTCCTTTAAGTTCAGCGGCTTTGACATCACCGTCACCGGTGCATCTGGTCCGTCTTCATCCTCAACCGGTCGGTCAGCGTCGCCCGGGTGACCGGTCATAACAATCACTGGCAGTGCAGGATTGCGTTCACGAAGTTCCTTGACCAAGGCGTTGCCATCCATATGTGGCATGCGAATGTCGGTAATCAGGATGTCAGGCAGCACAACACCCGCAATCGCCAACGCATCTTCACCGTTGTTTGCGGCGGAAACGTTAAAGCCCTGTGCTTCAAGATATCCCGAGATGATTTCCATGGCATCAAGTTCGTCATCGACGACAAGCACGCGAATTTTCCCGCGTGCTTCGGCATTCGGCGGCACCTTGGTCAGCCAGCCAACCTCCTGACCTGCGTCAGAATGATGATCCACCTTCGCTGCGTCGACATCCGCAAGCGGCAGAGTGATTTCAAAGCAGGCCCCGTCACCCTCATTTCGCACATCAATTCGGCCGCCCATGGCCTCGACAATGCCAAAACTGACCGACAGCCCAAGTCCGGTTCCCTTGCCAACATCCTTGGTCGTAAAGAACGGATGAAACAGCAAGTCAATGGCGGCTTCCGGAACACCCCCGCCATTGTCGTTGACAGCCAGTTTCAATGACTTCCGCGCTTCGTCAACCATTGCGCTGACACGGATCAAACCTCCGATACTGCCGGCGTCATCACCGCTTTCGTTGATGGCATCGCGCGCGTTGCTCAGCATATTGACCAGAACCTGTTCCAACTGAACCTGTCGGCCATTGACGAAGCAGCGCTGCCGGGGGGCGACGACATCAATTGCAATGCCCGACAACCGGCAATCATGTTCGACCATGTCCACAGCACGCTCAACGGCTTTCATGACATCGAACGGCGCAAAATCATCGTCGTCCGGACGGCTATATATCTGAAGATGCTTGATGATTTCGGACATGCGCTCTGTCTGGGAACTGATGAGCGCCAGTCTTTCGCGCTGAAAGGCCGGTTTCACGGCATCCAGATCATATTGCAAGGCGCAGGTATCTGCGGCCATCCGGATGACGTTTAGCGGCTGGTTCATTTCGTGGGCAACGGATGCTGCCATTTCGCCAAGCGTTGCCAGTTTGGACGTTTGAACCAGTTGACGTTCAACTTTGCGTTTGTCGGTAACATCTTCTGCCAGCATCAGCATGGCTGGCGCCCCCTCGTGGGTGAAGGCAATCGCCGAGACTTCCAGCTCGACATTTTCGCCTTCCGGGCGTTGGCAGATGATTGTGAAATCCGCACGCCCCGGATACCCGTTTCGATAGCGCGAAATATATTCTTCAAGCGTTTCGCGGCTTGAAGGATGCACCATTTCCATGAAGGATCGCCCGACCAGCTTATCACTGTCACGCGCACCCAAAATGCTGACGCCCTGCTGGTTCATATAGACGATCTCTTCACCACTCAGGACAGAGATCAGTTCTGGCGCCAGCTCGACCAGTTTGCGGTAACGCTCCTCACTTTCCTTCAGCGCGCGTTCGGCCCGCGAGCGCTCAATCGCATACCTGATGGAACGCCGGATTGTACGACCATCGGGAAATTCCTTGGTCAAATAGTCCTCGGCGCCATGTTGAAGGGCTTCGAAAGCAAGTTCCTCGTCCTTGTGGCCGGTCAGAACAACGACAGGCGCGGCATTGGCACAACTACGCACACGGCTGATGGTTTGCACGCCAGATGAGTCCGGCAATGTCAGATCCAGCAAAACAACATCAAACAGTGCCACTGGCCCGTCACCATTTAGCACCGCCATCGCGGATGCAAGATCGCTTCGATGCTCGATGTCAAACGGCTCGCCGGTTTCTTCCAGCAGGGTACGCACAAGAAACGCATCCCCGGGATTATCTTCGACAAGAAGAATTCGGAACCGTTGTTCAGGCATCACGTTCATTTCCAGCTTTCAGAGACACGGGTTTTCGTTCCGTATCGCACGGATCGAAAACCCGTTGAGTCTGCATGGTTTTGCGGGTGCTAGCAATCCTGAACATCAACAAGCAGACGTCCCTGCACCTGCCCTTTGAGGATCTTCTCCCCCCATGGCAAAATATCGGACAGTGCAACTTTCGTTGTTGCAGATTGCAGTTGATCCCTCGGCAGTTCGCGCGCCAGGCGCATCCACGCACGCACGCGTGTCTCATAGGGGCACATGACCGAATCAATCCCGATCAGTTTCACACCGCGCAACAGGAACGGGATAACAGTTCCGGGCAAATCGGGACCACCGGCAAGACCGCAGGCGGCAACAACACCATGATATTTCATCTCGGAAAGAACGTGGGCAAGCGTCGTGCTACCGACACTGTCGATTGCCCCCACCCATCGTTCCGTCAGCAGAGGTTTGCTGGTATCGGTCAGTTCATTGCGATCAATGATCGTACTGGCGCCGAGATCACGGAGATACTGATGCGTTTCGGCGCGTCCCGTCGATGCGGCAACCCGATAGCCAAGCGCAGAAAGTATTGAAACAGCAACAGACCCGACCCCCCCGGCGGCGCCGGTCACAAGAACTTCGCCATCCTGCTTTGTCGTCACCCCCTGCTCTTCCAGTGCCATGACTGCCAGCATTGCGGTAAAGCCCGCCGTGCCGATTGACATTGCCTGCGACGCATCAATTCCGGCGGGCAACGGAACAAGCCAGTCGGCCTTCACCCGTGCAAGCTGGGCATACCCGCCCCAATGGGCTTCACCAACCCGCCAGCCGGTCAGCACAACTTCATCGCCGGGCCTGTACCGATCATCGGTTGATGAAACGACTTCGCCGGAAAAATCGACGCCGGGCACATGGGGATAGGTGCGGACAAGCCGTCCCAATCCGTTCAGGACCATGCCGTCCTTATAATTGAGAGTTGACCATTTGACCCGCACCAGCACTTCTCCTGCGGGCAGGTCATCTGTGGTCAGGTTCTTGAATTCTGCTGTGACACTTTTTTCTTTCTGGTTCAGAACCAGTGCGCGAAATGATTCAGCCATGGGACCCTCCCGATCTGTTTGGATGATCGATCAAGAGTATGGTGCCCACCACCGTGCGTCAAACACGCAGGTTACATCCGACAAGACGGATTGATTAATCAGCCGCGGGAATGCTTGCGGGATCAAGGGAAGTATCCATACCCCCCATCACCGCAACAGCGATGACCACAATCGCCAGAATACCGAGATAGACAAACAAGCGACGCGACCCGGACTGTTTTCCTAGGTCGTCCTGGATGACTTCGCGTTGCACATCGTCAGGCAGGCTTCGAAAGGACAACCATCCCAACAAAGGCACGATCACAAGATCATCCAGCCAGCCAATCCCGACCAAAACATCGGGCAGGAAATCAACAGGACTGACCAGATAGACCAGACCGGTCAGTAAAAGAAGCTTGGATTTCAGTGCCACATCTTTGCGAATTAAAGTGCGCAACAGGTTGGGTGCGATCATCCAGACCGAAGCTTTTCTCAAAGGCAGTTACCCGTTTCAACGATGCAGTGGCGTGACATAGGCAGAGTAAGCAATCCGCATTGCGCGTGCAAACTTTTCACGCTGCTCGGCACTGGTCGCTTGCTCAGGCACATCAACCCCGATTGATCCGCAATCAATCGTACATTTGGCATAGACAGTGGTCGGGAGCTTGAATTCATATGTCGCGCCCAGTGTCGCACTTTCTTTCAAGGGCAGCGCCTTAATCGATTTCGCGTGTAAATCATTCGGCGGTACAGTCATCCATGCCAGCAACAATGCAAAACCAAGAACCGCCAACATCGCCAGTTTATCAAGATACAGCATCACTCATGTCCCAACAGCATATCTGTTAATTGTTATTTGCAATTAAGAAATGCCGGAGCGAGTAATTTGTTCCCGTAAAAGTTAAGACCTCTTAACTTTTTTGAAAACTGGCGAGTGTTTCGAAAACGTCCGGGCAAGGTGCATGCCCGAGAACATTCGCCTGATGCCAAAGCGCATAGAACAGCAAATGCCAACAAGCCGCACCTTCACGTTTGCCCGGAGTGTTGAAAAGTTTTTCCACCCTGTCGGCATCTGCGATCTCGATAATGCCTGCCTGCCGGGCGACCAGCGGCCCCAACTCCTTGCCGCGCGCTGCAATCCATTCTGAAACCGGAACCGTGAAGCCGCGCTTCCTGGCAAACGGCTTTGCCATCGGTAGACAGCGTTCGAGCCAACTGCGCAACAGGAATTTACCAACACCCTTTCTGACCTTGAGACGGTCGGGAAGTTGGTAGGCGAACTCGGCGACAACCGGATCAAGGAACGGTGTCCGCCCTTCAAGGCCGTGCGCCATCAGCATTCGATCAAGCTTGAGCAACAAATCATTGGGTAACCAGTCGGCGCAATCCACGGCCTGAGCAATCGCCAGACGCGACCGTTTCCCGCGGCTTTCGCGACTTTCCGAAGCCGCAATGCCATCGCGCCACCCCTCCAGCACACCGGGCCGCAAGACATCAATCTTGTCAAACGTCCCCTTGGAGCGCATCACACGACCGCCGAGCAAAAAGGGGCGCATGACCGACCGGTACCGACCGTAGCCACCAAAGAGCTCGTCACCGCCCTCGCCCGACAGCACAACCTTGAAATCGCGCGCGGCTTCCTTGGCAAGCTTGTAGGTCGGCAAAATGGCATAATCCGCTGCCGGATCATCCATTCGCGCGGCCACCTCCGGCAATAGCGTCCAGAAGTCATTTTCGGAAAACATCACTTCGATATGGTTTGCGTTGCACGCCTTGGCGACCTCTCGGGAGAGTTCGCGTTCATCATGTACGCTGCTGGCTTCAAACGCCGCAGTATAGGCCGTTACCGGTCTCTCATTAAGCCGGTGCATCATACCAAGTAAGGACGCACTATCGACCCCGCCCGACAGGAACATGGCATAATCGACATCAGATCTTTGATGCAGCCGAACCGACTCCTCGAACACCCGGTCCCACTCATAAAGCGCACTTTCGAGATTATTCCCGGTCGCACCTGCATCACTGAGAACCTGACGACGCCGGCGCTCGACAATCCGTCCGTTTTTCAAAACGATGGTTTCACCGGGCTGCAGTCGTTTGATCCCATCAAGGATCATGTCCGTCCCGGTGGTGAATTGCACCTGAAGCAACTCGGACCGGGCATCCTCGCGTACTTCCCGTCCGACAAGTCCGGCAGCAACCAATGCCTGCGCTTCGGACGCGAATGCGAAATATTCGGGGGTTTCAACGTAGTATATCTGCTTGATACCAAACGGATCGCGACACAGAACAACCTGATTATCGACCACATCATGAATGGCAATTGCATACATGCCACGCAGCTGATCAAACCCACCAATACCATCGCGCGCAAATATGCGAAGTGCGGTTTCGCTGTCTGAATGGGTTCTAAAGCCCTGTTCACCCAGATTTTTTCTGAGCTCGAGATAATTGTAAATCTCACCGTTGGCGATCAAAGCACTACCATTTTCGTGGTAAAGTGGCTGGTCACCAGTATTGAGATCGATAATTGCCAAGCGTGTCTGGATGAAACCGACGGGGCCTTTGATATAGCGCCCGTCAGCATCCCGGCCTCTATGGCTTAACGCCTCCTGCAATCGATCAATTATGCGATGATCAACATTATAGCAGTTCTTTGCGATGTATCCTGCTAGGTCGCCCATATCAGCACCGTGGCTTTATACTCGTTTCGGAACAGCAGTCAGAAGTTTTCCACCTCAAAATCTGGATAAAGATAATTGGACTGAGTAATGGTGTCGTCAGTACCTGAAACGATCGCAACTCTCATTATACCCCCCCGAAAAACACTATTGAACTATCAGTCTTTCTGTTCAAAACGCTTATAAATTTCCTGAATAACTTTCTCAACAGAGAGATCTGTCATCAAACATTTCTGAGATTTCCAATCAATCCCGTCGGCGATGATTTCGTCGTAACTCTTATCAGTGCAAACAAAAGCCGTGTCTAATCCGTACGGTGCATAGTTTTCAGGTCGCGATGGGCCAAACAATCCCAACGTGAATGTGCCCGATGCAGCAGCCATATGCATCAAACCTGAATCATTGCCGATATAGGCGTCGGCTTTTTCCAGACAGGCCTGAACGGTTAACAAGCTCTCGTTTCCAAATATTAGAGTTCTTCTGCTTTCCGGAAGCTCTTCAATCAGGGAAGCAGCTATTTCCCGCTCTGCAGGGGCTCCTAAAACGACAACATGTGCATCGGGAAACAAACCATCTGTAGATGTCAGACGCGCGACCAACTGCTTGAAGTTCTCGATCGGCCACGTTTTCCCTCCCCAGTTCGCAGTAGGACCAATTGCGAGCACTGCTTTTAGGTCATCCGATGGCAATAGACTTTTTGCACGCTCCCTGTGCTCTTTCCCTACCCAGATTTTGGGACAAAGAGGCTTAGTTAAACCGATAAGGCGCGCCATCTGCTGAACACGGTGCAAATCATCATCATTACCCGGCAACACCACCCGCGTCTTGCCCAGCAACACATATGCTGTCGCACTGCCGCGCAGGTCAACGATGATGTCCCACCAGTTCAGGACAACCGATTTCCAGAGTTTCCACCAATGGCCGCCGCGTTTTTGCTTTGGCATTTTGATGATGCGTTCGAGGTTTGGAACACCTTCGAAAATCGGAGCGGCAACCGGGCCGCAGGCGACCGTCACACGGATACCGGGATAGGTTTCGACATAATGGCGCAAAACCGATGTCGAAAGGACCGCATCGCCGAGGCGGTTTGAGGTAATGAACAGCAGGCGCACGGCTTACAGTTTCTCCAACTCGCCAGCGACATGGATCCATTCGCGGCGATCATTGCGTGCGGCTTCGGATTGGCTGGCAAAGAAGAACCGGTCGGTCAGAAGCTGAGACGTGATATTTCCAAACGCGGCCTCGTCCGGAACGATGTAGCCCGTCTTGCCATCCTCAACCCGGCTTTTGGCAATCCCGCCATAGGACACAACTGGCGTTGCAGCGCCCAGTGCATCGACAATCCACTGCCCGACATGATCCGTGCCGTACTTGCCGTGATGCAGGAACGCACGCGCATTGGCAACGGTTTCGGCCATGTCGGCCTCTGGTTTCGGGTGATGGACCCGAACCCCCTTGTCGATGGCCGATCGCACCATATCAAGCAGGTCGCCCGACACGCTGTCATTATCGCCTGCCATGGCGCTAAACAGGTCATAGGCATAGACTTCGAGGATCGCGTTCGGCGCCTTGGGCGCGACATAGGTTTCCCAGATGCGAATGATCTGGGCAATCCCGGTGGAGCTATTGGCGACCGTTACTGCCAGTTCATCACGCGATTCAAATGCCCAGTGCATGTTCGATGCCATGACAAAGGATGTTGTCGCACCCGGTTTGACCACGATCGGCTTTTTGGCAAGGTCGGCATCGAATGCCTTTGCCTGCGCATCATCGGTAAAGATGACCTGAACTTTCTTTTCCTGCAGAACCAGACGCACATCATCGGCATTCAGTCGCGCCGGATCGCCATCGAACCAAAGCGCCACAGTCGCACCCTCGGGCACCGAAGCGTGGCTCAGCAACGCCGGATCACGCCAGACAATCACGGTATTGACCGCATCACCGCCAAAGGGCGGCAGCTCGGCATCAAGCTGTCGCCAGGCAACGCCGTGCATATCCTTGTCAATGCCGCCATTGCGGCGCGCTTCGACCTTGTGACCACGGGCAACAAGGGACTCAGCCAACGCAATGAAAGCGCGCTGGCATGTTCCGAGCGGACGGGCTTCGCGATCCTTGGGATCAAAGCCGATGGAGTGATCAAGCATCAAGATTTTCATGAGTTTGGTTCTATCCGTTCGACGGCGTTTTATGAAGGGTTTTCTTATAGCTTACCCACCCTGCCTCCGCACAGACAGGTCTTGCGAAATTTGTGTGATTGCCCCACATTTCGCCCAAACAATTCCGATTTACCGGAGCCATAAATATCATGAGTGAGACCTTTTACGCCCTTTTGCCGGATCGCGCCGTGATCCGTGTCAGCGGCCCGGACCGGGTCAGCTTTCTGCAAGGGCTGGTATCAAACAATATCGAAACCATTTCGGCCGAGAAATCCGGCTATGGCGCGCTTTTGACGCCACAGGGCAAGTTCCTGTTTGATTTCTTTGTCTATCATCAGGATGAAGACAGTCTGCTGATTGAATGCGAGCGCGGCGAGAATGGCGAGCGTGCGGCCGAACTGTTCAAGAAACTTCGCATATACAAACTGCGCGCCAAGGCCGAACTGACAGATGTCACCGACAGCTACGACGTCATTGCCGTCTTTGGCAAGGATGCGCTTTCCGCCCTGTCGCTGGATGCAACACCCGGTGCGACCGCACATATGGCAGACGGCATCAAGGCGGTTGATCCGCGTCTTGCCGAAATGGGCGCACGTGTTCTTCTGCCGAAAAATGCGCTGACCGAAATGGCGGCCATCGGTGCCGAGGAAAGCGATATCGAAACCTACCACCAGATGCGCGTCTCGCTTGGTATTCCCAATGGTAGCGAGGAACTGGAAATCGAGAAATCCATCCTGCTTGAAAATGGCTTTGAAGAGCTTGGCGGTGTCGATTTCAAGAAGGGCTGCTATATGGGTCAGGAGCTTACCGCCCGGACCAAATATCGCGGTCTTGTGCGCAAACGTCTGTTGCCCGTCAAAATTGACGGCCCGTCACCGGATGCCGGCACGCCGATCATGAATGGCGACAAGGAAGCCGGGATCATTCGATCTGTCCATGGTGACCATGGGCTGGCAATGATCCGGCTTGAGCGGGTTGAGGGCGATGCAGAGCTCAGCGCAGGCGACGCAAAGATCACGGTTTCTATTCCCGATTGGGTTCAGTTGCCGGAAAATGCAGCCTGATATCAGCCACCAAAGTCAAATTTATGTTTCGAACGGGTCCCGCCTTGCGGGGCCCGTTTTCGTTAAAACCTGTTGCAATGCCGCAAAAGCCCCTATGTTAGAAGAAAAGCAAACTCGGGAACTGCGATGAAACTGTGGAACAGGGTCCTTTCCATCCGGGGCTTGATGGCCGCGCTTTGCGTGCTTGCCATGATGCCTGCTATGGCCGTGGCACAGCAAGCTGCCCCGGGCCTCAGTGACGTGCCTGTTTCCGATATGTCGATTGCCGAGGCCGAAAAGGAAATGGCCACAATCACCGAGGCCTATAACCGCAAGGGTCATCAGATCAAACAGATGGCGCTTGGTACGCTGCTTCGATTTTATCCGCAGAAGATCGTACCGTGTGGCGCCATCGTCACCAATGTTCGCGACTGCCTGGACAATCATTGGCCTGATCTAAAGGACTATCCGGGCCACTTTCTTGGACCGAATGAAAAACCGGCACTCCGACCCACAATCGAACAGGCCCGCATGACCGAGGAAAACTACCTCGATGCGGTTGAACGGCTCAACATGTTGCTGCGTGCCGTGCGCTATGAAAGTACGCTTGCACCCGAAGAACGTTATCGTCCGCAGCTTGATGCCTTGATTACGCATCTGACTGAAATGCGCGAGGCGGAGTATCACAACCGCCTTCTTTACGAGAAGCTTTTCAAGATTGGCGGCATCATCTTGCTGCTTCTTGGACTATCGGTTGGCGGAATGCTGGTGATGAAACACCATGCCCAGCGTAACGATCCATCATCACCGTCAGGCAAAAAATAACGGCAACGGGATGCCCGTTGCCGTCGTTATCTTCATTCACAAATCGATTTCAATTGCGGCGATTACTTGCCAAGCACAGCCTGTGCAGCGGCAAGGCGCGCAATCGGCACGCGATACGGGGAGCATGAGACGTAATCCAGTCCTTGTGCCTCGCAAAACGCGATGGATGCCGGATCGCCACCATGTTCACCACAAATGCCAAGCTTGATGTCGCCACGGGTCGCACGACCGCGTTCGGCGGCAATGCTGACCAGTTCGCCAACCCCTTCCTGATCGAGTGATACGAAAGGATCACCGGCAAAAATATCCTTGGAGATATAAGTATCAAGGAAGCGCGATGCGTCATCGCGTGACAGACCAAACGTGGTCTGGGTGAGGTCGTTGGTGCCAAAGCTGAAGAATTCGGCTTCTTCGGCGATTTCACCCGCCCGCAGTGCTGCACGCGGCAATTCGATCATGGTGCCGACCAGATATTTCAGTTTGGCACCTTTTTCGTCTTCGACTTGGGCGGCGATATTGATGATCGCGGCTTTGAGGATTTCGAGTTCCTTCTTGCCGACAATCAGCGGGATCATGATTTCCGGAATGACCGGATCGCCACCGTCTTTGGAAACCTCGATCGCGGCTTCGAAAATGGCGCGGGCCTGCATTTCATAAATTTCCGGATAGCTGATGCCCAAACGACACCCGCGATGACCCAGCATCGGGTTGGCTTCGGCAAGATCAAGCAAGCGGCGCTTGACGATGGCCTCCGACACACCGGCAGCCTTGGCCACATCAGCGATTTCGGCATCACCATGCGGCAGGAATTCATGAAGCGGCGGATCGAGCAAACGAATGGTAACCGGAAGCCCCTTCATGATGCGGAACAGGTCGATAAAGTCCTGACGCTGATAGGGTAGTAGCTTTGCCAGTGCGGCACGACGGCCCTTCTCGGTTTCGGCCAGGATCATTTCGCGCATCGAGACAATGCGTTCCGGATCAAAGAACATGTGTTCTGTACGGCAAAGACCAATGCCCTCTGCCCCGAAACCACGTGCGGTTTCGGCTTCTTCCGGGGTTTCGGCGTTGGTGCGGATTTTAAGGCGACGCAAGGCATCGGCCCATTCCATCAGCTGCGAGAAATCACCCGAAAGATCGGGCTTCAGGGTCGCAACTTCCCCCAGCATGACTTCGCCCGTGGCACCGTCAAGGGTGATGACGTCCCCTTCTTTCAGGGTCACGCCGCCAGACATCATGGTTTTGTTGGCATAATCGATCTTAACCGCACCTGCACCGCAAACACATGGCGTACCCATGCCACGTGCAACCACGGCTGCGTGGCTGGTCATGCCACCGCGTGATGTCAAAATACCCTGGGCGGCGTGCATGCCGGCGATATCTTCGGGGCTGGTTTCGATACGCACCAGTACAACCTTACGGCCTTTGCCCGCCCATTCTTCGGCGGCCTCGGCAGAAAAGACGATCTGGCCGGATGCCGCGCCGGGCGACGCCGGAAGGCCCATACCAACGACCTTGCGATCTGCTTCGGGATCAAGGGTCGGATGCAGCAGCTGATCAAGCTGTGCGGGATCGACGCGTCTGATCGCGTCTTCCTGGGAAATCACGCCATCGCGGCACATTTCAACTGCGATCCGCAATGCGGCCTTCGCCGTGCGTTTACCCGCACGGGTCTGGAGCATGTAAAGCTTACCGGACTCAACGGTGAATTCCATGTCCTGCATGTCACGGTAATGGGATTCAAGCTTCTCGCGGATATCGCAAAGTTCCTTGAAAACGACCGGCATGGCGGCTTCCATCGAAATCAGGTCCGAACCGGATTCCTGTTTTTCAATCTCCGTCAGCGGGGCCGGTGTGCGGATACCGGCAACCACGTCTTCGCCCTGCGCATTGATCAGGTATTCGCCATAGAACCGGTCTTCGCCGGTCGACGGGTTGCGCGAGAAGCAAACGCCAGTAGCACAGTCATCACCCATATTGCCAAAGACCATCGCCTGCACGTTGACCGCCGTGCCCCAGCTGGCCGGGATGTTGTGCAAACGACGATAGGTGTTGGCACGCGCATTCATCCAGCTGCCAAACACGGCACCGATGGCGCCCCACAGCTGTTCGCGCGGATCTTGCGGGAAGGGTTCACCGAGTTCGGTTTTGACTTTTTTCTTGAATGCCTCGACGACTTCGGCCCAATCGTCTGCGCCCATGTCGGTATCAAGGCTGACACCCTTGTCTTCCTTGACGGTCTCAAGGATGTCTTCGAAGTGATAGTGATCAACGCCCAGCACGACGTCGCCATACATCTGAATGAAACGGCGGTAGCTGTCATAGGCAAACCGACGATCGCCCGACACTGTTGCCAAACCTTCAACCGTCTCGTCATTGAGGCCGAGGTTAAGCACCGTGTCCATCATGCCGGGCATGGAGGCCCGGGCGCCGGAACGGACAGAGACAAGAAGCGGGTCCTTGGCATCGCCAAACTTGCGACCAACATGCTTTTCAACAGATGCCAGTGCGGTTTCGACCTCGGCATTCAGACCATCGGGATAGGCGCGGTCATTGTCATAAAATGCCGTGCAGACTTCGGTTGTAATGGTAAAGCCGGGCGGGACAGGAAGTCCGAGATTGCACATCTCGGCAAGGTTGGCCCCCTTGCCGCCCAGAAGTTCACGCATATCCGAACGGCCCTCGGCGCTACCGCCACCGAAACCGTAAACCCATTTGGTCATCTTGCCTTTTCCTCATCTGGTCGAGGCCCCGATGGGCCTCCCCGGATGGGGAAAGCCCCGCAACCTTGACCTGTTTTATGATTCGATTTTCGAGAAGTCGGCAATATCGTGCAACGCTGTGCGAATTTGTGCCAACAGCTTCAAGCGGTTGGCACGTTCGTCAGCATTGTCGCTATTGACCGTAACCTTTTCGAAGAATGCATCGACCGGTTCACGCAACCGCGCAAATTCGGTCATTGCCGCGGCATAGTCCTCGTCACGCAGAAGTGGCAAGGCCTTGTGCCGGACATCAATGAGCGCCTCATACAACTTGCGTTCTTCTTCCAGGCTCAGAAGATCGGCGGAAACGTCCGCTTTATAGGACGTACCGTCCTTTTTCTCTTCGATGCGCAGGATGTTTGACGCACGCTTGTATCCGGCCATCAGGTTGACGCCGCTTTCGCCAGAGACAAAATCGGAAAGCGCTTCAACACGGGCCAACAGGCGGACAAGATCGTCCTCGCCATCCAGTGCAAACACGGCCGACACCAGATCATGGCGCACACCCTGTTCACGCAGATGGACTTTCAGGCGGTCTGCAAAGAAGGCCAGAAGGTCTTCAACCGCCTCGTCACGACGAATATTTGCCGGGTACTGGGAAACAGCGAATGCAAACAGACGCCGCAGCGGCAAGCGCAATCCGTTTTCCAGAACCAGACGAATGACACCCAGTGCCGCACGACGCAAAGCAAACGGGTCTTTTGAACCGGTCGGCTTTTCATCAATCGCAAAGAACCCGGCAAGGGTATCAACTTTCTCAGCCAAGGCGAGCGCCACCGAAACCGGTGCGGTCGGGCACATGTCCGATGGACCGGCCGGTGCATAATGCTCGGCAATGGCATTGGCGACTTCCGGGGCTTCGCCGTCATTTTCGGCGTAGTATTTCCCCATCAGTCCTTGCAGTTCGGTGAATTCAAACACCATCTGCGACACCAGATCGGCTTTGCCGATTTCTGCGGCGCGGTCGGCCAGTTTGACGTCACACCCCGGAATTTCCGCAGATACTTCACGCGCCAGACCGCGCAGGCGCAAGACGCGCTCTGCCAGCGAGCCAAGCTTGGCGTGGAAGACGATGTTATCAAGTTTCGGCAGACGCGATTGCAGCGTCACTTTCCGATCCTGATCCCAGAAGAACTTGGCATCATGCAGACGTGCGCGCAAAACACGCTCGTTCCCGGCGATGATTTTGGCGTTGTTGTCTGCGGTGATCATGTTTGAAACCGTGATAAAGCGCGCGGCAAGCTTGCCAGCCTTGTCTTCGACCACGAAATATTTCTGATGTTCACGCATGGAGGTTTCAAGAACCTCGCGCGGGATATCCATGAACTGGTCATCAACCTTGCCCATGACCGGAACCGGCCATTCAACCAGACCACAGACTTCTTCCAGCAGACCATTGTCTTCCAGAAGTTCAAAGCCCTCGGACGCTGCCAGTTTTTTCGCGCCCTCAAGGATGACCTGCTTGCGTTCTTCGCGGTCAAGCATGACCTTGGCAGCGCGGAGCTTTTCCTTGTACTCGGCCGCGTTCGATACGCTGAATTCAGCCGGGGCCAGAAAACGATGGCCACGGGTCGTATCGCCTGCGGTGACCGGACCATAGGTAACCGGGATGACCTTGCCATCAAACAAGCAAAGAATGCGGTCGAGCTGGCGCACCCAACGGATTTTCTGATCTGCCCAGCGCATGGATTTCGGCCAGGGCAGTTTGTTCATCGCATCTTCGATGATGTCCTTGATGACCTCGGACGCAGCACGGCCTTTCTGTTCGACAATAGCAAACAGGAAGACGCCCTTGGGCGTTTCGCGTTTTTCGCACTGATCAAGGGTCACACCATTGCCCGCAAGAAAGCCATTGATGGCCTTTTCCGGTGCATCGGCACGCGGGCCACGGCGTTCTTCGCGCAGGTCAGGCTGTTTTTCCGGCAGACCATCGACAATCAGGGTAAGGCGACGCGGGGTCACCAGTGCTTCGACCTTGTCAAAGCCAAGGTCGGCGGACTTCAGGCCATCGGTGACCAGTTTGGTCAGGTCTTCGGCGGCACGCGCCTGCATGCGAGCCGGGATTTCTTCGGAGAACAGTTCAAGAAGTAATTCGGCCATGACTTATGCCTCCTCGTTCAGATGTCCACGCGACCGCAGCCACGCTTCACAGCAGGATTTCGACATGTCACGAACACGGCCGATATAGGCCGCACGTTCGGTCACGGAAATCACGCCGCGCGCATCAAGGAGGTTAAACAGATGGGACGCCTTCATGGCCTGCTCATAGGCCGGCAGAGCCAGACCACGTTCGATATTCACCGCACATTCGGCCTGTGCATCCTTGAAGTGCTGGAACAGCATGTCGGTGTTTGCGACTTCAAAGTTATAGGTCGACTGTTCTTTTTCATTCTGAAGGAACACGTCGCCATAGGTCACGCCTGCACCGTTGTAATCGAGATCGTAGACGTTTTCGACACCCTGGATATACATCGCCAGACGTTCCAGACCATAGGTCAGCTCTACCGGGACCGGGTTGCATTCAAAACCACCGACCTGCTGGAAATAAGTGAACTGGGTGACTTCCATACCGTCAAGCCACACTTCCCAGCCAAGGCCCCATGCGCCCAGCGTCGGGCTTTCCCAGTCATCCTCGACAAAGCGGATGTCATGGGCCATCGGGTCAATGCCCAGATGTTTCAGCGAGCCAAGATACAGATCCTGTGAATTGGCCGGTGACGGCTTCATCAGCACCTGGAACTGGTAATAGTGCTGCAGACGGTTGGGGTTCTCGCCGTAACGACCATCGGTCGGGCGACGGGATGGCTGCACATAGGCTGCATTCCAGGTTTCCGGGCCAAGCGCACGCAGGGTCGTCGCGGTGTGGAAGGTACCGGCACCGACTTCCAAGTCATAAGGCTGCAGGATGACACACCCCTGATCGGCCCAATAGCTTTGCAGTCGAAGAATGATTTCCTGGAATGAAGGGGGACGTTGCGACCCGTCGAGCGCCATGGCGCGAACTCTCTATTACTGTTGTCTATGAATTTAAGGCGGCAAGCTACCGCCCTGCCCCCGCGCGGTCAAGAAGGCAAAAGCCCTGAGACGCGCTGAATTTGCAACCCTTGTATCCCGCCCTTCGCGATCATGCCGCATTGCAGCAACATTGATCCTCGATTATCGGGAAAAATCCAAGACAAATTCACGCGGATTGCCCCAAAGTCGAATGCCGCACAGGCGCTTTGATCAGAACCCGGATTTTGTCGTTAAAAAGGCTTACGTGTCGCAGCGATGTGCATTGCCTTCGGCATGGTAAACGCCGCAATGCGGGCATTTTTCCAGTTCATGGGCAATCGGCTTGGTTTGCTTTTTCTTTTCCCGGCCGGTTTGCTTGGGCTGTTCGTTGCTTGAAACCTGTTTGCCGCGATTAAACAGCTTGAAGCCTTGCCAGACGACAACGATGATCAGCGCGGTGAAGAGGATTTTCGAAAAACTCAGCATATCAGGTCCCAAAGCACGGATTTATCTGCGACATCTGTCGCAGGCATGTCGTTCTTATATTGAAGTTTGACCGAATTAGAAACCGGGCAATGCCATAGGGTTGCGCAAAAGGGTATCGGTTTGCGGCAAATAGGCCCCGCCTTCATCGTGCAAAACGATCCCGCGCCGCATGGTCAATGGCGACGCGACGCCTTTACGCGCCGAGACGATCACACGCAAGGGCGCGTCGGAATCCGCTTTGCTCCAGATCGGATAAACAGTCATGTCACCGGCCCGGCCATGCAAAAGACCAATGATCCGGTCCAAATGATCGGCGCGATGTACAAGCGTAATCCGTCCCTTTTGCCGCACCATCCTAAGACAAAACGCAATCCAGTCCTTAAGGTCTGCGGTGCCTTCCTGATGTGCCTTGGCACGGCTTTCATTGCTGGGCCGCGTGCCCCCGGCATAATAGGGCGGGTTGGAAATGACCTGATCAAAGCTTTCCGCCACCAGCGGCAGGCGACCATCATTGATATCGCCATGGATTGGGGTCACACGCCCCGCCAGATCATTTTCCATCACGTTGCGGCAAAACAGCGCATAGAGATCGTCTTGCAGCTCGACACCTGTGACCTTCGCGGTTTGCAGACGACGGGCAACGCAAAGCCCGGCCGTGCCGACCGCCGCCCCGACATCAAGGATCTTTTCATCGCGACGGGAATTGATCGAAACCGATGCGGCCAGCAACACAGCATCCACCGCCGCCCGATAGCCGTCGACAGGCTGCTTGAGCACCACCGATCCGCCAAGAAGAAAATCATGGCTGATCCGTTCTTCGGGGAAGTCGGGCACTTCAATGCGTGTGGCTGCATTCACCATCGATTGTCCTGATCTGTCGTTCTGATCTGATTGACCTGTTACTCGGACGGTATAGCGTCCGACGCATCGCGCTTTGCGTTATGCTCATCCAGTTCGCGTCTGGCAACATCAAGAACGTATTTCGCACGACTTTCCGCATCCCCATCCACCATCAGGCGCCGGGGCAAGGCACCGATCGATCCTTCGATGATGCTGGCGTGGTAGTCAAAGATATGGCTGTCGATGCCCTCATCGGCCAGAACAGTCTGTGCCCAGCTCAGTTCGATGGGATCGTTACTGCGAAAAAGTTCGATCATCTGCATTTTCCTTCAAACTGTGATCTGGTCTTGCATACGTTCTGAAATAAGAAGAAATCCAAAAAACGATAATATCTCTATAATGTAGGGGTTTGGGATCAAGGTTTACAAAACACTCTGCAAGAAACCCTGAATTATCTGTGGTTCAAGCTTGATCTGAACCGCATTTGTCCACTTGACCACAACAGCTTGGCCTATCTATGTTGAGGCCGCCTGCTGTTATTTGCAATCTTCGCCCACGCAGGCAGCGAAGATGCCATTTGAGAAGTCGGAATACAGCGTGACCAATACCGCACCGCAGCCAAAGACTCAGCCGAGCCTTGATTCACTGGTCAACCTCGTTGATGGCGACATGAAGCGCGTCAATCAGGTGATCATCGACAACATGCACAGCGAAGTCGCCCTGATTCCGCAATTGGCCACCCATCTTGTCGCGGCCGGCGGCAAACGCATGCGCCCGATGCTGACACTGGCATCGGCACGGCTTTGCGGTTATGGGGATGGACCACATGCTGTCGATCTTGCGGCCTGCGTTGAATTCATTCATACCGCGACCCTTCTGCACGATGATGTCGTCGATGAAAGCCAGCTGCGCCGTGGTCAGGCATCGGCAAATGCGCTGTTTGGCAACGAGGCCAGTGTTCTGGTAGGTGATTTCTTGTTTGCGCGCGCCTTTGTCGTGATGGTCAAAACCGGGTCGCTACGCGTTCTTGATATTCTGGCACAGGCATCTGCCGTCATTGCCGAGGGCGAAGTTCTTCAACTTTCGACCGCCAATGACATGGGCACCTCCGAAGAGGCCTATCTCGAAGTGATTACCGCCAAGACCGCAGCCCTGTTTGGCGCGGCATCGCAGATTGGTGCGGTGATTGCCGAACGTTCGGCCGAGGATGAAGAAGCACTTCGCCTGTATGGCATTTACCTTGGCACCGCCTTCCAGCTGATTGACGATGTTCTGGATTATTCCGCCCATCAGGCAACCCTTGGTAAAACCGTTGGCGATGATTTCCGCGACGGCAAGGTGACGCTTCCGGTAATCATTGCGTATGCCAATGGCGATGAAGACGAAAAGGCCTTCTGGCGTCGCTGCATGGAAGATCAGGACTTCCAGGATGGCGATCTGGATCGTGCGCAAACACTGATCCGCAAATATGATGCACTGGATGCATCAATGGATCGCGCCCGCGAATTCGGCGAAAAGGCGATTGCCACCTTGTCCCGCTTTGACGATGGCGCGATCAAGGATGCAATGGTCGAGGCAGTCGAATTCTGCATTTCGCGCCCATACTAATCGATATTCCCGTTGCGCATGCCGGGGTCACACCCGGACCGCGCAAAAATATCTTGCGTCGCCTGCGATAAACCATTATCACCCGGCTTCGCAGAATGACGGAGCGTAGCTCAGCCTGGTAGAGCACTGTCTTCGGGAGGCAGGGGTCGGAGGTTCGAATCCTCTCGCTCCGACCATCATTCAAAGGCCCTGAAACGTATATGCGTTTCGGGGCCTTTTGCGTTTCAGTCAAAGATGCGTCGCGCCCTCATCACCTGCAGAGGCAGGATTTTCAATCGCTTGTTAAACTGCCCGTCCTGCGCACGCCAACACTGACATTTTTTCCGCCAAAATGACCGGTTTATGCTTGATCCACGCCGAAAGAAGGGATAAACCTCCGCCCACTGACGGAGCGTAGCTCAGCCTGGTAGAGCACTGTCTTCGGGAGGCAGGGGTCGGAGGTTCGAATCCTCTCGCTCCGACCATCAGTCGGGCGGTCTTTCATTGAAAGGCCGCCCGTTTTCGTTTTCAAACGATTTCCTCCCCTGTCTTACGTTGAAAATGACGCCATCTGTTGCATTTGCAATATCGCAAGACAGCATCGTCCGCTTGGATTGCAGCAACAATCGTCCCGACATCCCCCTGGCGTCACACAGAATCCCGGATACGAATCCCCCCATAATAATTAGGGTGATAAAACCAAAATCCCCTAAGCCGCGACGATCATACAGCTTTTTGACCCGGTATTTTCAAACGGCATGAATAAACGCCAAATGCGCATTCCCGTGCGGAATTCCTGCTTTCCACGCCTGACACGAAGTTTTCTTTTCGCACTGCAAAAGGATATTTTCTTTCGCAAACGGTGAAACAAACTTGCTCATCCTTGCGAAATACGCTTATGCTTCGCCCTGCAACATAAAAATCGGGGAGAATACCACCCAATAATAAAAGCAAAAGGTGGTGGTCGGCCTCACGTGGTATTACCAATTTCGGACTTCTTAGGGAGGAAGACGAATGACTTTTTCTAAAATGCTTAAATCCGCAACTTGTGCGGCCGTTCTTGCTGCGGTCGCGGTTGCGGCAGTGCCTTCTGATGCGGATGCCCAGGATCGCGTTCGCTGGAAAATGGGCTCGACCTATCCGGGCAGCCTGACCCAGCTTGGTACGCTTGGCAAACGCGTCGACGAGAAGATCGACCAAGTTTCTGGCGGCAATATCAACATCAAATTCTATGAGCCGGGCGCACTTGTGCCGGCACTGGAAGTTTTCGATGCGGTTTCGACCGGCTCGATTGATGCGGCCTTCTCCACCCCGGGCTACTGGGCAGGTAAGGTTCCGGCCCTTCAGCTTTTCGGTGCCGTTCCGTTCGGCCCGCAGGCAGGTGAATATCTGGCATGGGTCAAGTTTGGCGGCGGCCAGGAAATCTTCGACAAGCTTTATGCCGAACATGGCATCAAATCGCTGTTCTGCGGCCTGATCGCACCGGAAGCATCTGGCTGGTTCTCCAAAGAGATCAATTCGCCGGAAGACCTTAAGGGTCTGAAAATGCGCTTCTTCGGTCTTGGCGCGAAAGTGATGGAAAAACTTGGTGTTTCCACCCAGCTTCTGGCCGGTGGCGACATCTATCCAGCACTTGAACTTGGCACGATTGACGCGACCGAGTTCTCCATGCCGGCGATTGACTTGAAACTCGGCTTCCACCAGGTTGCGAAGTACTACTACTTCCCGGGCTGGCATCAGCAGTCGACCCTGTTCGATCTGATGATGAACAAGGAAAAATGGGATGCGCTTTCCGATACCCAGCGTGCCCAGATCGAGTCCGTCTGTAACGACAACCTTGCATATGGCTTTGCAGAAGGTGAAGCGATCCAGTTCGACGCCCTGAAAGAACTTCAGGAAAAAGGCGTGAACATCAAGAAGTGGTCGCCGGAAATGCTCGATGCCATGCGTGGTGCCTGGGAAGAAGTCGCAGCCGAGCTTTCAGCTGAGGATGCAAACTTCAAAATGGCTTATGAAAGCCTCCAGAGCTTCCGCGAAAACTACAAGATCTGGAAAGACATCGGTTATCTCGATTAATCCAACAGGTCTGAACGACTGTTAAGTCAGTCGACAAAAACAAGTCTCGGCAAGGCCGGGTGCTCCGTGCCCCGGCCTTGACCGCGATAAGAAGACCCGGGAGACCTTCTATGGAAGCGCTACTGAAATTTAGTGACATCATTGATGCCGTCGTGACCCGTGTGGGAAAGTGGGCAAGCCTGCTTGCGATACCATTGATGATCGTCATCCTGTACGACGTGATCCAACGTAAATTCGGCGGTCAGGGATCTATCAAGCTCCAGGAGCTTGAATGGCACCTGCATACCGGCCTGTTTATGCTGTGCTTTGGCTTCGCCTATATTCGCGATGCACATGTTCGTATTGAACTTATCCGCGACAACCTTCGCCCCCGTACCCGCGCGATTGTCGAGATGATCGGCGGCATCATTTGCGTGCTGCCATTCTGTGCTTTGGTGCTGTATTTCGGGTTTGATTTTGTTGCCCGTTCTTTTGAAAGCGGCGAAGTATCGGCTTCAACAACGGGTCTGACCCATCGCTGGATCATCAAATCAACCATTCCCATCGGCTTTGGCCTTCTCGCCATGGCGGGGCTTTCGATCTTCCTGAAATGCTTCGTCTATGTCTTTGGCCCGACCAACCTGCACAAGCGCGCAGGCTATTACGTCGGGACCCACCATCTTGAAGAACTTGGCACTGCCAAGATCAAAGACTGAGCGGAACGGGGATAATTCCAAATGGATAACTTCTATATCGAAGACTGGTTTCCGCTGTTCATGTTTGCCTCGCTCGGCATTCTTGTCTTCACGGGACTTCCGGTTGCTTTCGTCATTTCCGGCATCGGGATCGGCTTTGGCTTCCTGGGCATGGCCTATGACGTTTTCTCGTTTATTGAATTTTTCAATATCGTTTCACGTATCTGGGGCGGCATCTCCGAAAACATGGTGATGGTTGCCGTGCCGATGTTCATTTACATGGGCACGATGCTTGAAAAAAGTGGTGTTGCAGAAGATCTTCTGGAATGCCTCAACATGCTGCTGCGCAAGGTGCCGGGCGGTCTTGCCCTTTCGGTAACCCTGATGGGTACCATCATGGCGGCGACCACCGGTATTATTGGCGCATCGGTTGTGATGATGACCCTGCTCGCCCTGCCGGTGATGATGCGTCGTAATTATGATCCCTCGCTTGCCACCGGGACGATTGCGGCATCGGGTACGTTGGGTATTCTGATCCCGCCATCGATCATGCTGGTTCTGATGTCCGACCTTCTGTCGGTATCGGTTGGTAACCTGTTCCTGGCGGCAATCCTTCCGGGTCTGATCCTAGCAGGTCTCTATACCGTCTACATCTTTGTACGTTGCCAGTTAAATCCGTCTCTTGCCCCGCCGCTTCCAGAGGGCGAAGCAATCCATGGCAAGGATCTGGCGATGATGGTGGTGCGCAGTTTCGTGCCGCCTGTGTTCCTGATCGTTCTTGTTCTGGGCTCGATCTTTGCCGGTTTTGCCACCCCGACCGAGGCCGCAGGCGTTGGCGCAGTTGGTGCGACCTTCCTGGCTCTGGTCAAGGGGCGCCTTAAATGGCCGGTCCTTAAGGATGTTTGCGAACGTTCGGCACTGACCGGCGCGATGCTGTTCTTCCTGTTTGCCGGCGCGACTGTGTTTTCCTATGTGTTCCGTTCGCTGGGCGGTGACGATCTGGTGATTGACCTTGTCGAAGGTGCCGGACTGGGATCGTGGGGCATCTTGCTTTTGCTGATGCTGATCGTCTTTATCCTTGGCTTCTTCTTTGACTGGGTCGAGATCACCCTGATTGTTCTGCCGATCTTTGCACCGGTCATTGCCCAGCTTGATTTTGGGCATCACCTTGACATCGGCGGCCTTGAAGCCACCGAGGCACAGGTTCTGACATGGTTTGCGGTCCTTGTGGCGGTGAACCTGCAAACAAGCTTCTTAACGCCACCGTTTGGGTTTGCCCTATTCTATCTCAAGGGTGTGGCGCCGAAATCCATCACCATCCAGCAGATCTACAAAGGCATCATTCCCTTCGTACTTCTGCAGGTTCTGGGACTTATCCTCGTGATGTACTTCCCGGAACTGGCCCTGTGGATGCCCAATACGCTGCTTGAATAGCGTGGCGTTTGGATAAGAACTGACAAAGGGCGCTGTCGGCAAGACAGCGCCCTTTTTATTTGGCCAACGAGGCCCAAAAGAAAACCGCCCGGGTTACACATCGGACGGTTTTGACTTCAAGATCATCGTGCTGGCAGGCGAAATTAGTGATGCAAGGCCCGTTCCCCCGGGAGCTGCAACATACGGCCCATCAGATAATCGACGTCATCTGAATCGAACTCGACCCCAAGATCACCATACTGGGTCAGGACCCGTTCGATCATCCGGCGCGAATAGCGTTCCTTGTCATGTTCTTCACCATCAAAGGAAGTCTCGCGGGCAACTTCAATCGCCGCACGAACACCCGGGAAGAAATGCTCTGGCATGCCGGCCTTGTTATAGATCGCTTCAAGGCCGAACGGACCACTGTCATGAATAAGAATACGGGTATTGATCAAAGAGACACCCGCACGCTTTGCCAAGGCGGCCTCGAAGAAGGACACATCGCCCATGCAAAGTGCGCGCAGGATCAGACCGCTGGTCAGACGCTTGTTGTTATAAAGATGTTCGACAAGCAGTTCGACATCGCGTTCCTCGACCCCATCACCAAGAAGCCCGATGGTCGCGCTTTCCTGCGACTGGGTCATGACGGCGTTAACGATCCCCTCGGGGATGTGACCGCGCGAAATCAGTTGCGAACGCATCCGTTCGGACACCAGCGTCACCATACGTTCGGCAATCGTGATCGGCAGATGATTGCGTTCGATCATCGGTTTCTGAATGCGTTCATTGTCGCCGAAATCATCAACGACCTTTTGCAGGGAAACCTCGCTGATTTCGGCACCCTGGTTTGACATCAGGTCGACCATCACGTCTTCATGGCCGATATCGACCAGCGTTGCCGAAACGACTTCGGAAACATATGACCGCGAGGCGATCGCACGCTGCTTTTCGACACTGTCGGCATTGTCACCGATGATGTCGACAAGGTCGTCGTCATTGAGTACTTCGGAAAATTCAAGAACCGGAAGCGCGACTTCGTCCACATCGCGGGCCAGCGTCGCGGCAACGTCATGTGGCACCAAAGGCGTCTGGGCAAGGTTTTTGGCAAGGGCCTTGCGCACGCGGACTTCCGCGTCACGGATCATCAGACGGAAAATATCTTCGGCCAGAACACGTTCGCTGTCAGTCAGGGTCTCGGTCGTGAATTCACGACTGATCTTGTCGGCCGTGTCTGCGCGATTTTCCCCTGACGGGTCCTGAACCAGCTTGCTCAGATCTTCTTTGGTGATACGTGGCAATAGATATCTCCTGGCACGCTTCTCATATGGCTGCCAAATTTCTGCGCAACATTATACTTCTGGCAGGAATTCGACAAACATATTTTCCTTAGTTGGGGCACAAGGTCCTGATTTTCAACCATCCTGTTGATCAATTGTCGAACCGGGACATTCCGCGTCCCTGATGGATTTCATCAAACCTTCTGCCACAATGGCGAAAACACACTATTTCAGTCGTAAGCCTTGCACCAGCAATCAGAAGCATCTGAAATCTGGCAAATTTCGACAGCTCAGTCCAAAAATTGACTAAACTCAAATTTTTCACCATCACACTATGATAGATCTGGTTACCAGTTTTTGAAGATCAAGCGATCTTGTACTTGTTCGACGCATAACAATATCCCGCGTTGACCTTGCGTTTACCCACAGATGCGCCAGAAAGTGGTGCATTATCCCGATCACCGGGAACATCGAACTAAGAGAGAGGCTCAATAATGACGTTTTCGCGCAAACTGGTTCTCGTTGCCAGCTCCATCGCCTTCCTGTCTGCCGCCCCTGCGATTGCTGGTGATGCGGAGAAAGGTGAAAAACTTTTCAAGCGCTGTGCTGCTTGCCACAGCCTTGAAGCTGGTGTGAACAAGGTCGGCCCAAGCCTTGCGGGTTCGTTCGGTCGTGAATGCGGCACGGTTGAAGGTTTCAAATACGGCAAGGGCTATCTTGCTGCCTGCGAAAAAGGCTTTGTTGCTGACGAGGCGTTCCTGACCGATTACCTCAAGGACCCGTCGGCCAAGCTCAGTGAAATCGCGGGTTCCAAGGAACGCTCCAAAATGGCGTTCAAACTCAACAAAGATGAAGATGTTGCCGACATCATCGAGTTCCTGAAAGCTCAGTAACACTCTCACGATCTCGCAATACGAAATGGCCGGAGCAACATGCCCCGGCCATTTTTGTGATTTGCACTCTGTTTACAGTCTCTGGCAATGCGTCCTGGGTATTACAGATACCTGTTGCGCAACCGTGCTATGCCGCCTCGCGCCGACGCAGAAGTTCTTCGCCGACCGAACGCATCTGCTCCACCGTTGCGACATCCAGGGTCGCAGTGACTTCAAGGTCACGATCTTCATAGACGTCACGGTCCGGGTGTTTTTGCGCCCAATCGGCAACGGCCTGATCGCGTTCGCGGATAAGTTGTTCAATCTGCGGCCGGAAAAGCACCATCATGCCCGACACCCAACGGTTGACCGGCCAGGACGGCTGGGCATGGTCGATGACAAAACCATCAAGCATACCGATGACGTCTTCGGCGTCATACCAGACTTCGCCCGTGACCCAACGGTTGGTGGTAAACAATCGCTGGCAAAAGCCGAACTCATCCATAGAAAACGCGATCAAATGCGAAAGTGCGTCGTTCGGCCCCTCGGGATAGGCGAAGCCTTCGATCTGTTTGGGTTTGCAGCCATCAGGCATGCCGCGCGGACGCATGAAGGTATGGAAATGTCCGTGCTCGTCCCAATCCCGGCGTTCTTCCTTGGGATGGGCATGATAATAGAACTGTGCATGTGACTGGCGATCATAGACATCGCCTTCGGGGTAGTGGTTCCATTCATAGAACGTCCCCGACCCCTTGATCAGTTCACCGACGATGTTATCGCCCGTCGCCGTCAAAACGCGGTGACATTCCATAACATCGCGTCCCGCGGCCAACATCTTTTCAAGCTGATCTGTCGGGATAGACGCCAAATCGAGTTTGTCTTCAGTCATTTCTTTACCAACATCGTTGCGATCCACCCGTTATTCCTTTTGCACAGAATAAGGCGGTTTGCGACCGATCACGCCAATAAACCCCTTTCAACAGTTAGTGATTTGATGGCGCTTTGCAACAATCGTCTCGGGCGATCAGTGATCGCGCATCACCCGAAAACCAATCAGGATGTGCTTGAGATATTCCGGGCGGGCGTGACGGGCGGCCGGGCGACAAACCCCGCACCCGCGATCATCCCATGATCCGCCTTTAACCGTGCGATAGCCTGGCTGAGAAGACGAAGACGTCCATTCAAACACCTGCCCGACACCGTCAAGCACACCATATGGCCCGGCCTCGAACTGGCCGACCGGCATGGTATCAAACGGTCCGCTATCAGCACTGTTCAGGCGGCTTGCGTCGAAAATATTTCCCCAAGGATAGAACGTACCATCCGGGCCACGCGTCGCCTTTTCCCAATACAGCTCATCGGGCAAGTGCCAGCTTTCACCCGTCTTTTCGCTCAGCCAACGGGTATAGGCGTTGGCATCCTGCCACGACACCAGAACGACGGGATGATTGCCGCGTCCGCGCGGGGGACGACCATCGTTCCAAAGGAACGGTACGATGGTGTCATAGTTATAAATCAGCCCCTGACGTTCCCAGTCTTCCTGGCTGATCGTCGGTGCGGGATGGCCGGTTTCTTCAACAAAAACCGCATACTGGTCATTGGTTACCGGCGTTTTGCCGATATCATAACCCAAAAGATGGACGCGCCATTTATCGGCTTCGAGATCATACCAACGGTTACGGCGGCTGATATCGTGGCCATAGACCTGCTCGTCAATCTGATAGGCATATTGCCGTTCGACTGAATCGGATCCCTGCCAAAACCAGCCAGACGGAATGTCGACCGTCTCGGGGATTCCATTACCTGCCGCCTCTGCGTTTCCCGCAAGGCCAACAACGCACGCAACAGCGCAGAACTTCCAGATTTCTGCGATACGATCCCCGACTATCATACAAACTTCCGTCCTGATGGGCGGTGGGGCTCACGCTTTATTCAAACGAAACCCCAACTTAAGCCCCCTTTATAACTGACCCCAAGATGCTGAACTTTTGCCGCACTTTCAATCGGTTTGACAGTTTTTAACCGGCATTTCTGACATGCATTTTATCTAATGGGCTTCTAATCAATTGTAGGCAAACGCCTTTTTGAACACGACGGTCTCACACAACAGTGAAACCATGTGACGCCGCTTCGGTGAAGAATTGGATCATAGTGCGCTTACCGATGGGCGATGGAACGCCCCGGATTGAACTTACCGGATCTTCAGAGAGGCACGACATGACCAAGAAATCCATGACTTTCGCACAAAAGGCACTCATCCCGGCGATGGCAATCGGCACCAGCCTTGCCATGGCAACACCGATGGCGATGGCCGCCCCGCTTCCGGCACCGACCGCCGAAGTGGCAAGCTGCGCACCGTGCAGCCCATGTGCAGCCAATCCTTGTGCCGCAAACCCGTGTGCTGCGAACCCGTGTGCAGCCAAAAAAGTGGTTAACCCGTGCAGCCCGTGTGCCGCCAACCCGTGCGCAGCTAATCCATGTGCTGCGAAAAACCCGTGTGCGGCCAATCCATGTGCTGCGAACCCGTGCGCCGCAAAGTGATGATTTGATACGTCCCAACGGCAACGGGGGCGATGCAGTTGCATCGCCCCCGTTTTCTATTCAAGCAGAAAGGCCTTCAAAGCCTACTCGCGAACAACCATCACCGAGCAATCTGCATGGCGCACAACGCGCGCGGCATTCGGCCCCAGAAGGTAATCCTTCAGTTCCGGGCGGTGGGATCCGATCACGATCAGGTCGCAATTGGTTTTCTTCGCAATCTGAAGGATGACCTCGTAAACCGTTCCCTGGCCGACGATGTGCTGCACCTTGATGTCTGACGGAATATGTTCAGCCACAAATTGGTGCAGACGTTCGTTGTAGGCTTCAAGAACCTTGGTTTCGTAACCCTTCGGGAAGAATTGACCAACCATCGACATTCCAACCGTGGGCACCACGGTCAGAACATGAAGGCGCGCGCCAAAGCTTTGCGCCTGCTTGATCGCAACCGGCACGGCCTTCTTCCAGGAAGACTCATGATCAAGATCTACTGTGACCAGAATATCCTTGTACATGTTCAATCTCCCAGTCAGGCCGTACCAAGCGCGTCTTCACTGCGCTTGCGTCGGCGTTGAAGAACAATGATCCCACCCAGCAACAGGAAGGCCGGGATAAAGAAGACTTCCTTGGCCGGACGATCAGCCTCGACCTTTACCGCGGTGATTTCAAAGTCGAAATCAAGACCGGCTTTCTCGGCCGGACCAGCAAAGACCAGGTCGTCGATATAGATACGACCATCTTCATTCCGGATACCGATACCGGCGTGATAAAGGCGATCCTCACCCGCACCTGCCGGACCAAGCGGCAGCATCACGGATTTGGAAACCTCATCCCCTTCGATGCTGATGCCTTCGACATCCAGAAGGATGTTGGATTCAGGCGGCATGTTGGCAGCATCTTCGACGATGGTTGTCGCCGGCAGGTTTTCATAAGGCGGCGCAATCATGTCGAGCCAGAAACCCGGACGGAACAAGGTGAACGCGATCAACAGCAGTGCCGCACTTTCCCACAGCTTGGACCGGGCAAAGAAATACCCCTGCGTCGCTGCGGCAAAGACCAGCATGGCGATTGTCGAAACAATGATCACCATCACCACATCCAGCGGATGATCCAGACCGATCATCAGAAGTTGCGTGTTGAACAGGAACAAGAACGGTAGGACGGCTGTGCGCATTGAATAGAAGAATGCAACCAAACCCGTCTTCATCGGATCAGCCCCCGAAACCGCGGCGGCGGCAAAGGATGCCAAACCGACCGGTGGGGTCACATCGGCCATGATACCGAAATAGAAGACGAACAGGTGAACCGCGATTAACGGCACGATCAGTCCGTTTGCCGCGCCAAGTTCGACAATCACTGGTGCCATCAGGCTCGAAACCACGATGTAGTTTGCCGTGGTCGGAAGCCCCATACCAAGGATCAGGCTGATCACTGCGGTGAAGATCAGGATCAGCATCAAATTGCCGCCCGAAATCAGTTCGACGAATTCAACCATCACCTGACCGATACCTGTCAGTGAAACCGTGCCAACGATGATCCCGGCGGCGGCGGTTGCCACACCAATCCCGATCATGTTGCGGGCACCGGTGGCAAAACCGTCAATCACGTCGATCAAGCCAAGCTTGAGGTCGTTGGAAACATTGCGGCTTTTGCGGAAAATGCCCTTAGCCGCATGCTGGGTCAGCATGATGAAGATCATCAGAACCGTTGCCCAGAAGGCCGAAAGCCCCGGTGATTTCAATTCAATCATCAGGAACCAGACCAGAACCACAACCGGCAGCAGATAATGCAAGCCAGCCTTGGCGGTTTCACCCAAAGCCGGCAACTCGACCACCGGCTGGTTGGGATCATCCATTTCAAGATCGGGATATCTTGCCGCGTAATAAAGCCCTGCCAGATAGATCGCAGCACACTCGAGTGCGACAATCCAACCAACGGCATCACCAAATAGCTGCTTCTGGAAGACAATGGCGTAATAAACCAGCCCCGAAAGCACCACCAGTGACAGAACAAACAGAATCGATCTGATCAGCGTTTGACCAAGGGTCGAGGTAACCCGTTTCGGCAGGCCCTTCATGTTCGCTTTAAGTGCCTCAAGGTGAACAATGTAAATCAGCGCAATATAGGAAATCGTTGCGGGCAGGAAGGCATGTTTGATGACTTCCGGGTACGGAATGCCGACATATTCCACCATCAGGAAGGCCGCAGCTCCCATCACAGGCGGCATGATCTGACCATTGACCGAGGATGCGACTTCCACCGCACCGGCCTTCTCGCCCGAGAAACCAACGCGCTTCATCAGCGGAATGGTAAAGGTACCGGTCGTCACAACGTTGGCAATCGAGGACCCTGAAATAAGCCCCGTCATCGCCGATGACAAAACAGCGGCCTTTGCCGGGCCACCGCGCATGTGACCAAGGGCGGCAAAGGCAACCTTGATGAAATAGTTGCCAGCACCCGCCTTATCGAGAAGCGATCCAAACAGGACAAACAGGAACACAAAGCTGGTTGATACGCCAAGCGCGATACCAAACACGCCTTCGGTGGTGATCCACTGATGCGACATCGCCTTGGAGAAGCTTGCACCACTCCATTGCAGAACGTCGGGCACCCACGGTGCATTGCCAAAGAAGACATATGCTAGGAACACCATCGCAACGATCATCAAGGGCGGGCCAAGTGCGCGACGGGTTGCTTCAAGCAACATGACAAGACCAACGCCAGCCGCGACAAGGTCGCCCGTCGTCGGAAGCCCGGGACGATCCGAGATTTCACGATAGAAAATGTAAATATAGGCCGCGCAAAACGCGCCAACCGCCGCCAGAACCCAATCCATAACCGGGATATAACTGCGCGGCGAATTCTTGAAGGCCGGATAGGCCATAAAGGCCAGAAAAATTGCAAAAGCGAGATGGATCGACCGTGCCTCGGTCGAGTTCAAAACGCCGAAATTAAAGATAAATGGCAATGGCGAGGCCAGCCAAAGCTGGAACAGTGACCATGCGACCGCAAGCCACAGTAATATTTTCGCCGTCAAACCACTTGGTTGACGGGCCCCTGTATCATTTTCCGCAATCAGGTCCTGCAGCCCCTGATCGACGGACACATTTTCCGTATTCTTGTCGTCAGTCATCACAAACTCCCGGTCACTACGAAAGCCATTTGAACTGGGGGTCCAGAAACAAAAAGCCTCCGTCGACACACACCCGGTCCCCTACGGAGTACTCCAACACCTAAATGACGGTGTTCATTTTCTTCAATTTTTGTGAGCAAACCCGTCGGGCGCAAAAGAAAAACGGAGGGCGAAAAACGCCCTCCGTCCCAAGCCTGATTACATCAGGCCAGCTTCTTTGTAGTACTGAGCTGCGCCGTCATGCAGCGGAGCCGACAGGCCGTCCTTGATCATTTCTTCTTTTTTCAGGACTTCAAATGCCGGATGCAGCTTTTTGAAGTCGTCGAAGTTTTCAAAGACTGCTTTGACAACGTTGTAGACGATGTCGGCATCGGTGTTGGTCGAGGACACAAAGGTCGCACCGACACCAAAGGTCACAACATCATCCGGGTTACCACGATACATGCCGCCCGGGATGGTGGCTGCACGGTAGTACGGGTTGTCAGCGATCAGCTTTTCAATTTCCGGGCCGGCAACTTCAACCAGAACCGAATCACAGGCAGTGGTTGCTTCCTGGATCGAACCGGACGGGTGACCAACGGTGTAGATCATCGCGTCGATCTTGTTGTCGCAAAGCGCCTGGGACTGCTCAGCCGGCTTCAGTTCGGATGCCAGCGAGAAGTCATCAAGGGTCCAGCCTTTGGCAGCAAGAACGATGTCCATGGTGCCGCGCTGACCGGAACCCGGGTTACCGATGTTCACGCGCTTGCCTTTGAGGTCGTCAAAGGTCTTGATGCCAGCATCTGCCCGGGCAACAACGGTGAACGGCTCCGGATGGACGGAGAATACAGCGCGCAGGTCTTCGAACGGACCCTGGTCTTCGAATTTCGAAGTCCCGTTATAGGCATGGTACTGCCAGTCAGACTGGGCAACACCCATGTCCAGCTCGCCGGTACGAATGGTGTTGATGTTGTAGACCGAACCACCCGTGGATTCGACCGAGCAACGAATGCCGTGCTCTTTGCGATCCTTGTTGACCAGACGGCAGATCGCGCCACCGGTCGGATAGTACACACCAGTCACACCACCGGTACCGATGGTGATGAAACGGTTTTCCTGTGCCGAGGCCTGACCGGCAAACAGCGAGGCGCCAGCAATCGCAGCGACTGCACCCGCTACAGCGATAAGTTTTTTCATTAGGATTCGCTCCCTTTTTACACCCTATTATCAGGCATTCAAATGTTCGACATCGAACAACTGAATCAAACGGAAACATCAGAAAAATCAGATGTTTCGACGATGGGGATTATAGTGTCCGACTTGGCGGAATAAAACCCTATAACCCCGAAACCTCCTGACGAAATTCAGTATTTGTGCGTATTGTCCGGTTCTTTTTGCCCCTCCTACCACATGGGTTGCATAATCTGGCGGGCCTGTTCACCTTTCGCGATCTTCCGCCCCATCAGGATCGAACCATCATGTGCCTGGGCAATAAGATCAGCATTGTTCGAAGCAGGCGATCCGTCAACCCTAAGGTGATTATTTTCAAATCCGATACGCGCATGACCACCCAGTCCGGCACCCGTCAGAACGCAGGCGTTTTCATAAGGCCCAAACGCACACAGCATCCATTCCGAGACATAAGGACTGGCCCCGACAAACGGCAAAAGTTCGATGGGTTGCGACACCTGCCCTGCGGTGTAGCGCCCCAGCACGAATAAGACCGGGAATTTGTCGCCGGGCAGAACGCCGATTTCAACAAGCTGATTAAAGCGCGCCACATCTTCGGCCGCATACAAGATCAGTTGCGGCGCGATTTTGGCTTCGCGCATGAACTCGAAAAACGATTTCAATGCATTGAGGTCCGCATCGACGGGTGCAATTTCACGCACAGCGATTGATACCGCTTCTGGCAGCAGGTTTCTGATCATTTCCATCTGCTGCTGGGCTGTGTAGACGCCAACCGCCTCGGTCGTGACCTGCAACAGCATATCATCACCAACCAATGATCTGACCTCGGTCAGCATTTCCCGATAACGGCCAACATCAAGGCTGTGTTTCTGCTCATCATCGCGGACATGCAGATGCATCATCGATGCACCGGCAGCCTTGCATTCCAATGCCGTCCTTGCGACTTCGGCTGGCGTGATCGGAATGTTTGGCAAATCTGCCTGTGTCTTGCGCGCACCATTGGGGGCAGAGGCAATCAGAAACGGTTTGTCACCATATACCATCACGCCAGTCCCTCTGCGCTAAAGACATCATCAAGCGCACCGGCAAACAGATCGACGATTTTGGCGACATCGTTTTCATCAATGATGAAGGCCGGTGCAAACAACACATGGTCACCGCGAACGCCATCAATTGTGCCGCCCATCGGATAAGCCATCAAACCGCGTGCAAACGCGGCCTTCTTGATCTTGGCATTGATTTTAAGGGTAGGATCGAACGGCTCCTTGGTTTCCCGGTCCGCGACAAGCTCCACCCCGCGAAACAGGCCGCGTCCGCGGATATCACCAACAAACGGATGCTGGCCCAGTTTTGCCTCAAGAGCCGCGACAAGGTTTTCCCCCTGTTTGACGACATTGGCCAGAAGGTTGCGATCCTTGATGGCGCGTTGGGTCGCAAGTGCAGCCGCACAGGAAGTTGCATGCCCCTGATACGTGTGACCGTGCTGGAAGAAACCCGATCCATTGGCAATCGCATCGTTGATTTTCTTTGACACAAGCACGGCACCAATCGGCTGGTAACCTGCCCCAAGTCCCTTGGCTATGGTTTGCAGATCGCCAGAAATGCCTTCCTGCTCAATCGCGTGAAGGGTGCCGGTGCGGCCCATGCCGCACATGACCTCATCAAGGATCAGCAACACACCATATTGGTCGCAAATTTCGCGCACGCGTTTGAAGTAACCCGGCACTGGTGCCAGCGCACCGGCCGTTGCCCCGACAACCGGCTCGGCCACGAATGCCGCGACGTTTTCCGCCCCAAGCTCAAGGATCGCCGCTTCAAGTTCATTGGCAACCCGAAGACCATAGGCCTCTGGCGTTTCATCATCGCGTTGATCACGATACTGGTAAACAGGTGCGATGTGACTTGCGGTGATCAGAAGCGGCTCAAACTGTTTGCGCCGCCACATATTGCCGCCAACTGATAACGCGCCAAGCGTATTGCCGTGATAGGATTGCCGACGGGCGATGACGTATTTACGGTCCGGCTGCCCGATTTCCAGAAAGTACTGGCGCGCCATTTTAAGGGCTGCTTCAGTTGCCTCTGATCCGCCAGAAACAAAATAGACTTTGTTGATGCCTTCGGGTGCCGAGGCGACCAGTTCATCGGCCAGTTCTTCCATCGCATCGGATGAAAAGAACCCGGAATGGGCATAGGCAATCTGATCAATCTGGGCATGCATGGCAGCACGGACATCCGGGTCGGAATGACCAAGGCATGACACAGCCGCCCCACCGCAGGCATCAAGGTAACTCTTTCCGTTCTGGTCAAAAATATAGATCCCCTCCCCCCTGACTGCGCGCGGCGGGATGGATGTACTCGTGCGGTGCAGAACACGGGTTCCGGCGTTCGGGACAGGGGATTGGGCAGAGTTTGACGCATTGGTCATGATCGGACGTTCCGTAAAGTGCCTAGTCTTCGAGATATGTATCAAAGACAGCGAGTTGTTCTTCTGCAGCGGCAATCCGTTGCAGAGCCTTGGGGCCGCCCCGCGCGACCAGCAGGGCAACAAGTGCCTGCATCACGGAAAGGGCGGCGGTAAAACTTTGGAAAAACGACTGCGAGATGTCGCGCACCACAAGCTTGCAATGCGCATCCATCGCAAGCGGTGAAACATCAGAGTCTGTCACGGCAATGACCGGGCAATGCTGGGAGCGGGCAAACTCAACCGCACGCACCGTATCGCGGATATAGGGTTTTGCCCCGACAGCAATCATGATGTCACGTCGCCCGATACCGCGCAGTTCATCGCCAAAGGTGCCTGAATGGCCATCGACCAGAACGCCATTGTCGCAAAACAGCCGATAGGCATAGGCAAACTGGAACGCGGCCGGGTATGCCGCCCCCCGCCCGACGATGAAGACCTGACGGGCGTTTTCAATCGCCTCGCAGGCAGCAATCATGCGTGACACAAGATCCGAAGAATAAGCTGCGCTGATATTGTCGATTTCGGTGCGGCAAATGCTTTCAAGAAGATGTTGGTCCCGGTCGACATCGTTATCGGTCTTTTGCGTTTCGCGCGCGCGCCGAGCGTAGCTTGCGGGCTGGTCAAGCAATCGGCTTTGATAATGGTCGCGGAAATCCTGCCAGGTTTCGACGCCAATCGCAGTCATCAACCGAGTGACCGTACTTGGCGGCACATCTGCGGCACGGGCCAGTGCCCGCATGGAACGCAGAGCGACATCATTTGGATGATCCAGGATATAGCGCGCAGCCTTTTGCATTTGCGGACTAAGCTTTGCGTAGTCCGAAATCAGCTTTTCACGCAGATCAGTTTGCAAACCCATCACCCGAATATCCATGCCCTGTCAGGAAGACCAAGATTACGCCACAGGCAGCCGCAACACACAACACATGTTTCAAAAATTATATCACACGAAACATCTGTTTCGTCTCCCTGTTTCATCTCTGGGCCGGGAACATTCGGTGTGACGCCTAAAAAACATGGACTTATTAGAAAAAACTGTAAAAATAACTGGACTCACAGATGAAACCTTTGCGTTTCATACGGGAAATTCAAATGTGCCCTTTGGTGGAAACCGGGGCACCGAATCGGTCGATGTCCAATGGAAACACAGATCATCGAGGCCCTTAATCAGGCACAGACAGGCATTGCGCTGTTTGATGCAGACGAACGGATTGTCTTTGCCAATCCGGCGTGGGAACAATTGATCTCCGGAATTGCCGAGGAAGACCTGATCTTCAATGAGACAGAGCTTGCCGATGGCGGCATGATTTCAGTGTGCTTCGTCAAGCCGCAAGTCCCGCAGTCCGAACGCCCTGAAACAGCCAGCTCTGCCAATGATGCCAAAATCGGCACCGTCATCATTGCCGATGACAGCGAAAGCAACCGCATGGTGGCGCGCCGTATCCTGCAGGCCGAGGGATATGGCATTGTCGAGGCCAGCAATGGCCAGACGGTGCTGAACATGCTCAAGCGCGGGGTGAATGCCGACCTGATCCTGATGGATGTCGAAATGCCTGATATGGACGGGCTGCACACCACCCGCCGCATCCGCCATATGAGCGGACCGGTTTCGCGCACGCCGATCATTGCCTTGTCCGCACATCAGTCGCGTGACTGGAATGTCATTGCCCGCCAATCCGGTGTTGATGATTTTATCAACAAACCCATTCAGCGCCAAAAACTGATCGAAACCATGCAGGAACTGATTATCCGGCGCAGCGGGACTTCGGGGACCCCAAATGCAGCCCAAAAACGCAGCAAGGGGGCACGGATTGGTCGCGCTTACCGCCCGGAATCCCTGACCAGCCCGGTTCTTGATGTTCGTATTCTTGAACAACTTTACACCGATGCCGGGGACGAGGGTGCGGGATGCGGCATCGAGATCTTCATCAATGAAACGGAATCCCGTCTGGTCAAGATCGACAAGGCCCTGTCAGAGGATGACATGACCACGGTGCGCAACGAAGTTCATGCGCTTAAAAGCACATCCGGGACCTTTGGATTGCGCCAGCTTTCCGAACTTTGCGAAACCACCCAATCCGTATTCGAAGACAATGATCCGGATGAAGACCGCTTGCTGTCACTCTCGCGCCAAGTGGTGCAACTGGCCCCGACGGCCCTGACTGCGCTCAATCTGTATCGCAGATCACGCAGTATCAGCAGCACGCCCCATATCTGATCCATCCAGTTCAAGCCAGATTTGCCAGACCATCAGCGCCCAGATACTGAGCGCCATATCCAGATCTTTGCCCGAAACGGCGCGCTTCCAATACGCCGTCTTGTGACCCTGCGTAATGGCGACATCAGCGAAGATCGCGTCAAGAATTCGGTTCTCATCTCCCCACAGATATCGGGCAACACCCAAAAGCCACGTTGCGACAGGCGGATTAAACCCAATTTTGTGGTTTTGAACATGCCCCGCTGGCAGATAGGGGGTGATTGCCTGACGCCACAGGGATTTTGGACCATGTTTCAGGTGTTGTTTCGCGGTAACTGACGCCGCGATGCGCACAACATCGTGCCCCAAAAGCGGCAAGCGATATTCAAGCCCATGGCCCATCCCGCAACGATCCGACATCAAAAGCTGATTGCCCGGAAGCGTCACATCACGATCAAAATGCATCATCGCGTCTGTCAGGCCGCCGTCTAAATCAGGATGCTGCACAATCCTGGCATCGCATTCGGGTATCACACAACGGTTGTTCCAGACGGCGAAGGCGTGGCTGCGCGCCCCTGATCCGCCCGCAAGAAAGCGATGAATTTCCCGTCGCTTGCCTGCGCCATACAGCTTTGCCGTCAGTCGCCGAACCGGTCTTGGCACATGGCACCAATATGTCTCGTAAAGCTGTGCGGCCCGATATCGCGGATAGCCGCCAAACAACTCATCCCCACCGTCGCCAGACAGACAAACTTTGACATCCCGGCTCACCGCTTTTGAAAGGCATCGCATCAGGACAATCGACGGATTGGCAAAGGGCCCGCCGACACTTTTCAAGGCCGCCACAAGCTCCTGATAGATGTCCTCTGGCTGCGTCGGGGCAGCAACGACATGCAGTTCTTGCCCGAGAAGCCGACAGAGTTTTTGCGCTGCTTCCGCTTCATCAAGAGCCGGATCATCAAACCCCATCACAAACGCCCTGGGGGCAATTTGTCCGCGTTCGCGCGCAATATCGCACGCCAATGCCGCGACACCCGCACTATCCAGGCCACCCGAAACGAGACAGCCGACCGAACAATCCGCATCCATCGCGTCGGCAACCGATTGACGAACAGCAGACAACAGGTCGCCAGGCGTCGGCATCTGCGAAGCCTTGTCGACCCGAGATGCCGTGTGCGCGATGTGGCCTGTGGAAACCTCGCCCGCCTGCCAGCGCATGAGCGTACCGGGTGAAAGAAGTTTTATGGCCTCTTTCCCGGTGTTCGGTGCAGGCACAAACAGATGGGCAAGATATGTCGATTTGACTCTCTCATCACACACCAGCGGAGAAATTGCAGAAAACGCAGATATCTCTGACGCAAAGGCAATGTGACCGCCTGGACGGCTCAAAACATAGAGCGGTTTGATGCCCAGCGGATCACGCGCCAGCCACAGGCAGGATTGCGCCACATCCCATAATGCAATCGCGTATTGCCCCGACAAGGTTTGGAGTACCTGTGCAGGATCACTTCCCTGCCGAATTGCGTTGGACATCAATTGCAGAACAAGTTCCGCATCATTCCGGGTTTGGAATGACAGACCGTCGCGGGTTGCCGCCTGCATCCTGCGCCGATGTCCCGCGATATAACCGTTGAAAACCAGAACAAATCGCCCGTCCGTGCTCGCAAGCGGTTGGTTGGCCTGCCCCGTCAGATCGGTAGTGGCAAGGCGTACGCATCCAAGGGCGATCTTTCCAGTTGGGTCAGACCAGACACCCGAGCCGTCCGGCCCCCGATGTGCAAGACGTTGGAGCATCGCATCCACGGCACGGTGATCGTCTGGTTGGGTTGAGCCCGCGATGCCACACATGGATGCCCTGCTTAATTCTGGTCGCTAAGGCTTTCAGGATCGGACGGTTCAACTTCGCCCGCGCGACCTGCCAACCGATTTTGCAGGTCGCGCAAAACATAAAGGCGGAGCGCACTCGACAAGTTGCCTTCGCGGTCGGTATCGATTTCGACAACCAGTTCAGCCAGTGTCATGGCGCGACGCTGTGCAATGCCGACCAGCTCTTCCCAGAAGGCATCTTCAAGCGAAAAACTGGTCCGGTGCCCGGCAATTGTCACTGATCTTTTACGAACGGCATCTTCCATCGGTGTTTAAATCTTTAATTCCGGCGCAAAAACGACCATGATTTCAAAAGCTTTCCGCCATGATAGGGCATCGACATGAAATTCATACATCTTTCCGACCTTCATATTCTGGCACGAAATGATGTGTCGCGCCTACCCGATGCGGCCGCGACGCTCCGCAAGGTCATTGACGAGGTAAACACCTATCACAACGACGCGGAAATCTGCATCATCACCGGTGACATCACCCACCGCGGCACGCCAGAACAATATGAAAATGCTGTCGATATTTTGTCTGATCTTGCCATTCCCTATCTGATTATTCCGGGCAATCACGACATCCGCGAAGCATTTTGTGATGCCTTCCCCACGACCGAAACCGACACCCATGGCTTTGTCAATTTCGGGCAAACTTTCAACGGCGTGCGTTTTGTGATGATGGACAGCGTCGTGCCCGGCCATCACCACGGTACACTGTGCGCCCAACGCCTTGACTGGCTGCGCGATGAACTGACCGCACATCGGGACACGCCAACCTTCCTGTTCATGCATCATCCGCCAATGGCAATGGGCCTGCCTTTCATGGACACCATCCGCCTGGGTGCCGAAGACGCACTTGGTGAAATCGTATCAAGCAACCAGCAGATCAAGCATCTGTTCTTTGGTCATCTGCATCGCCCGGCAACGGGCTCGTGGCTGGGCGTACCGTTTGTTTTGGCCAACAGCACCCAGTCGGGCGAACCACTTGATTTCCGCCATGAGAAAGAGGAAGAACTTCAGGACCCCAACCCGCTTGGGCCGGGCTATGGCATTGCCTTTGCCGATGCCAAGGGCGGGCTTCGCTATCACTTCAATTTCGTGAAGTTCGATATGCAATTGTGATCAGACGGCGTTACTGACCTAATCCCATTCCGCCAAAACAACCGGATCGCTCTCGATTTTCGCGTGAATGTCCTTGAGGCTGGCAAATTCAGCAGCACTCATCAGTTGCGACAGGGCCCAGATCGCACTGGCCCGGATCAGCGCACTTTCATCTGACAACAGATTTTCAATGCGCGGGATCAGGCGCGGTGCCTTGCTATTGCCGGCCGCAATCAGAACATTGCGCAGGAACTTCGCCCGACCAATCCGCTTGATCGGCGATCCGGTAAAGAACGCCCGAAACCCTGCGTCATCCAGATCAAGAAAATCGGCCAATCGTGGTGCCGTCAGTTCGACGCGCGGGATAAAGGCCAACTCTTCCGTCCGGGTGGCAAACTTGTTCCACGGGCAAACCGCCAGACAGTCATCACAGCCATAAATGCGATTGCCCATCGGTTTACGGAATTCCAGCGGGATTGGCCCGTCATGTTCAATCGTCAGATACGAAATGCATTTACGCGCATCAAGCTTGTAGGGTGCCGGAAAGGCATCAGTCGGACAGGCCGACAGGCATTTGGTGCACGATCCGCAATGATCGATTTCCGGCTCGGCTTCGGGCAGTTCAAGGGTTGTAAAAATCTCGCCCAGAAACAGCCAACTGCCAAATTCGCGCGACACAAGATTGGTGTGCTTTCCCTGCCAGCCAATTCCCGATGCCTGCCCCAACGGCTTTTCCAGAACCGGGGCGGTATCGACGAAAACCTTGACCTGTTCCGCCCCCCCCGACTGTTCAACAACCCAGCGGGCGAGCTGCTTCAGGCGTTTTTTGATCAGGTCGTGATAATCCTTGTTCTTGGCGTAAACCGAAATCATCGCCCGATCCGGATGATCCAGCAATGCCATCGGATTTTCCGCCGGGCCATAATTACTGCCAAGGACAATCACCGATTTGACATCAGGCCACAGCATTTCCGGATCGCGCCGACGCGGCAGGCGTTCAGGATCATTCATCCACGCCATGGAGCCGTATTCACCACCCGCGACAAATTCATCAAGACGTTGCTGATTGCGCGCATCAATTTTCGGACGCGCCACTCCACAGACATCAAAGCCGATTTCACGGGCTTTGGCCTGAAGCATTTCAAACGTGATATTTTGGCGCGTATTGGTGGTCATGGCATCAGTGCATTCATTCGGCCTGTTTATTCTTCGGCGCGTTATATCGCCTTACGATCATAACGCAAAAGGCCGCAACATGATGCTGCGGCCTTTTTAACAAACTCATAAACGCAGTTTCTAGCCGCGCCCGCGATAAGGGGCCACGCCCTGTTCGGGGATCCAGACACCTTCGGGTGCCGGACCGGTCTGATAGAACACATCAATCGGAATGCCACCGCGCGGATACCAATACCCCCCAACACGCAGCCACTTCGGATCAAGGGTTTCGACAATGCGCTTACCGACCTTGATCGTGCAATCTTCATGGAAAGATCCATGGTTGCGGAAAGACGTCAGGAAAAGCTTCAGCGACTTGCTTTCGACCAGCCAGTCACCGGGCACATAATCGATCACCAGATGGGCAAAATCCGGCTGACCGGTGATCGGGCAAAGGGATGTGAATTCCGGTGCAACAAAGCGCACACAGTAATCGGTTCCGGCCTGCGGGTTTTGTACCCGTTCCAGAACCGCTTCGTCTGGCGATGCAGGCTGCTTGGTGTCGCCGCCCAGCATGGTCAGGTTGTCGTAGATGGTTTGATCAGCCATGGCTTAGTCCTCGATAATCGGCACGGGATCAATATCCCCGCCTTCCTGTCCGGCATGGAAATCGCGCGCGAAGGCGTCCATGCCGCCTTCGGCAATCGCTTCGCGCATGCCACGCATCAGATCCTGATAATAGGCAAGGTTGTGCCAGGTCAGCAGAACCGCGCCGAGGATTTCCCCCGCCTTGATCAGGTGATGCAAATAAGCCCGCGAATATTTCGTGCAAGCCGGGCAACCACATTGATCATCCAGCGGACGATCATCATCACGATGACGACCGTTCTTAAGGTTCAGCGTCCCGCGATGGGTAAAGGCCTGTGCATTGCGCCCGGACCGGGTCGGCAGCACGCAGTCAAATTGGTCAATCCCGCGCATCACGGCCCCGACAAGATCGGACGACTTGCCAACCCCCATCAGATAGCGCGGCTTGTTGGTCGGCAGCATATCAACGCAGAAATCAAGCGTATCAAACATGATCTGCTGGCCTTCGCCAACCGCAAGACCACCAACCGAGTGGCCCGGCAGGTCAAGTTCAGCCAGCTTTTCGGAGCTTTCACGCCGCAGGTTTTCAAACACGCTACCCTGCTGAATGCCATAAAGCGCGTAGCCTTCGCGGTTAACAAACGCATCCTTGGACCGTTTCGCCCAGCGCATCGACATCTGCATGCTTTCGCGCGCTTGCTGTTCGGTTGCCGGGAATGGGGTGCATTCATCGAACGCCATGGTGATGGTCGAACCCAGCAGATGCTGGATTTCCATCGAACGTTCGGGTGTCAGGTTGAACTTGCGGCCATCGATATGGCTTTTAAACGTCACACCTTCTTCTGTGATCTTGCGCAACTTCGCCAGCGACATGACCTGATACCCGCCACTGTCGGTCAGGATCGGCTTGTCCCAGTTCATGAATTTGTGCAGACCACCCAGACGCGCAATGCGTTCTGCACCCGGACGCAGCATCAAATGGTACGTATTGCCCAAAAGGATCTGCGCACCCGTGTCGGCAACGTTTTCCGGCAACATGCCCTTAACCGTGGCGGCCGTCCCCACCGGCATGAAAGTCGGCGTATCAATGACGCCGTGCGCGGTGTGGATGCGCCCCAGACGGGCCTTGCCATCTTGGGCAAGCAATTCATAACGAAATTCGGTCATCGGTTCTTATGTCCGTGCATCAATTTTGTTGGCGCATTCAAGCAGGCTGCAATCGCCATAGGAATAAAAACGGTATTCGTTTTCGATGGCGTGGTTATAGGCCGCCTTCATCCGGTCAAACCCCGCAAAGGCCGAGACCAGCATAAACAGCGTCGAACGCGGCAGGTGGAAATTGGTCAGAAGCATGTCCACCGCGCGGAATTTATAGCCCGGCGTGATAAAGATGTCGGTCTCTGCCTCGAACGGTTCAACCACCCCGTCTTCGCGCGCCGCACTTTCAAGCAGTCGCAGCGACGTCGTGCCGACCGCAACCACACGTCCGCCATTGGCACGGGTTTCGTTGATCAGATCGGCGATTTCCTTGCTGATCGACCCCCATTCGGCATGCATCTTGTGGTCATCGGTGTCATCCACCTTGACCGGCAGAAACGTGCCCGCCCCGACATGCAGCGTAATCGTGCGGCGATTGATCCCGCGCGCATCCAGATTGGCCAGAAGTTCCGGGGTGAAATGCAAACCCGCGGTCGGGGCTGCGACCGCGCCATCCTTTTGCGCAAAGATGGTCTGATAATCGGATTTGTCCTGATCATCGCCACCGGCGTCACGCCGGATATAGGGCGGCAGCGGCATAACGCCGTATTTCTCGAGGGCCGCAATCAGGTCAGCACCGGACTTGTTAAAGCGCAAGGTCACTTCGCCGCCGTCCTTCTTGGCAAGAACTTCGGCTTCGAATTCTTCATTGACCTTGAAGGTTTCCCCGATGCGCAGCTTCTTGGCCGGCTTTGCAAATGCCACCCAGGTGCCAAGGCCTTCCTGTTTATGCAGGGTAACTTCAACCTTGGCATCCCCACGTTTGCCAAACAGGCGGGCCGGGATCACACGCGTATCATTGGATATCAGCAGATCACCGGGACGCAAAATATCGGGCAATTCGCGCACGATGCGGTCCTGCATTCCTTCGCCTGACAAATCAAGCATACGGGCCGCATCGCGCGGATTGGCCGGATGTTCGGCAATGCGTTCGCGCGGCAATTCAAAATCGAACAGATCGACTTTCATGGATCAGGGAAATTCCGCTCAATTAAAAAACAAATGAAGGGGCGTCTTATGCGCCCCTTCGCAATAAATCACAAGGCCACGGTCAGCATATCTGAACCGCCCCGGCCATGCATCAGGCCGGTCTTAGCCCCGGACTGGTTGCGCATCGGCGCGCGGGGTAACCACGGTCATCAGAAGGCGGAACGGTGCCAGACACGTCAACGCCATGATCATCTTGGCTGCGAAATCACCCATCGCCCACGTATCCCATGGAAGACCGGTACCGGCAAACGCAATCGAGAAGAACAGAGCGGTATCAACCGCCGAGCCAATGCCCGACGAAATCAGCGGGGCTTTCCACCAGCTTGCACGGCGCAGTTTGTCAAACACGGTGACATCCAGCATCTGGGCAATCAGAAAAGCCGAACCCGATGCGATGGCAATGCGCGTATCCGCAACGATCAAGGAAAGAACAACCGCCAGCGCAAAACCGGCCAGCACAACAACCCGTGCCGCCGCCGCACCACGTGCACGGTTGGTCAGGTCGGTAACAAGGAAAGCGACCGGATAGGTAAAGGCACCATAGGTCAGCCAGTCCGCCAGAACGCCGGGCAGCGGGTATGCGACCAGAATGTTCGATGCGACAACGGTCACCGCCATGGCGAGGACACCGAAAATGATCGCTTTCATCTCTTAGCCCTTCTCATCAAATGAACCCACGCATAACAAAACTCGCGGCCCACCATACTGGGCGACGATCACGAACGGATTCTGTGTAACTTTGGTGCGGCTGTTTACGCGCAGACCAAAGCCCGGTCAAGGAAAAACGGCGATCAGGAAAACCTGATCGCCGCTGCAGATCGCTGCAAGTCGCCCCGGGGAAAATGGGGCGCCGCGCCGCGAAACCATATTCGTTTTAAGTTACAGCATGATGCCGCGAATGGTGAAGAACAGAAGCGCTCCGAGGAAGGCACCGGCCGGAACCGTCACCACCCAGGCGGTTGCAATCGTCACCGCATAACGACGGCGCACCAGAAGACGCTTGCGCATTTTCTTCTCGGCCTTTTCGGCCTCACTCGGGTCAATCTGGCGAAGTGCTTCGATATGTTCATCGCCCTGTTCGTTTTCAGGACGATCCACCAACATCGGCGATGCGACCTTGCGACGACGATGCGACAGGCTTTCACGCAGGAAACCAACCCCGAACACGGCACCAACCGCAATGTGCGTCGAACTCACCGGAAGGCCCAGTGCAGATGCGACAATCACGGTAAGGGCCGCCGACAATGCAACCGTATAGGCACGGATCGGATCAAGCTTGGTGATCTTTGATCCAACCGTCTTGATCAGTTTAGGACCAAACAGGATCAGGCCAGCAGAAATACCAAGCGCGCCGATGACCATCACCCAGATCGGGATCGGGGCCGAGGTCACGATCTGACCGCTATCAACTCCGGAAACAATGGCGGCCAGCGGACCAATCGCGTTGGCAACATCGTTCGAGCCATGCGCGAATGACAGCAAGGCTGCTGAGACGACAAGCGGAATGCGAAACAGCGATGCGATTTCCTTGCGACGGCCGGTCATGCTGGCCGAAGCACGGAAGACGGCCTTGCGAACCGGGATCACGGTCAGGAAGAACGCGGCAACACCAATGGCGATCACAACCGGTGTTTCGGCCTTCCAGATTTTCTTCACACCCTTCATCATCAGATACATCGTGAAGGCCGAGACCATGACACCGACCAAGATCGGAACCCATTTGCGCGCAGCAGTCACGCGGTCTTCGGTGTAAAGAATGCGGAATTTGATAAAGGCCAGGAACCCGGCAGCAATCAAACCACCCAGAACCGGCGAGATCACCCAGCTTGCGGCGATTGTGCCCATGGTCGGCCAGTTCACCGCCCCAATGCCAACCGCGGCCATACCAGCTCCCATGACACCACCAACAATCGAATGCGTGGTTGATACCGGCGCGCCAAACCAGGTGGCCAGGTTCAGCCAAAGGGCTGCGGCCAAAAGGGCTGCCATCATCGCCCAGACAAAGGTTTGGGCATCGGGCATCTGGGTGGGATCGATAATGCCGTTCTTGATCGTGCCGACAACATCGCCACCGGCAATGATCGCACCAGCGGCCTCGAAGATGGCCGCAATCAAAAGGGCGCCAACCATGGTCAGCGCCTTGGAACCCACCGCCGGACCAACATTGTTGGCAACGTCGTTGGCCCCGATATTCAGCGCCATATAACCACCGATAACGGCGGCGGCGATCAGGAAGCCACTTTGCGGCAGTCCGCCCATGTGAAAGGCGACAAACGCACTACAGGCAAGCAGGAAGACAAGTGCCAGACCAAGCTTCGCACTGATCGATGCTGTTTCACCCAGCCCCGCATCCATGCGTTTTTGCCACTTGAGATCCTTATCCAGAGCAGTTTTCTTTACCGACATAATCAACCGTTACCATCAAAGGGAATCGACGGGCGGATCATGTCGAAGCCGGACCTCTTTGTTAAGGTTTTTTTGCTGTTTTATGACGACCTTCGGTCAAGCCGTTGAAGACAAAGAAAAACGGCCCCACAAAACGGGGCCGTTTTCCAACATTTTCAAGGGATTTGATATCAGCGACCGAACTGGTTCAAAAGCCCCTTCAGCAGGCCTTTGGCCGCATCCTCGGCAGAGCCGCCACCAGAACCACCCGTTCCCGATGAATCGTTACTTGATCCGCTGCCACCCAGCGCCTTGTCGATCAGGTTGTCGAGAACCCGAACCGCAACCTTGTCCATGCGCCCGGTGATGACCGGATCGTCGATCTTGCCTTTGGCATAGACGCTGAACGGCGGCAATTCTTCGATCTTTTCAGAGAAATCGAAATCAGCCTGCGTATCCATCACCCAACGCGGCAAATCAAGGGTCGCATCCGCATCCGCAGTGCCGACCCGCGACAGTGCTTCGACACGGGTGGTTTTGGCAATGCCGTTGGTGATGGTCATGTCCGCTTCAAGCGATTGCATAAGATCGTTGTTGCCAACACCTTCAACCACCATGGCCTGCGGGCCCTGACGAAGCAGTGCTTCGATATTCAGGCGCGGATCCGGCGACCGTTTGTCGGCATTACTGAACCGCACATTGTTCAGAACCAGATTGGCCGTACCGTTCAGGGCCGATACCAGACGGCGGGATGTATTACCCTGCGCATTGGCATCAAATGTCAGCCCCAGTCCGCCAAGGATGGTGTCACTTGCCACCCGGATCGGCACAAGGCTTTCGATCCGCGCACTGTCCAAACGACCAGCAAGGGCCAGTTTGGGCACATCAGTATTACGTGCATCAAAGGTGCCGTTAATCGCAAGGTCACCCTGCCCCAGAAGCCCGGTAAAGCTCGGAATGCTGAGAAGCCCGTTAACCAACGTTGCCTTCAGGTCCGGATTGATCAGGCTATAGGTATCGAAATCAAGCTGATCCAGGGCAACCGCAATATCAGCATCAATCGAACGAAGGGCCGAAACATCAATCACGGTGTCATCCCACGGCGTGCCGTCGCGGGCATCAACGCGGGTAACCATCGTGGTTTTCGGCAGATTGAATGCCGCCTTGCGCGGGCCACTGCCCATACCGGGCATCAGGCTTGCCCGCTTGTCTGCTGGCAGGAACGGATCTACCACAAGCTTGCCACCGGAAAGTGCGACAGAAAGCTTGGGCTGTGCCTGTGAACCATCAAAGCGCACGTTACCCGACGTTTCAAATGCGCCGAGGATAAGCTTCAGGCCGTCGACGGCGACATTCTGCGCATTGCCCTTCACAGTGCCCGAAACCGCCAGTCGGCCGAGATTGCCCGATGGCGTGTAGGTTGGTGCCAAAAGCTCCAGCGCACGGTTCAGGCTGGATGCCTGCACGGCAAGCTTGCCATCAATGCCGGGATTACTGCCGAGCATTTCCGAGACAACGCCATCAAGAGCAACTTGCAAAAGCGGGTTGGACACATCAAGTGCAACCGTCGGTCCGGTAACCGGGCCATTCAGATCCAGATTTGCCTGAACACTCTTGTAACTGCTTGCCGGTGCCGGAAGGGTAATACCAGTCAGCTTTGCCAGCGGCTCCAGCGTTTTGGCCGTGATACGCACGGACAAATTATCAAACGCCGGCACATCGGCCGAACCGTTGAATGCGCCCTTTGCACTGGCGGCAAGGCCTGCTGCATCGGCAACCGCAAAATTGGTCAGGGTAATATTCGGACCATTGAGGCTGCCATCAATTGAAATGCCACGTACCGATACGCCAGAGGAGATGATCTCATCGGCGGCCAGTCGGTAATTGGCGGCCATGCCTTCAAGGGGGGCCAGCGCATCCTTGATGATCTTGACCATATCCTGCTTGGCAGCAGAAGCATTGCCCGCATCCGATGAAGATGATGCAGTACCGGACGATGCAGTCCCGCCCGCCTCAGAAGTCGTAGAGACGGAAACGTCCGCATCCGGCGCAGCTGCGATATATTGATCAAGGTTGATCCGGTCGAGCTTCAGACCAATACCCAAGGCAGGCAGGCCCGATCCGCCGAGATTGGCAACAACAGCCCCGCGAATGGCGGTATCATCGACCCGCAGATCAAGATCGGAAATATTGAGTTGTTCGGACGTACCCTTGATGCCGCCGGTCAAGGAGAACCGGCGAAGACGATCAGCACGAATGCCGTCGACATCAACACCCAACCAACGCATGACCGCACGAATGTTTTCGGACGCCACTTCATAGCTAAGTGCGGCACTCAAGTCCGGCGTAGTGCCGGAAATACTGCCAAAGACAGATACATCTGTCCCGCCGGGAAGACCGGCAGAGACTTCGTTCAGCGTGATCTTGCTATTGGCGATTGCTGCATTGATCCGGGCATTATGGACCGGTGTCTGATTGTAGATCAGGGTTTCAACTTCGAAATCAATCGACGCCTTCAGATCCGCCGGGATCGCCGGTGCATTGGCAGCACCGTTTTTCTTGACCGAGCTTTGCGACGGGATCGACTGTGCGCCACCTGCCGCGTCGCTTGATGCTTCTGGCGCGCTGTTGGCGTCACCGGACGCAGGTGATGCGCCTGTATTGCCCATATCGGCCAGAACAAGGATGCTATCGAGATCAAGCTGATTGAAGCGAAGCGCAACATCAGCATTGAGGTTCGGTTCCTGATCAATGGCAATCGCGCCAGACCCGCGGGTTTCACCAAACCGGATCGAAAGATCATTGAGCGTCACCGATTTGGCATTGGCCGTGATGTGCCCGCCAAGATCAAACGGCTTGGCCGCGATGTCGGGAATGTCGGCATCGTCGCCTGCAATCCGAAGGGCGGCTTCACGCAGGTCATCGAAATTGCCATCAATCTCGCCGTCGAAACCGGGGTTATCCGTTGAAAGATCGACACGCCCGGCAACGGTCACACCGCCATCGACCTCGTCAATGCCCAGTTTCAGGCTGACTGGGAACGGTGCAGTCTGGCTGATCTGCCCGACATTCATCGCAAATGTCAGCGGAATACCGCGATAGAAAACATACCCTTCACCCTCCATCGGGCCATTCAGGGTCTCTGCCGATATACCAAGGGTAAGGCCTTCAATCCGTTCTTCGGAGCCCGGCGCGCGATAGATGATGGTCGCGTTTTCAATTTCCAGACGGTCGACCTGAATGGTGCTGGCGAAATCACTATCGGTGCTGTCAGTGGTATCCGTTGTGCCCTCGGCACTCTCGGTTGGTGCCGGTGCGCTTTCAGTACCCGTACCCGGCGTGCTGATTGTTCCCGCGTCCGGGCCGGAACGTGCGGCCTGTGCTGGATCAAATACCAGATTGTTCGAACCATCTTCAAAGGTCTCAATCGCGATCACCGGATTGATCAGGCTGACTTCGGTCACCTGTACATTGCCGGTCAAAAGCGGCATCAGCGCAACGGAAACCCGGACCTCGTCAATCGACACCATTTCGGCATCCTGTGCGCCCGGTACATTGCCAAGGCTGACATCCGTTGCCGACAGGGATGGTGACGGGATCAGCGACATCGACAGATCGCCCGCAAGATCAAGCTCGCGTCCAGTCGCCTCGCGAACAGCCTGGCTGACCTCGGCCTTATAGCCATTCCAGTCGATCAATGACGGAATGATCAGCAACGCGGCAACAAGAACCACGAGAAGTGCACCAATTGCGACAAGGATTTTTTTCAACAGTCAGGCTCCGCTAGATCGCATGGTCGCCCCGCCAAAAAGGCCGCGACCCACAAAGGTTTGATTTCTTGTTCGAAAGCATAAGGCTCGTGATGACTCTCGCAACAGAAAATGGCCAAAGATTAAAGCTAATTTCAGGCAAGCTTGATCCATCCGTAACGCCGGGATCGTTCGATGTGTTCCATCGGCACCATCTTCATGTGTGTCAAAGCAGCGCTTTGATCAAGCATCCGGCAGATATTGCACTGTTTTGAAACATTAAAAATAGAACCGGAATCCACGGAAAGAAAACCTTTAACGCCGTTTGCGAATTTACCAACCGGCGAAATACGTAGTTTAAAATCAATTGGATGGTGGAAATCGGCTTTCAAAATGATACATTTTATAAAACAAAAAATTCAATCCTGACTTTCATTCCAACCGGATGATCGTTGTACGCAATCGCGACAGGGAGGATTAAAATGACCGATACAACAATCGAAACGCCAGAAAAAGCGGTCGACCCCGGGCAGCGCGGCATCGCTGTACGTACCATCACCACCGACCAATCCGGTGCCTGGCTGCAGGCCGGATGGCGCGATTTCAAACGCACACCAGCCATTGGCCTGACCTATGGCGCGCTTTGTACGATTGCCGGCTGGCTGATCGTGCTCAGCATTTTCCGATCCGGTCAACCCTATCTGACCTTGCCGCTTGCGGCGGGCTTCATGCTGTTGGCCCCGTTGGTGGCTGTCGGGCTTTATGAAACAAGCCGCCGCCTTGAGATGGGCGAGAACGTCACGCTGTGGCACAGCCTGAATGGTTTTCGCCGCAACCCCGGCCAGATCGGGGCCATTGGCGTGCTGTTGATGCTGTTCTTTTTGGCTTGGACGCGCATTGCGATGTTGCTGTTTGCGCTGTTTTACAACGGCACCATGCCATCGCTTGACGTTCTGGTCTGGGAAACCTTCTTCTCGCGTGATGCGATCACCTTCCTGATCACCGGTGGCCTGATTGGCGGTGTTCTTGCCATCATTGCCTTTGCGGTATCAGTCGTCTCGATCCCGCTTCTGGTCGATCGCGATGTCGATGTAATTACCGCTGTCATCATCAGTGTCTCGGCATTTCGCAAGAACTGGAAGGTCCTGGTCGGCTGGGGGGCTGTGATTGCCATCCTTTCCGCCTGTGGCATGGTCGTCTTCATGTTCGGACTGGCGATCACGATGCCGCTTCTGGGCTTCTCAAGCTGGCATGCCTATCGCGGGATCATTGATGAAAGTCAGGCCGAGATGGCCCGACTACGCCGTCAGGTTCCCTAACCGTACACTGGAAAATCCATCAACAAACGCCGTCCTTTTCAAGGGCGGCGTTTTTCATTGGCGACATTATTCATCCATATTGCAGATGGTGCGGGAACAAACACCGGGATCAGTGGTTTAAACTTTGTGGCGATTAGCTCGGCAACAGCAGGGTGAGACATCGTTCACTGCCTGCAAACTTCACTGGCAAGCTTGCCATAAATTGTCCAAGATCAGTCGGCACCAGATCACTATCTGGCAACCAACTGCATTTACGAGTTCATTTGATCATGCATCAGGCCCGTGCGCTTCGCCACGTTATCGCCATCTCTGCCCCCCTGTTCGCGCTGCTTGTCGGCACACCAGGCGCATTTGCGCAAACCGATACGGCAGACGGACCGCAATCGACCCGTACGCCGGATGACAAGTGGGGCGTGTCGCTTTCGGTTGAGAACGACCTGTTTACGCCCACCAACAGCGATCAGCATTACACCAATGGTGTGCGCCTTGCATTCATCTCGCCCGAAGACAGCGCGCCTGCGAGTTTTCTGAACGTTGCAAAGCAAATCCCGTTCTTTGCATCTGATGGTCGTATCCGCACCAGCTATTCGCTGGGTCAGACCATGTACACGCCCGATGACATCACGGTTGCCGAAAATCAGCCCGATGACCGGCCATGGGCGGGGATGCTTTATGGTACGGCCGGGCTTGTGTCTGATACAGGGCTTCGGGAAAAGGGATCAGACAGCAACTATTCGCGTATTGATACGCTGGAGCTGACCCTTGGCGTGGTCGGTCCGGCATCGCTTGCCGATGAGACGCAGTCCTTTGTCCACAAGCAGATCAACAGCCCCCACCCCGAAGGCTGGGACAATCAGATCAAGAACGAACCGATCATTGGCCTGACCTATGAACACAAATATCGCGGCTGGTTTGAAGCTGATCTTCTCGGTGTTGAATTTGATGCCACCCCGCACGGGGCAGTGACCCTTGGCAATGCCTTCACCAATGCGGAGCTTGGCACCATGTTCCGGATGGGCTTTGACCTGCCAGCCGATTATGGCCCGCCGCGCATCCGCCCCAGCTTGCCGGGATCAGACTTCTTTGTGCCCGATACCGAGGGCTTCCCGCTGAGCGGTTATATCTTTGCCGGGTTTGCCGGGCGCTACGTCGCGCGCGACATCACCCTTGATGGCAATACCTTTGCCGATAGCGCATCGGTCGATAAGGAACCATGGGTTGGTGACCTGCAGATCGGTCTGGCGGTGATTATTGGCCAGGCGCGCCTGACCTACACCCATGTTTACCGCACACCGGAATTCACCGCCCAAAGTGGGGCGGATCAGTTCGGGTCGCTATCGCTTTCCTTCCGCTTCTGACCGAAAACGAAAAACGGGGCCAAATGGCCCCGTTTTCAATCAGACACCCCTATTGGTCTGATGATATCAAAGACCCGGGATCAGCTTGCCCGGATTCATCAGACCTTTGGGATCAAGCGCCGTTTTTATGGCACGCATTACAGCAATGGTGTCCTCACCATGCTCGGTCACCATGAAATCAAGCTTGCCATATCCAATGCCATGCTCACCAGTGCAGGTACCCCCAAGCTTGAGCGCGCGTTCGACCATGCGACGGTGCAAACGGTTGGCTTCTTCCATTTGGGCCGGATCTTCGGGATCAAGCAGGATCAACGTGTGGAAGTTGCCATCGCCAACATGACCAATGATGGTGCAGGTCAGCGGGCTGGCATCGCAATCGGCACGGGTTTCGGAAATGGCTTCGGCCAGTTTCGAAATTGGCACGCAGACATCGGTCGGCATGCCGGCCTTGCCCGGTTCAAGCTGCAGCGACGCGTAATAGGCCTTGTGGCGTGCCGCCCACAGCTTGTTGCGATCTTCCTGACGGGTGGCCCACTGGAATTCCTCGGCCCCGAATTCTTCGGCAACCGATTGCACGAATTCCGCCTGTTCCTTCACCCCGGCCTCGGTTCCATGGAATTCAAAGAACAGGGTCGGTGCTTCCTTGTGGTCGAGCTTGGAATAGTTATTGACCGCGCGGACCTGCAACGGATCCAGGAATTCGATACGCGCAACCGGAATACCGGCCTGGATGGTCAGGATGACGGTATTGACCGCATCTTCGACCGTCGGAAAGGCACAGACAGCGGCCGACATGGCTTCGGGGATGCCATAAAGCTTAAGGCCGATTTCGGTTATCACACCCAGCGTGCCTTCGGAGCCGACAAACAACCGGGTCAGGTCATAGCCCGCCGATGATTTGCGCGCACGGTTGGCAGTCTTGATGATTTTGCCATCCGGGGTAACAACCGTCAGGCTCAGCACGTTTTCACGCATGGTGCCGTAACGCACCGCATTGGTGCCCGACGCACGGGTCGCCGTCATCCCACCGATCGAGGCATTGGCACCCGGATCAATCGGGAAGAACAAGCCGGTATCGCGCAGATGGTCATTAAGCTGTTCACGGGTCACACCGGCCTGAACACGGCAATCAAGATCCTCGTTATTGACCTCAAGGATCTGGTTCATCTGCGACACATCAATGCAGATACCACCCCGCAGGGCCGCAACATGGCCTTCAAGCGACGATCCCGTGCCAAACGGCACGATCGGCACATCGTGGGCAGCACAAAGCTTGACCACTTCTGCAACTTCCTCGGTCGAGTTTGCAAAGACCACCGCATCAGGCGGGGATGCTTCATGCCAGCTTTCATCCTTGCCATGCTGTTCCAGCACGGATGCGGATGTCGAAAGACGATCACCAAGCATCTCGCGAAGCGCACTGATCAGACTTTCCGGGGTTTCGATACGTTCATACTCACGAACTGACATGATTTTACTCTTTCGGCCTGTGTGGTCCTGATGGCGTTTATCCGGGATGCCTTTTTCAGTGTGGGGAAGGCAACAGCGGACAGAAATTTGGCAGACACCCTACGCCGTGATGCGCCAAATTGGTATTACCTTTTGCCGGAAAACAGCAAAAAATTATCACGCCGTATCCCCAAAAGGTATTTGGGGATACCGCCCCTGTATTGAAGGGCGATATCCCACAACGCTTTTTTAGTGGCAAACGGCATCCGGAACGCCGGTCGGGGTTAGCCCTTATTACGGTCCTGCGGAAGGGCTGCGGCAATACGATCTGCCAGGCGCGAGAATGGCAGGCTTTGCAGCCAAACCGTGCCTGGTCCTTCAAGGGTTGTGACAAACAGCCCCTCACCCCCAAAGAGCGCGTTGGTGAAACCGCCAATAAATTTGATGGAATAATCAACAGATGGCGTCATCGCGACCAGCGCACCGGTATCAACCCGAAGCGTTTCGCCCGCCTGCAAATCCTTGCGAATGATCGTGCCGCCAGCATGCATGAACGCCATGCCATCACCGCTCAGGCGTTGCAGGATGAAACCTTCGCCGCCAAACAGACCCGCACCAAGTTTCTTGGAAAAAGCGATGTCGATATCAATGCCCGATGCCGCGCACAAAAACGCATCCTTCTGACAGACAATCTCGCCACCATGTTCCGCCAGATCAAGCGGCACCACCTTGCCCGGATAGGGGGCGGCAAAGGCAACATGCCCCTTGCCCGATCCTTCATGGACAAAGCTTGTGATAAAGAACCCCTCGCCGGTCAGCATGCGCTTGAACCCGGAAAACAGGCCACCGCCCGTGCCGGTCTGCATGGCGATGCCATCGCCCATATACATCATGGCGCCGGCTTCGGCCCGAACGCCTTCACCCGGATCAAGTTCGATTTCAACCAACTGCATCTCTTCGCCATGGATCGTATAATCGATCACGTCTGCCATCCGGGCGTCTCCTGTTTATCTAAATGGATCGGATTTATCGGACAAGTTTGGAACCTGTCGGGTTCAATCGCAAGAAAAAGGGGCAAAAACACGACATCAAAAGCTGGCTGTGCAGCCGCAAACGGACAGTTTGGCCCATTTATACGCTTGTTCGAAAAACCACCCTCAAGATGTTGATGGGAAAGCATTTTGTTAAGTAGTTTCTTATACTTCCTTATAGTACTGTGTTATGATGTACAAAGCGCTGATCAGGCTCTGTGATCGCTAGGGGACAAAGGCACGTGCGATGGTCGTGCTAAGGAAAGTCGACTGGATCACTCAGGACGAGGCCATGACGGCGTCGCTTGACAAGTGGCAACGTGTTGTTGATCTGATGACCAAGCTGCTCGGTGCGACGGCGGGTTACGTCATTGAATATAATGAAAAATACGGTTATCGCGCCGCACTGACCAGTCAAAATCCCGACAATCCGCATCCGCGCGTTTCGGGAAAACCCGAACCCCTGAATTCCAATGTCTATTGCCGCCGGGTGGTGGAAACCAAACTGTCGCTTTATGAACGCGACGCCAGCAACAAACCCGAATGGGCTGATAACCCTGAGGTGACCGAGGCTGGCTATATCTCCTATCTCGGCATTCCGCTTTTATGGCCGAACGGGACGGTGTTTGGCACGCTGTGTGTGTTTGATCGCAAACCGACCGGTTATGACGACACGCTTCAGGAACTGATGGAAGTTTTCCGCGATTTGATCGAAGCGGACCTGCGCCTGTATGAGCAGTATGAAATCATGCGCAACCTGTCGATGACCGATCCCCTGACCGGCATGAACAATCGCGCTGGCTTTGAATTGCTCGCCCATCAGAAAATCCGCATCGCCAAGCGCTATCACCACAATATCGGGATCATCTTTATCGATCTTGATAACATGAAACACTGGAACGATGATTACGGCCACGCCGCCGGCGACGCAGCACTTCGTGCGGTCGGCAAGGCGATTACCGAAAGCATCCGCGAAGTCGATATTTGCGGGCGCATCGGCGGGGACGAGTTCGCCGTTCTGGGCTATGTGCGCAATCGGGGTGATCTGACAACCATCATCACCCGGCTGCGCAACGCCCTTGATCAGGTCAAATTGACCGTGCCGACATCAAAATCACCGATCCGCGAAACACCGCAAATCAGTTCCGGTGCCTCGGTCTTCTTTGAGCCGCTTGATAAAAGCCTTGAGGACATGATGGCCGTGGCCGACCTTGAGATGTATCGCGACAAGAAAAGCCGGCGCAAATAACGGCCTTTGGTCCCCTCCTCAGCCCTCACCAAGTCATCACCAAATTGTCACGCCCACCGGTGGCCGCGGCGTGGCATTAACCTCCCGGTATTCTTTTTGGGGGAAACTGAACCCAAAGGGCCTACCCTTAAGAACAATGACTTAGAGTGCCTGATATGCAAATACGCCAAGGGAACGCTGACGACCTGTCAGACGTGCGTGCGCTTTCCGAACGCGCGACAGAAGCCTGCTGTCTTGTTGAAGAACTGGACGAGACAACCACTTCACTTGCGCGCGACCTGACCGATGCAGCCCTTGATGCGTTCGCCGCTGGTATTGGCTCAGACAACCATTCTGTCTATGTCGCGGCCCATGATGATGTGCTTCTGGGCTATGTCATTGCCATCCACGATGCCCCTGAAATCCGCTGGATCGTTGTTGATCCCACGGCACAAGGCAGCGGTGCGGGCAAGGCGTTGATGATTGCCGCCCTTGATGCCCTGGCCGAACGCGGGGTTCGCAGCAATGTGCGCCTGACCGTTCCGGTGAACAACGAACGCGCCAAGGCGTTTTACCGTAAATTCGGCTTCATGGTGACCGGCCCGGTCAATGACCATCAGGTTCCCATGCTGGAAATGCAGCGCGCGGCTTGACAAATGCGCGTAATCGGACAACTTTGCGTCCGAACCTTAATCGGAGATTTCATGTCGGAGTCCCGGCACAGCCGCTGATCGCGGTTTGACAGCCCAGAGTCTTTCAAAGCCAGACCGCTGATCAGCAGATCGGACCGCCTGCCCGACCTTAAATCGGGTGCGCGTGACCGGTACTGTTGTGCCCGTCCCGATCGGAAACCGTTTTACCAACTGGTTTTCGGACTTTGACCGATGAATATTTCAAAAAATGAACAGCGCGTGCTGCATGCACTCGCACAAGGCGGCCTGATCAAAGTGATCAAGGACGACAAAAACCATGTTCTTGAAGCAGATTGCATCACCCGCGACGGATGGTTTCTGACCGCATGCACACTTGATGTCTTCAAGAAATTGCGCAAACGCCGCCTGATCCGCAGCCAAGGGGGTGCGCCATACCGCATCACCCGCGACGGGCTCCTCGCGGTTCGCGCAGAACTGTGTCAACGCTAACAGCAAAGCCCGGCCGCAATCGCAGCCGGGCTTTGTCCGCTTTATCCGAATTGGCCGTTGTTGTTATTGCGCGGCCTTCTCGCCCGCAATCGCCTTTGCACGTTTATAGGGGCCCACCGGGATTTCCTTGGGTGCGAAGGTTTCCGGGGATGCGCGTTCCCAACGCGAATGCCATTCATGCAGTTCCGGCGTTTCGGTTTCTGCAAGAAGGAAGCCTTCGGGAAGGTATGGATAGGCTTCGTTGCCATCGACGAATTCGTTGTCTTTCTGGCGCACCATGAAGTGATAGGGCATGAAGTTGCGCGGATCAGTCAAACCGGCCGCACCGGTGATTTCGGCCAGTGCATGCATGGTGTTGCTGTGGAAGCGCGCGACACGTTCGCTTTTATCGCCGGGATCAAGGGCGCGTTGGCGGATTTTATCCTGCGTCGCGATGCCGACAGGGCAGCAGTTTGTATGGCAGCTTTGGGCCTGAATACAGCCCAGCGCAAACATGAAACCACGGGCCGCATTTACCCAATCCGCGCCAAGCGCCAGTGTCCGGGCGATATCAAAGGCCGAGACGATTTTGCCCGCCGCTCCGATTTTGATCTGATCGCGTAAACCGGCCCCGCGCAGCGCATTATGGACGAATGTCAGGCCTTCTTGCATTGGCATGCCGACATGGTTGGCAAACTCGACCGGGGCGGCACCGGTGCCACCTTCCTTGCCATCAACCACAACAAAGTCCGGGGTGATGCCGGTTTTAAGCATTGCCTTGATGATCGACATGAATTCGCGACGATGGCCAATGCACAGCTTGAACCCGACCGGTTTGCCACCGGAAAGATCCCGTAAGCGGCCGATGAATTCCATCAGACCAACCGGGGTTGAAAACACGCTATGGGCGGCGGGAGAAACACAATCCTGTCCCATCGGAATACCGCGGGCCTCGGCAATTTCCGGGGTGATTTTGGCTGCGGGCAACATGCCGCCATGGCCCGGTTTTGCACCCTGGCTCAGCTTCACCTCGATCATTTTGACCTGCGGGTCAGCGGCCGTTTGCGCAAACTTTTCCTCGGAAAATGTGCCGTCTTCGTTGCGGGCGCCGAAATAGCCAGACGCCACCTGATAAATCAGATCACCACCCCCTTCGCGGTGATAGCGTGAAATGCTGCCTTCGCCGGTATCATGGGCAAAGCCGCCCTTTTTGGCACCCTTATTCAGTGCGAGGATCGCATTACCCGACAGCGCGCCAAAGCTCATGGCTGAGATATTATAGAGGCTGCAATCATAGGGCTGCTTGCAATGCGGACCGCCGACGCGCACCCGAAAATCGGTATCGGTGATGTGCTTGGGTGCGACGGAATGGGTGATCCATGAATAGCCGGATTTATAAACTTCCTCGATCGTGCCAAACGGGCGTTTGTCTTCGACACCCTTGGCGCGCTGATAAACAAGACCGCGTGCCTGGCGGCTGAACGGGATTTCATCCTGATCGCTTTCAAGAAGGTACTGACGGATTTCCGGACGGAAGCTTTCGAGGATGAAGCGGATATGCGCACTGATCGGATAGTTGCGCAGGATGGAATGCTTGTTCTGATACAGGTCGTGAATGCCAACCAGCACCAGCAACCCGAAAATGACCGCAGGCACCCAGAACCAGACATCAACGGCCGTCGCCAAGATCACAGAGGCCAAAGCCAAAACCACAACACTCGTCATCACGAAGTAGCGCTGGTTCAAAATGAAGAATTTCACGGTGCTCTCTTCCTGTCCTGTTCAGGCCGATCTGATCCACGAAAAGCCGCCTTGTGCGGGGAGGCATCTGACCCTTCGTATCCGAGATAGCAGCAACATCCATGATCATCGTTGATTTGATCACGGGCCTCAATGGCAATGTCGTTGATTTCAGGGTCTAAACCCTAATTGCCCCCCATTTGATCTGAATGTGGGAACGTTTGAACCAACATCAAGAAAAAGCCGCCTTGCAACAGGGAAGCAAGGCGGCTTTGGGGACCGGAAACAAACAGGTGTTTAAGGGGGGAACACGTTCCCGGTCCGCGACATCTGGTAATGCAGGGGCCGATCAGGCCTTGCCGTAGCCCCCGCCACCCGGGGTTTCGATGACAAAGACATCACCCCGATGCATTTCTGCACCGTCGGTGCCCTTAAGCTCGATCACGGTACCATCGATGCGTTCGACGGCGTTCCGACCAAGCTGACCGGGCTCCCCGCCCGCGCAGGCCTGAACCGGCACGCGACGGTGGTTGGACAGGATGGATGCGGTCATGTCTTCGAGGAAGCGCACACGACGGATCGCACCATCGCCACCTTTGTGTTTGCCATTACCACCTGATCCTTTGCGGATTTCAAAGCTTTCGAGCAGGACCGGGAAGCGCCATTCGAGAACTTCGGGGTCGGTCAGGCGCGAGTTGGTCATGTGCGAATGAACAGCCGCCGTACCATCAAAGTCGGGACCGGCACCGGTACCGCCACAGATGGTTTCGTAATACTGGTGCGTATCGTTGCCCCAGGTGAAGTTGTTCATCGTGCCCTGACCACCCGACAGTACGCCAAGGGCGGCATACAGCGTATCGGTAACATGCATGCTGGTTTCGACGTTACCGGCAACAACGGCGGCCGGATAACGCGGGTTGAGCATCGATCCTTCGGGCACGATCAGATTGACCGGCTTCAGGCACCCGGCATTGAGCGGAATGTCATCATCAACAAGCGTTCTGAAGACATAAAGCACAGCCGCACGGGTCACAGCAGACGGGGCGTTGAAGTTGTTATCAAGCTGATCGGACGTGCCGGTGAAATCAACCGTCGCCGAACGGGTTGCCTTGTCGATGGTGACCTTGACGCGGACAACCGCGCCATTGTCCATTTCGTAGGCGTATTCGCCGTCTTTCAGGACGTCGATCACACGACGCACGCTTTCTTCGGCGTTGTCCTGGACGTGCTGCATATAGGCGTGCACGACATCAAGACCAAAGTGATCGACCATCTTGCGCAGTTCCTGCACACCCTTTTCATTGGCCGCGATCTGGGCGCGCAGATCGGCGATGTTCTGATAGGGGTTACGTGCCGGATATTTCGCACCTTCAAGAAGGTCGGTCAGGCCTTTTTCATCAAACGTGCCCTGATCAACCAGTTTGAAGTTGTTGATCAGAACGCCTTCTTCTTCAAGGACGCGCGAATTCGGCGCCATGGAGCCCGGCGTGATACCGCCAACATCGGCATGGTGACCACGCGATGCGACATAGAACAGCACTTCCTTGCCATCATCGCCAAACACCGGGGTGATCAGCGTAATGTCAGGCAGGTGCGTACCGCCGTTATACGGGTCATTGAGCATATAAACATCGCCCGGCTTCATTTTGCCGTCGTTGTTTTTGATCACGGCCTGAACCGACTCACCCATCGAGCCAAGGTGGACAGGCATATGCGGGGCATTGGCGATCAGAAGACCTTCCTGATCAAACACCGCACACGAGAAGTCCAGACGTTCCTTGATGTTGACCGAGTATGAGGTATTGGCAAGCGTCACACCCATCTGTTCGGCAATGTTCATGAACAGGTTGTTGAACACTTCAAGCATCACCGGATCGGCCTGGGTGCCAATCGCCTCGGAACGTTTCATCGGCACGACACGGTTCAGGATCAGATGATCAAGGCCATTGACCTTGGCTTCCCAACCCGGATCAATCACGGTAGTGCCGACCGGCTCGACAATCACGGCCGGGCCGCGCACGGTCGCACCGGGTTTCAGGTTTTCGCGTTTGTAGAACGGGGTCTGTTCGGTTTTGCCATCAAAGACGACCGGACGGGTCGCAAGCGGCTTGAGCATGACTTCCGCACCATCAAGCTCAGCCGACGATGCCGGAAGGCTTTGGGTTTCGCCAATCGCCTCAACTGCGACGGCCTCAACCACCAGCGGCTTTCCGGTCATGACAAAGCCATAACGCTGTTTGTGCTGTTCTTCGAACTGGGCCGTGATGGCATCAACATCGCCGAAATCAACAATCAGCGGGGTGTCCGTACCGTCATAGCGCAGATGCAGGCGTTTCAGCAGGCTGATCTTGTCATCCGAAATGCCCTGTTCTTTCAGTTCCGCCAACGCATCAACGGCCAGAGCATCAAGCTGCTTATCCAGATCTGCAAGACCTTCGGCGGCAAGTTTGCCTTCGACCGCCTGTTCACGCATCGCACGGATATCGGCAAGGCCCATACCGTATGCCGACAGAACACCGGCGAACGGATGGACAAAGACCTTGGTCATGCCAAGGGTATCGGCAACCTGACAGGCGTGCTGACCACCGGCACCGCCGAAGCACTGCAGGATATAGTCGCTGACGTCATAGCCGCGCTGAACCGAGATCTGCTTGATGGCGTTTGCCATGTTTTCAACCGCAATGCGCAGGAAGCCCTCGGCGACTTCTTCGGGGGTGCGGATCTGGCCGGTGTTCTTTTCGATGTCAGCAGCCATGTCCTCAAAGCCCTTGCGAACCGCGTCGGCATTCAGCGGCTCGTCCCCTTCGGGGCCAAAGACATTCGGGAAGAAGTCCGGCTGGACCTTGCCCAGCATGACGTTGATATCAGTCACCGCCAGCGGACCACCGCGGCGATAGGCCGCAGGCCCCGGGTTTGCACCGGCACTGTCCGGACCAACACGGAAACGCGCACCATCGAAATGCAGGATCGAGCCGCCACCGGCGGCAACCGTGTGGATTTTCATCATCGGCGCACGCATGCGCACACCGGCGACCTGGGTTTCGAAATCACGTTCGTATTCGCCGTCATAGTGCGAAACGTCGGTCGAGGTCCCGCCCATATCGAAACCGATGACCTGTTTGAAGCCATCCATTTCAGCCGTACGGACCATGCCAACCACACCGCCAGCCGGACCGGACAGGATCGCATCCTTGCCCTGGAACTTGACGGCATCGGTCAACCCGCCATTGGACTGCATGAACATCAATTTCACGCCGCCCAGTTCGGAGGCGACCTGATCAACATAACGACGCAGGATCGGCGACAGATAGGCATCGACTACGGTTGTATCGCCACGCGATACCAGCTTCATCAGCGGGCTGACCTGATGGCTGACGGAAACCTGGGTAAAGCCGATGTCACGGGCAACCTTTTCGGCAGCCAGTTCATGGGCGGTATAGCGATAACCATGCATGAACACGATAGCACAGGCACGAATGCCGCTGTCATAGACCTTTTGCAAGTCGGCCCGCAGGCTATCGAGGTCCATCCCTTCGAGTTCATGACCCTGCGCGTCAAAACGGCCTGCGGTTTCGATCACGGTCTCATAAAGGGTTTCGGGCAGAATGATGTTGCGATCGAACAGGCGCGGGCGGTTCTGATAGGCCAGACGCAGCGCATCGCGGAAGCCCTTGGTGGTGACCAGAACCGTGCGGTCGCCTTTGCGTTCAAGCAGGGCGTTGGTTGCAACCGTAGTGCCCATTTTGACGGCTTCGATTTTCTCGGCCGGGATTTTCTCGCCGTCGGCGACCTCAAGCAGTTCGCGGATGCCCTGAATGGCGGCGTCCTTATACCGTTCGGGGTTTTCCGACAGCAGTTTGTGAGTGACAAGCGCGCCATTGGGTTTGCGGGCAACGATATCGGTAAATGTGCCGCCGCGATCGATCCAGAACTGCCATTTCGGCTGTCCGGTGGTCTGCGAGGCGGGCGAATTTTGGTCGAGCGGGGCCATGATGCTCACTCCTTCAGGCATCTGTAGTCAGAAAATTCGAGTATTTTGGTCAGTTCAAATCATGAACTGTTAGCCACTCATTTGCGTTGGCAGCCAGGTAACGATCCCCGGAAATACGGTGATCAGAAGGGCGGCAAACAACAGCAGGAAGAAGAATGGCAAGGCAGCAACTGCAATCTTGAACAGGTTCTTGCCTGTCAGGCCTTGCAGTACGAAAAGGTTAAAGCCGACCGGTGGCGTGATCTGTGACATTTCGACCACCAGCACGACATAGATGCCGAACCACAAAAGGTCGATGCCAGCGGCCTGCACCATTGGCAGGATCACAGAGGTTGTCAGAACCACCACCGAAATACCGTCAAGGAAACATCCCAGAACGATAAAGAAGATCGTCAGCGCACCAAGCAGCGCATAGGGCGACAGCTCCATCTGGGCGATCCATGCGGCCAGTTCACGCGGCACACCGGTAAAGCCCATGGCAACCGTCAGCACCGCCGCACCCGCAAGGATAAAGCAGATCATGCAGGACGTGCGGGTTGCCCCCATGATGCCATCAAGCAGGCTTTCCTTGGTAAGCGACCCACTGAGCCCTGAGAGGATCAACGCACCGACCACACCGAATGCCGCGGCCTCCGTCGGGGTTGCCACCCCGCCATAGATCGAGCCGATGACAGCCGCAATCAGAACGATGACCGGAATAAGACGACCAGATGCGCGGATTTTTTCAGCAAACGGAATGCTGGGGGCCGCTTCGGGCATCTTGTCCTTGTTGATCGTGGCCCAGATGCCAACGAAGCTCATGAACATGATGATCAGCATGACACCGGGGATCACGCCGGCAATGAAAAGACGGGCAATCGAAAGTTCGGCCGAAACACCATAGACAATCAGGATGATCGACGGCGGGATCAGAAGACCCAGCGTACCGGACCCGGCAAGGGTTCCCAGGATCAGGCTGTCGGCATAGCCCTGCTTACGCAATTCGGGGATCGACATGCGTCCGATGGTGGCCGCCGTTGCCGCCGACGACCCTGACACCGCGGCAAAGATACCGCAGCCCAGAATATTGACATGCAACAGCCGACCCGGAAGTTTGTTCAGCCACGGGGCAAGCCCGGTGAACATGTCTTCGGACAGGCGGGACCGAAACAGGATTTCACCCATCCAGATAAACAGTGGCAGCGGTGCCAGTGACCAGGTCGCAAGGCTTGACCATGCTGTGGTCGCGATGATCGGACCGGTTTGCGCACTGGTGAAAACATCAATGGCAAAGACGCCAATGGCAAAAAGTGCAAGTGCAACCCACAGACCAGCGCCCAGAAACAGGAACAGCAGGCCCATCAGGATAAGACCGATTTGAAGTACGTCCATGACCGCCCCCTACTCGTTCAGATCGTTCGCTTCGCCGCCGACAAAAGCGGGTTCGCGGCCAGCCAGAAGATCAACAAATGCTTCGAGCAGAGCGATGGTAAAGACAACCAGTCCAAAGGCCATGGCGGTTTGCGGGATCCATAGCGGGAAGGCCAGAACGCCGGGCGAAGTATCGCCATACGAAAAGCTTTCCTCGGCCAAAACCGCCATCCACCAGGCAAAGTAACCGGCAAGATAAATCGCAGCCAACAGCGTGATCGCTTCCATTGTCCGACGGACACGACCTTTAAGGTGCGAAAGGACGATCATGACCCGGATATGGGTCCCGGCGCGAAGGGCCGGACCAAGGGCAAGGAACGTACCGGCAGCAAGCGAGAACCCGGCCAGTTCGTTGGCGTCGTGAACGGCGATCCCGACAAGACGCCCCAAGGACTGGGCGAGGATCAGCAGCGCAATGATTACCAGGAACGCGGCCGCCAAAACGGCACTGAATTTGAATAAATAATCTAGCAGTCTGCGCACAGCAGTCCCCCTTTCCGCCAACGATCATCCCCAAAGCGACGTATCGTACCTAACGGACAGTAACATTAAAATGTGCGGATTGTCCGGGACCGAACGGAGGACGACAGCCGTCCGGCCCCGACAATTGGCAAGAACTGGTGCTTAGTTCTTGAACGCGTCGATGATGGCCTGGCCTTCATCGCCGGTTTTTTCCAGCCAACCAGCGACCATTTTGTCACCAGCTGCTGCCAGACCGTCTTTGAGTTCTGCACTAGGTGCAGCAACGTTCATGCCGTTTTCAGAGAGGATTTTCTTTTTCTCTTCGGCTTCTGCCATGCTCATTTCCCAGCCGCGGGTTTCGGCTTTGGCAGCAGCTTCAAGAACAGCAGCCTGAACGTCAGCAGACAGGCCATCGAATGCGCTTTCGCTTACGATAACCATGTTCTTCGGAAGCCATGCCTGAACGTCATAGAAGTTCGAAACAAAGTCCCATGCCTTGGAGTTGGCACCGGTCGACGGCGAGGTGATCATCGCTTCGACAATGCCGGTTGCAAAGGCGGTCGGGATTTCCGGAACTTCAACCTGGGTCGCGACCATGCCGGTCAGCGATGCCAGTTCGGACGTGGTGGCGTTATAGGCGCGGAACTTGACACCATCGAGGTCAGCAACGCTGTTGACTTCGTTTGCGGTGTAAAGGCCCTGTGCCGGCCACGGAACAGCATAAAGAACTTTAAGACCGTCTTTTGCGAGGGCTGCTTCGATGCCTTCGCGCGATACTTCCCAAAGCTTCTTGGCGTCTTCATAAGACGTCGCAAGGAACGGGATCGCGTCAACGGTGTAGATCGGGTTTTCGTTGGCCAGCAGCGAAATCAGGGTTTCGCCGATCGGCACCAGGCCGCGCTGAACCGAACGTTTGATGTCAGCATGCTTGAACAGCGAACCACCGGAATGAACGGTGATGCTCAGCTCACCGCCGGATGCTTCATTCACATCCTTGGCAAATTCAATGATGTTCTGGGTGTGGAAAGTCGCGTCAGGATATGGCGTTGCCATGTCCCAGGTTTCTTCAGCGGATGCAAAGCCGGCTGACATGGTAATCGCTGCGACTGCGACAGTCGAAAGTGCTTTTTTCAACATTTTTCAAGTCTCCCTGTGTGTGATGCAAGCCGATACACGTTATCGCATATCGAGACTCCAAAGTAGCCTCCCGACACATTGATCACATTTTGCCGACAAATTGTCAACTTTAATTCATAGCAGATATGCACAATCCGGGAAACAACACCGTCACCCCCACCTGCGTGAACCCGCAAAAACCGATCATTCATCTGATATTTTTGTTGTTATTGTTGCCTGCCGGGGGCATTCAACTATCGATCAAACAAATAACAAGTGGGGAAAATCCAATGTCTGATCTTTCGGGGAAGTCCGTCTGGATTACCGGTGCCGGCAGCGGCATCGGTGAAGCAATTGCCAAATCTCTGGCGGCTGGCGGGGCGCACGTTGCCCTTTCGGCGCGGCGCGAAGAGACACTTCGGCAAGTTGCAGATGACATTGCGGCAAGCGGGGGAAAAGTTGAAATTTACCCGCTCGACATCAGTGACAGCGACAAGGTTTTTGAAACAGTCGCGAAAATCAAAAGCGCGCTGGGCAAAATTGATGTGCTGATCAACTGCGCTGGCGTGAACACCCCGAAACGGCATTGGCGCGATCTTGATATCAAAGACTGGCAGCGTATCGTCGCTGTCAATCTGAACGGTGTAGCAAACACCGTTTGCGCGACCTTGCCCTTGATGCGCGATCAACAAGACGGACTGATCATCAATATTGCATCCTGGGCCGCAAAACATGAATTCCCGGTCGCTGGCCCGGCCTATATTGCATCCAAGCGCGGTGTCGTCGATCTTTCGCACAGCATCAATCAGGAAGAACTGCACAACAACATCCGCTGTTGCTGCATTTCGCCGGGCGAGGTTGCCACCCCGATCCTTCAGCAACGACCGGTACCGATACAACAGGAAGAGCTTGATCGTGTTTTAAAGCCAAGCGATCTTGCAGAAATCGTGACTTATGTGGTCGGGGCACCCATGCGGGTCTGCTTCAACGAAATCGTGATGTCCCCGACCTACAATCGCACCCTGATACCTATTCAGCCCTAGGTGTTATTCCCATACATCGGGGATGCGAGGGACAAGCCTTGGCGCCGGTATATCAGCATCGCGACTTACATCGCACTTGCTGCACGTGATGCCTGATCATAGACGCCGGAAATTGCGCGAAGGGTCTTGGCGACATCCCCGACTTCCTCGCTATTGACGCCAAGTCGCTGGAAAGTCTCAATCAGGCAATCCTCGCGGACCTGACGGTATTTCTCGCACATTTCGCGACCTTCCTTGGTGGTCGCGTAATGCACTTCCTTGCCACGTTTGACGCCCTCGACCAGTCCGAGCTTGCGGAGCTTTTTAAGGGAATAGTTCACAAGATGGCTGTCCTCGACATTCAGGACAAAGCACACTTCAGACAGGCTTTTTTCCCGTTCACGGGAATTAACGTTGTGCAGCACCAGAATATCGAGAACCGACACATCGGGCATACCCGCCGCACGCATGCACCGCACCATCCAGCGGTTAAATGCGTTGCCTGACAGGATCAACGCAAATTCAAGTTCCGACAGTTCGGCTGCGCGTTCCGAGACAAGATGTGACGATGAGACGATACGTGTTTTATCAGCCATCCGACGTTCCCTGTAATGCAGTATTCCCGGTCACCAAGATAGGTTCCGACCAGGTTCATTGGAAGTTTGTCGGCATTTTATCGCGATAAAGGCGGCAAGGTAAAGCCCTTGCCGCCTTATACTTATCGGCAATTCACCGTTAAAGTGTGCGCATCCGCTCGAGAAAACCATCAATCTGCGACCGCAAGTCACCGCTTTGTTGACCAAGATTATTGGCCGAAACGTTGACGTTGCCAGCCGCTTCGTTGGTTTCATTGACAGCTGCAGATACCCCTTGCATGGCAGCCGAGATTTCCTCTGTCCCGGCGGCGGCCTGTTCGACGTTCTGCGAAATCTCGCTGGTGGCGACAGTTTGTTGTTCGACCGCCGCCGCCACGGCAGCTGCGCGTTCGCTGATGTCGGAGATCATTTTGACAATCTCGTCGATTGCATCGACAGCAAGGCTGGTGGCCTGCTGGATATCATTGATCTGGGATGTGATTTCCTCGGTTGCCTTGCCGGTCTGATTGGCAAGGTTTTTCACCTCGCTTGCGACAACGGCGAAGCCTTTGCCAGCGTCCCCCGCCCGGGCGGCCTCAATCGTTGCATTAAGCGCCAGCAGGTTGGTTTGTTCGGCAATGTCACTGATCAGGCTGATGACTTCGCCAATCTTGATCGCAGAATCATTAAGCCCCTGAATATTGTCATTGGTATTGCGCGCCCGCTCGGTTGCGGACTGTGCCATGGTTGACGTTTCAGTGACCTGACCGGAAATCTCGTTGATAGAAGCCGAAAGTTCGGTTGCGGCCGTGGCAACCAACTGCACATTCGAAGAGGCCTCTTCCGCACCGGAAGACACCGCCATCGACTGGTTGGTCGCCGTTTCAGCACTATTGCGCAATACGTTCGACACCTGATGGAGTTGCTCCACCGCTATTCCGACATCGGCCATGACCGCAACCACCGCCTGATCGAATTCCTGAATATAGCGCTCCTGTGTCTCCATGCGTTTGCGGCGTTTTTCGTCCTCGGCCTTTTGCGCCGCTTCAAGCTTGATGCGTTCGATACCGTTTTCACGGAATACCAGAACCGCACGGCCCATCTCGCCGATTTCGTCCGCCCGCTTCACTTCGTTGATATCCACATCAAAGTCGTTTTCAGCCAATCGGGTCATTTTGTTGGTCAAACTGCTGATCGCGCTGACGATCGCGCGCGCCAACAAGAACGAAAGCCCCATCAACGCAAGAACACCGATTGAATACATGATGACCGAAACCGTCAGACTGGTTTCTGCAATGCTGTCAGCTCTTTGCTTTTGGGTCTGTGCGATATCGCCAATCGATTGACTGAGCTCATTCAGGATCGGCTCAGCCTCGGCATAATAGTCGGACAAAAAGCCGAGCTCTGCCTCGCGCTGCAGGATCTTTTCAGACAGAGCCTTGAAGTCAGCGACATATGACTTCATCAAATCGGTGATTTTGTCCCGCTCGTCGGCTGGAATGTTTGAGACGGCCAATGCCGGTCCAAACTCGGCAAGGCGGTCATCGATCCGACCGACATACTTTGGATCAAGGCGTGCGAGAAAGTCCTTCTCGTGGCGGCGCATCATCAACATGATAACGGTAAGATTGTCGGCATTATATTTCTTGAGCGCCTCTTCGACATTGTGCACCGAGGAACGTAACCGTCCAAGAAGCCCTTCTTCCTCGCTCAAGCCAATTTCTCGCTGCAAACCGACAACCACCGCGAACTTCGCGTCATAGTTGGCAAAGGCTGCCACGATTTCCTGGAGCTGCGCATCAAACGCGTTCAGTTCCGGTGCCTGTTCAAGCTGCTCAAGGCCTGCATTGACGTTTTCAACGACACTGGCATGCTCGGAAACATATTTTTCATCCATGCGCAGGAGGAAGTCCTTTTCCCGCCGACGTGCATTCAGGAATTCACGCGAAACCGCATCAGCAACCAGTTTGTTTTCCAGCGCACTCTCGGCGACCTCTTCGGCGGCCCGTCTTTGTTGCTCGGCAATGAATTGCACGGCACCAACGACAATAAAGATCAAAAGTGCCACCCCGCCGATCAGCGATATTTGATAGAGAAGTCTCATTCGGGAAAGAAAATTCATCTTGGCCCCCAAGCAGTTGCCCCGCCTTTGCCATAGCTTCTCGCCCGCTGGCATCAGCGCAGGTTTCTATTCAACAACGAAATGAAGACACCTATCGCGCCCGCCAGTTCAAACCGGGGGAACCTTGCCCCATATGTCGGGGAACAATTTCGGCCTCTAAGCCGTGGCAAGACATAATTGATGCTTGCCCGGTGCCTGTTTCTTACTCAACTGAATCACATTTGGTGTGAGGCACAACAAAACAAGAGGAAAGATTGCTCTTTCCTCTTGTTCCATTTGCAGACGTGAAATGATGCTTGTTGCAGGCGGCCTATGAAATCGAGCGCATCCTTGCAAGGAAGTTATCGATACGTTCACTCAGACCATCACTTTGACGACCCAGGTTATCGGCCGAACCACGCACATCATCGGCAGCCTCGGTGGTTTCTGCCACCGCCGACGAGACCCCTTGCATGGCGTTCGAGATTTCGGTGGTTGCCGATGCAGCCTGTTCGACATTCTGGGAAATCTCGCTGGTCGCAACGGTCTGTTGTTCGACGGCTGCGGCCACCGCAGATGCCCGTTCGCTGATATCCTTGATCATCTGAACGATGCTATCAATCGCATCGACAGCCGACTGTGTCGCCTGCTGGATATCATTGATCTGGCTTGAAATATCCTCGGTCGCCTTGGCGGTCTGATTGGCAAGGTTTTTCACCTCGCTTGCGACCACGGCAAAGCCCTTGCCAGCATCACCGGCACGGGCGGCTTCGATCGTAGCGTTCAGGGCCAGAAGGTTGGTTTGCTCGGCGATATCGCTGATCAGATTGATGACCTCGCCAATCCGGACAGCGGCCGCATTCAGGCCCTGAATATCATCGTTGGTTGTCTGGGCACGATCACTTGCCGTCGCGGCCATCTTCGAAGTATCGCTGATCTGGCCGGCGATCTCGTGAATAGAGGCCGAAAGCTCCGTCGCCGCCGTTGCAACAAGTTGCACGTTTGACGACGCTTCTTCACTGCCCGCAGAAACAGTTGTCGACTGTTCATTTGCTGTGGCTGCACTGTTGCGCAGAACTTCGGAGACGGAATGCAGCTGTTGAACGGCAGTCCCCACTTCGCTCATCATTGCGACGACATCATCGTCAAATTCGCGAATGTGCTGTTCCTGCGCCTCAATGCGCTGGCGTTGCTTTTCGTCAAGTTCGCGTTGCTGGGCTTCAAGCTTTTGCCGTTCCAGACCGTTCTCGCGGAAGACAACCACTGACCGGCCCATTTCGCCGATTTCATCCTTGCGGTCGGCTTCATCCAGTTTGACGTCAAAGTCGTTCTTGGCCAGCCGGGCCATCTTGTCGGTCAACCCGGTGATGGCCCGCACGATGGCGCGTGCAAGAACCATCGACATCAGGATCATGATGATCGCACCGGCGATAAAGATCGCAAAGGTAACCTGAACCCCGCTATGAGCGATTTGTTCGGCACGTTGTTGCATGTTTTCGGCAACGGTTCGGACTTCATTGCCCAATGTTTCCAGAACCGGCTCGACCGCGGCGTAATACGCGCTGAGGCGTTCCAGAGACTCTTCACGTTCAAGAACGGCGTCTGCAAGGGTTTTGAAATCTGCCAGATATGAATCCATCAGCTTGCCAAGCTGCTGTTTCTTTTCATCCTGAATGCTGCCGGCGCGCTCAAGCGCAGCCGAGAATTGCTTGGAAGTTGCTTCGACACTTTCGACATAGGCCGGATCCAGACGGGCAAGAAAATCCTTTTCATCTCGACGCATCTGCAAAACGGCAATCGACAGGTCCTTGGTGCCACTCAGTCCCAGCATCGCTTCAAGCTTGGCTACTTCTGCCAAAGCAGTTTCGACTTCGGATGCAGCACTGCGCATTTCGCCAAGCAAGCCCGAACTCTCGTCCAGACCAACCTTGCGCTGCAGTTCAACGACAGTGGCGAATTCCGACACATAATTATCGACGGCTGTCTGGACCTGCTCGACCTGCTCAAGAAGACCGCCAAGTTCTTCGCGCCCGGAAAGCTCTTCCGGACCGGCCCGGATTTGTGCGGCGGCTTCGGCGTGGGCAGTGACATATTCCTCGCTTCGTCGAATAACAAAATCTTTTTCGTGGCGACGTGCATCGAGGAATGCGCGCGATACGGTACTTACGGTTCGGGAGTCTTCGCTCGCAGCTTTGGCGATCAATTGCGCGGATTGGCGCTGTTGATCGGCAACGAATTGCGTGATCCCGACAATGGCGAAAATCACCAGAGCAACGATACTCAGCAGCGAGATCTGGTAAACCAGCTTCATTCGCGACAAGAAAGACATGCTTCCACCCCTCATTTTCCGGTTCTTGGTTTTATATTTTGTTTTTCAGAACCATAAAACATTCTACCATCAGTAGATATATAAAGACTAAAGTATAGACTAATTACTAATTCCCTCTACCTTTGGCGAAAATTCCCGCAAATTTGGTCATTTCTTTTCGTCGTCTGCGCACTATGTTTGTGCTTTGCGCGGGTATTGGTGCCGATTAATCACCTATCCATTCAGCCAATCGACCGCGCCGGATTACAAAAAACAGGATGAAGATCACCCATGAGCATCTGGGGCAAAATTATTGGCGGAACTGCAGGCTTTGCCCTGGGCGGACCATTGGGTGCAATTCTCGGCACGGCGGCCGGTCATGTCGTTGACAAGATCAAAAGCAATGCACGCGGGCCGCAAATTGGCGGGCATGATCCCCGCCAGATCGCCTTTGCAACCGGTGTGGTCGTGCTGGCCGCCAAAATGGCCAAGGTTGACGGCCATGTCAGCCGCGATGAAGTCAACGCCTTCAAACGCGTGTTCCATATCCCGTCGGGCGAAGAAAAGAATGTCGGTCGCATCTTTGACATGGCTCGGTCATCGTCTGACGGGTTCGAGGTCTATGCCCATCAGATTGCCACCATGTTTCGTGGTGAACGCGCCATCCTTGAAGGCGTGCTTGAGGCGCTTTATCAAATCGCCATGGCCGACGGCGAACTGCATCCGGCCGAACAGGACTACCTTAAAAAGGTCGCCCATATCTTTGGCTTTGCCGAGATCGACTTTGAACGGGTTCATCATGCCTTCACCGCCTCAGACGGCCCGGATCCCTATGAGCAACTTGGCCTGACGCGTGAGGCCAGTGACGATGACCTGAAATCGGCCCATCGGAAACTGTCGCGCGAAAATCATCCAGACACCCTGATGGCCAAGGGCATGCCGCCAGAATTCATTGAACAGGCCAACGAAAAGATGGCGCGGATCAATGCGGCCTGGGATCAAATCCGCAAAGAGCGCGGCATCCGCTAGCGCGTTCGATCTTCGCGATTATCTCTGTCAAAGTTGATTTCCCTTGCAACGGTGCCCGAATTGCTGTTTGCAGGGGGCCGGTCACTGTGACCCTGTTTTATTTTCAAACTTGTCGGTTTTTCCATGGCGCCACCGCTGATCAATATTAACGACATTCACCTGACCTTTGGCGGGAATGATCTGTTTTCCGATGTGTCATTTGCCATTGGTGACCGCGACCGCCTGTGCCTTGTCGGGCGCAATGGTGGTGGCAAATCGACTCTTTTGAAAATCATCGCCGGTGAAATCGAACCCGATGGCGGGGAACGCTTTGTTCAGCCAGGCTGCAAGGTGGCCTACCTTAACCAGGAACCCAAATTCGACGGCTATGACACGGTCGAGGATTTCGTGCTTTCGGCCCTTGATGACCATGAACAGGATTATGCTTATCGATCCGACATGTTGCTGGCATCGGTTGATATTGATCCGAAGTCGGACCCGAAACAGCTTTCAGGTGGAGAAGGCCGCCGGGCTGCTATTGCACGTGCGCTGATTGCCGATCCGCAGGTTCTGTTGCTTGATGAGCCGACCAACCACCTTGATTTGCCGACGATTGAATGGCTTGAAGGCGAAATCAAGAATTTCCGTGGTGCGGTTGTCGTCATCTCGCACGACCGTGCATTCCTGAATGCCGTATCTAATGGTGTGCTGTGGCTTGATCGCGGTGTGATGCATCAGGGTGCGATCAACTTTTCCCAGTTCGAGGAATGGTCCGAGGAAATCTATCGCAAGGAAGCCGAGGAGCGCGCCAAGCTTGATAAACTGATTGCGCAGGAAACCGTCTGGTCGGTGCAGGGCATTTCAGCCCGCCGCAAACGCAACCAGGGCCGTCTGCGCCGTCTTTATGACATGCGCGCCCAGCGTTCACAGCAGGTTGACCGCATCGGTAATGTATCACTTGCGGCCGATGCCGGTGAGACATCCGGCAAAGTCGTGATCGAAGCGACCGATATCGCCAAAGCATTTGGCGACCGTCAGATTATCGCTGATTTCTCGACCCGTATTTTGCGTGGCGACAAGGTTGGCATTATCGGCCCGAACGGGGCCGGTAAAACCACGCTTTTGAAAATGCTGACCGGTCAGATCGAACCTGACAGTGGCACGATCAAGATCGGCACCAACCTTAATCCAAGCTATTTCGATCAGAAACGCGCCGCCCTTGATGACAGCAAGACCCTTTGGGATACGCTGTGTGATGTTGGCGGTGATCAGGTGATGGTGCGTGGCAATCCCCGCCATGTGGTCAGCTATCTGCGTGACTTCCTGTTTGATGAAAAACAGGCCAGAAGCCCGGTTGGCGCGCTTTCGGGCGGTGAACGCAACCGGTTGTTGCTGGCAAAGCAGCTTGCCAAACCGACCAACCTTCTGATCATGGATGAGCCGACCAACGATCTGGATATGGATACGCTCGATCTGCTTCAGGAAATGCTGAGTGACTATGAAGGCACGCTTCTTCTTGTCAGCCACGATCGTGACTTCCTTGATCGCGTTGTGACATCATCGATCGTCATGGAAGGCGATGGGACTGCCATCGAATATGCCGGTGGTTATTCCGATTACATCGCACAACGCAGACTTTCGCGCGCCGAGGCCGCCAAGGAAGAAAAGGCGGCCGCCAAACAGGTCAAAAAGGCCGCACAGGCATCTGCACCGAAATCAAAACCGACAGGCAAGCTCAGCTATAAGGATCAGCGCGAATACGACAATCTGCCTACTGCGATGGCCAAACTGGAAGCGGAAATCGCCACCCTTGAGGACGCGCTTTCTGATAGCAACCTGTTCACCAAGGACCCGAACGGTTTCCAGAAAAAGGTGGATCGCCTTGATGCTGCGCGCTCAGAACTTGAAGCATCCGAGGAACGCTGGCTGGAACTTGAAATGCTGCGCGAGGAACTTGGGCAGAGCTGACCAAGCTGGCACGAATTTCAAGACAGTTTAGGCATGAGTTGAAAACAACTCATTTGTGCTTTGGGCTAAAACATCGGATCAAGGAACTGGAACCCGTCTAAAAAACTTGGGCGGGTGTGCGTATCTATCTGATATTCTTGGGGTCATTATTGCCCCTTATTGCCGAAAGGCCCCGTCATGCCGATCAAAGCCGTAATTATGGCCTTTTCCGTCGCCGTCATTTGGGGCGTGAACATGCTGACCGTCAAAGGGGCGGTTGGTGAAATCCCGCCCTTCATCCTGACGGCGATGCGTTTTGCGGCTGTGGCGATCCTGTTGCTCCCGTTTACCCAGGTTCCGCGCGGCCGTTTTGGCAAGCTGGCCCTGATCTCGGTGACCTTTGGCGGTTTGCATTTCGGGGTTCTGTTCTATGCCCTTTCGATGATTGATGCCGGGCCCGTCGCCATCATCATTCTTTTGGGCGTGCCGTTTTCATCGATGCTTGCGACTTATTTCTTTAATGACCGGCTGGGCTGGAAACGGCTTTCGGGTATGGCGCTGGCCTTTATCGGTGTCACCATCATGTTCTGGGACCCGACTATGACCGAACTGCAATTACCACTACTACTCGTGGTATTTGCATCCTTCATGTGGGCGGTTGCCAATGTCATGATCAAGAAGCTTGGCGATATTGATACCTTCCAGCTGAATGGCTGGATGGCGCTGATGGCGGCCCCGCAACTTCTGATCATGTCCCTGATCTTTGAGCCGAACGGCTTTGAAGCTGTGATGAACGCAAGCTGGGTGGCCTATGCCAACCTTGCCTTCACGGTCGTGATGTCATCGATTGTTGCGTATGGCTTCTGGTATCATTTGCTGAAGACGCAGGATGTAAATGTCGTTGTGCCCTGGACCCTGTTGGCACCGGTGATCAGTGTGATGGGTTCGTTCCTTGTATTTGACGAGCCGTTTTCGCTGCTTAAAATCATTGGCGGCACAGTCGTTCTGTGCGGCGTGGCGGTCATCATGCTGCGCAAGCCGGTTCAACGCAAAGCACAGGGAATGGATTGATCCGCATGGGGGAAAAGATCACCAAAACGCGATCAGCGGGAAACATGATTTCCCACCCCTCCCCCAATTTCGGCGATCGTCCGGATGGATGCCCGATTGATATTCTCGTCCTGCATTACACCGGCATGCAATCAGGCGCCGACGCACTTGAACGCCTGTGCGATCCGGAAAGTTCTGTCTCAAGCCATTACCTGATCGAGGAAGATGGCCGCATCTTTCAGCTGGTTGATGAAGGCAAGCGCGCCTGGCATGCGGGGCTTGGCATTTGGCAAGATTGTAGCGATGTGAATTCTAATTCCATCGGGATCGAGATCGTCAATCCGGGACATGAATATGGCTATCGCCCGTTTCCGGAAATCCAGATCAAATCCGTTATAGATCTGACGCAAGACATCCTCAAACGCCATGAGATCCCCGCCAGCCGCATTATCGCCCATTCCGATATGGCCCCGGACCGCAAGGAAGATCCGGGTGAACTGTTCCCGTGGCAGCAGCTGGCCGAACACGGCATCGGTCTATGGCCCGGATGCCATGGCGTTGCTGAAATCAGTTCCGGCATTTCCGGCACAGCTGCCAGCCCGGATGAGTTCTATCGCCTGCTTGAGGCAATAGGTTATGGTCCGGCAGACAGCGACGAAGATAAAGCCAAACGCACCATCGCGTTCCAGCGTCATTGGCGGCAAAACGACATTTCAGGCGATGTCGATGGAGAATGCATCGCCATTGCCAAGGTGCTTGCCAGCGCGATCATCCGCTAGGCATCCCTGCCCGCACTGCTTTTTCTTGACGCCACCATGGATGTGACCTACATCCCGATCACCAGATGGCCGGATGGCTGCCCTGATTGCTTGCAATCGGGGAGGAAAGTCCGGGCTCCACGGAAACACGGTGCCAGATAACGTCTGGCGGGGGCGACCCTAGGGAAAGTGCCACAGAGAGTATACCGCCGGATCGCGCAAGCCATCCGGTAAGGGTGAAAGGGTGCGGTAAGAGCGCACCGGTCCTTCAGCAATGCGGGACGCATGGTAAACCCCACCGGGAGCAAAACCTAATAGGAATGGTCGGCCGGATGCTTCGGCATTGTCGGCAGGTGGGTTTTCGCACCACCATTCGGGTTGGTTGCAGGAGGCGTTCGGCGACGGACGTCCCAGATGAATAGTCATCCAGTGCGGTTCGCCGCATGGACAGAACCCGGCTTACAGGCCATCTGGTATTATCTTTTCAGACAGAAAAAAGGCGATGACAATTTCCCGTCATCGCCCGGATCGAATGCCTGCGATCAAGAACAGCAGATCAACCGCGCTCGGCAATGGATTGCGCGAAATACTTGTCTACTTCTTCCTGCGTGCTTTCGGGAATATCGGACGCTGTCTGATCCTTGATCATCTTGCCCAAGGTCGGAAGCGTTTTGCGTTCGATCCGGGTTTCCGGATCCCATAGCTTGGAACGCATCAGCGCCTTTGCGCAATGCAGGAAGGCTTCCTCGACCGTGATCTTGATTGCGGTTATTGGTGCCTTGGGCGTGTCGGCAAAAAGCCCGAGCAAAGCCGGGTCGGTGCTGATTTCAGCAACACCATTGATGCGCAGCGTTTCGTTCACGCCCGGCACGAAAAACAGCATCCCGACTTTCGGGTTGTCGACGATGTTTGACAGGGTATCGACCCGGTTATTCCCCGGACGATCGGGCATGACCAGTGTTTTGTCATCAACAACCTTGATGAAACCCGGGCCATCGCCACGCGGGCTGACATCTGCGTTGCCATTGGTATCTGACGAGGAAATGACCGCAAAGGGCGCAAGCGATATGAAGTGCTTGCAGTGCGGATCAGGCGCCGGCAAACATTTGCTGACAGCAAGTCCAAGCGGCTCTCCGTAAATGGCACGGAGCTTTTCCTGAGTATCGATTTTGGTCATTGCAGATTACCTTTGGCGAGAAACGAGGGCAGAAACTGCTTTAGTTGCGAACGCAAGTCAATTGTCGATTAGCCCGCAATGATTTCCACCGCTGTTTTCACCGCTGCAAACTCGCCATTCAGGCTGGCAAGCGCAACATCATGAACCATCTGGGCCGGGAAAACCCGCCCGTCTGGCAAACTGCGATCAAAGGTCGCACAGGCATCCGCCGCAATGGTGGCATCAAATCCAAGATTGGCCGCCATGCGGGTGGTTGTGTTCACGCAATGATCCGTGGTTATCCCGCACAGAACCAGTTTCGAAATGCCTTGCGCACGCAGATCGGCCTCAAGGTCCGTGCCGATCAGGGCAGAATTGACGTTCTTGCCATAGACCGGCTCATCATCCTTGGGCGCAAGACCCGGCTTGAAAGCGTTGCCGGGATGGTCGGGATGCAGGCGCGATTGCGGCTCTGTCGAGTTGTGCTTGGCGTGAAACACAGGCCAACCTTTGGCGCGCCAGTGTGCGAGCAGTTTTTCGCCGTTGGCTTCGGCGTCGGGGTTGTTGCGATTTCCCCAATAACTGAGGTCATCAAATCCATTCTGCCAATCAATCAGGATCAGGGCGGTTTTGCTCATTTGTGGGGCTCCGATATTTGGTGAATGTGCCGGTCAATCTAGCAGCGCAAAGACTGTCCAAAAGGACAGAAGCCCCACGCATTTCGCCATTTGGCCTAAAGCCATCCTTTGCGCTTGAAATACAGCAGCGGCAGGACAGCCGACAGTACCATCAGGCCGATTGCGACCGGATAGCCGAACTCCCACCCCAGTTCGGGCATGAATTCGAAGTTCATGCCATAGATGCTAGCGATCAGGGTCGGCGGCAGGAAGGCGGCCGCAGCAACCGAGAAGATCTTGATGATGTTGTTTTGTTCAAGGCTGATCATGCCAAGGGTCGCATCCAGCAGGAAAGTTACCTTGTTGGCGATGAAATTGGCGTGTTCGGTGATCGAAACAATATCGCGCGACAGGATTTTAAGCCGTGCCTTGGCATCCTTTTTAAGGCGCGCCTGTGTTGAGAGGAACAATCCCAAACGATGCAGGTTCAATAGACTGTCCTTGGCCTTGCCCGACAGGTTACCGGTACGCCCGATCTGACGCAGGGTTTCGCGGTGATCCGCATCCGAGCTCTTCTCGTCGGGGCTGATAAAGACCTGATTGGACAGGCTTTCAAGATCGGTCGCCGTTTGCTCCATCAGGTCGGCAAGTCGATCAACAATCTGTTCAAGCAGACCAAACAAAACGGCCTCGGCGCTATTGGCAAGCGACGGGCTGCGTTTCACACGACGGATGAAGGTCTTGAACGGTACTGGATCGGCATAACGCACGGTGATCAGGGTCTTTTTGACCAGAATAAACGTCACCGCCGTGGTTTGCGGCGCATCGGTGGTTGCCTTGGTCAGAACCGAAACCGTCATGAACAACGCACCGTCTTCGTCATACAAGCGCGATGACAGTTCGATTTCCTGCATTTCTTCGCGCGTCGGTATTTCAATGCCAAAGCGTTCTTCGATCTCGTGAATTTCATCGGGCGTCGGGGCATGCAAATCGACCCAAACCGGAAGGCGTTCGGCCTTGGCAGCAGCCGGTTTGGCGCCAGATTGTTCAGAAGACGTGTTTGCGGCCTCGGTTGCCTGCCCACTGTCACCGACGGCGCTATCAGAAGCAGCCGGACTGGCGGCATTGCCGCTGTCGGTGTTTGCGCGCACCGGGGCAAAGAATTCGTTGGTGTCCATGAGCCTCTCCGTCTCTTCCGGCTTGCCGATGGTTACGGATGCCAGTTTATTGAATGCTTGTCATGTGATGAATGCGTTTCCAAGCAACGCAGGCCTAGAATGGCAAAACCGTCTGGAACGAAAACGGATCAATGTCCGCCGCCGCTCCGCGCTTTTCATCATAGGTCGCATGCACCTGCGCCATGAATTCTTCCTTGCTGATCATCTTGTCACCATCGGCATCAAATTCCGGAAACAGCAATTCAAGTCGGCGGCTTTCGGTGCGCAACCTTTGTCGATTGGCATCCGAAGAACCCGGCAATTTTTCAACTGCGGCAAATTCGCGCGCCACCAAAACATTATCGCCCGTGATATCGCGCCGCCTGAACATCCAGCTGGCATAGGCGGCAGCCTCATCCGCGCTTATCCGGCCATCCTGGTCGATATCAACCGGGTGGTATTGTTCGCGATAGACTTTGACTTGTTCGGGGACGCCCGATGGGGCGACGCCAGCGCCGCCATTTTGCTGGGCAAGCGCCTTTGCAATTGCCTCGCTCAGTCCGGGGATGTTCGACACACCGTCGCCTGTCATACCGGGAACACCTGCACCGGAGCCATCCCCATTCAGGCCATTCAGCCCCGAAAGCCCGCCCAGTCCAAACTGAGACATCAGTTCCGGATTGTTTTGCAGCTGTTGCATGATCAAGGGCAGCAATTCACGCATCTGCGGCGATGAAACTTCGGGCGAATTTGATCCGCCACCGGCCGGGTCAAGACTCAGCCCCTGCGCCGTGGCCTCCCCACCCGTGATCGGATTTAGCCCGGGAACCAATGCGGCCCAGGAAAATGCGCAACCCATTAATAGAATGGCAGCTTTTATCCGCAACAATCGCTTCCTTCGTTTCACTGACGCTGCCCTGCGCCAGAAGACAACGCCCCATTCGGGGACATTTTCATTCGTGATGGCCGATCAAAACCATCAGAGATCATTTTGACATTTTGCAGGAGTTTGCCCGCGCATCAAACCCGATTGGCCATCAAATCGCAAATTGTCTTCGACAACCCCATTCAAATCCAATTCTTGAACTGGTCCATCAAAACCCAAATTCCGGTTTTTCGATAGTCTTCCCATGGGTCCCCATGGAACCGAATTGGGATTTTATGGGCAGAAGATGGATCGCCGCTGGTTTTCCCGCATTTTTGGCCGATTTCAGCCTTTCCGCATATACCGCGGAAACCCTCGGGAAGTGCCAAAACGTCACATTCTTGCCCATCAAATCCCATTGACCCCCATAATTTCCCATGGTACCCCATAAAGAGGCACAAATTCCGTGCCATGCGGGGCATATCCATTTCAGACACACCTCAGTCGCAAGACAGCCCGTCAGGGCCAGTGTTCTGAGATCGGTTTTTTGATCAGGGGAATGGCGAAGTGCTGTTCACAGGGACGCACATTCACAAGCTGGACCGGAAGGGACGCGTATCCGTCCCCAAACGGTTCCGTGCGGCCCTCGATACCGAAGAATTCGCCGGCATCTACCTGTATCAATCCCACAAGGAAAGCGCGCTTGAAGGCTGCAGCCACAGCCATATGGAGCGCATTGCCGCATCGCTTGATGAACTCGACATGTTTTCTGACGAGGCCGACGATCTGGCAGACACCATCCTTGGGTCCTCACATATGCTTCCTTACGACGGCGAAGGCCGCATCATTCTGCCCGCAGAATTGATCGAATTCGCCCGCATCGAAGATCAGGTCGCCTTTGTCGGCCGTGGTCGCACCTTCCGCCTGTGGAACCCTGACATCTTCAAGCCCCTGCAAGAAGCCAGCCGGACCCGCACGCTTAACCGTGGTGCGACATTGAAGCTCAAACCGATGACTGAACTCCCCAAAGGTGCACGTCCCGGCACCGTAACGGAGGAGGACGCATCATGAGCAGCAACGATCTAAGCTTTGCTACCGAAGATCGCCCGCACAAGCCGGTCTTGCTCCGCGAGGTCCTAGAAGCCCTTGCACCGCGTGACGGCGAGATCATGGTTGACGGTACCTTTGGCGCAGGCGGTTACTCCCGCGCCATTCTTGACTCTGCCAACTGCGAACTTTACGGCATCGACCGCGACCCGACCGCTGTTGCCACCGGCAGAAAGCTTGAAGCCGAATATGACGGCCGCTTCCACATGGTCGAGGGTTGCTTTGGCGATATGGCCAAACTTCTCCCGGCGGCAGGTGCGCAGCAGGTCGATGGTATCGTTCTTGATATCGGCGTTTCGTCGATGCAGCTTGATCAGGCTGATCGAGGATTTTCGTTCCGCGAAGACGGCCCGCTTGATATGCGCATGTCGATGTCCGGCCCGACGGCGGCCGATTTCGTCAACACCGCCGAAGAAGAAGACATCGCCAACGTCATTTACCGCTATGGCGAGGAACGCGCATCGCGCAAGGTCGCGCGCAAGATTATCGAAATGCGCGCAGAGGAACCCTTTACCACCACATCCCAGCTCGCGCGTGCCGTGCGTTCTGTGGTGCGCAAATCCAAGGACGGCATTGATCCCGCCACACGGACGTTCCAGGCGCTGCGTATTTACGTCAATGATGAGCTTGGCGAACTTGAACGCGCCATGGATGCCGCTGAAACGCTGCTGAAACCGGGTGGCCGTCTGGTGGTTGTGACTTTCCATTCGCTTGAAGACCGGCAGGTCAAAACATTCATGAAGGAACGCTCTGGCGATCCAAACAAGATGTCACGTCGCCTGCCCGGCGAACCGGAAGTCGCCATTCCGACCTTTACGACAATTACACGCAAGGCCGTCACCGGTCAGAAAGATGAAATTCGCGCCAACCCGCGCGCACGTTCGGCAAAACTGCGCGCTGTTGCGCGCAACGACCAACCGGCTACATCGCAGGGAGATCGCAAATGACCCGTGCGGTAACCATCATTGGCCTCGTTTTGACCATCCTGATCGGCACCGGCACCTATTGGGTCAGCCATCAGGTCGAACGTCTTGAAAAACGTTATGCAGATATTCAGTCCGACATTCTGGCCGAACAGGAAAGCATCCATGTTCTTCAGGCAGAATGGAGCTATCTGAACAATCCGGAACGTATCGAACGCCTGTCCAGGCAGTATCTGAGCCTTGCCCAGATTGATGTGCTTCAGATGGCAAGCATCGACGATCTGCCCGAAGACGCCGATCTGCATCAGTATCGCATCAACAAGTTTGGCGAGGCAGTTGCCTTCATGCCCGTCCCGCGCGCCCGTCCGGGTGATCTGATGTATGACGAGGCGGCTGATACCATGATCATTGATGCCCCGTCCGTCGCAACCGAAACGGGGGGTGCACAATGAGCCTGACCCGTTTTTCATACTGGCTGCGTGGCGACCGTCCGGAACTGGGCCCGGATCAGCGCGAACGTCTTGCGCTTGAAACTGCGCGCAACCGTATCTTTATCACCGGCGCGATGTTCATCATCGGTTTTTGCTGGATCACTTATGGCCTGATTGATGCATCGGTTCTGCGTCAGGGCAATGAACCGGCTGTCGCATCGGGAACCGATACCCGTGAACTCAAGACCGAGCGCGCCGATATCGTTGATCGCAACGGCATGCTGCTTGCGACCGATCTTCCGACCAATTCGCTTTATGCCGATGCCCGTGTCGTCAAGGACCCGGTTGAGTCCGCCGACCTTTTGTTGACCGTACTGCCCGATCTGGACCGCGATTCACTGATCCGTCATCTTAGCTCGCGCAAGGCATTCGTCTGGCTTCGCCGCAACCTGACGCCGGAACAGCAATATGACGTCAACTCGCTTGGCATTCCGGGATTGAATTTCCAGCGTGAAGAACGCCGCGTTTATCCGCATGGGCGTCTTCTGTCACATGTTCTGGGCTTCACCGACATCGACAATAACGGCATCGCCGGGGCCGAGCGCGAATTTGACAACGAATTGCGCATCAATAACGGCCCACTGGAACTTTCGCTTGATACTCGCGTGCAATATGCGCTTGCCGAAGAAGTCGAAAACGCGATGGAAACCTACAGCGCGGTTGGGGCGGCAGGCCTTGTGATGGATGTTTATACCGGCGAAGTCGTTGCGATGACATCGCTTCCGAACTTTGACCCCCATCGCCCGGGTCAGGCACCAGCCGATGCACGCTTTAACCGGTCTACGCTTGGCGTTTACGAAATGGGTTCGGTGTTCAAGCTGTTTAACACGGCCATCGCCCTTGAAACCGGCACGTCGACGCTGAATTCGGTCTATGACGCGACTGAACCGCTGGCAATTGGCGGTTTCCGCATTCGTGACTATCACGGCGAGAACCGCTGGCTGACCTTGCCGGAAATCCTTGTTCACAGCTCGAACATCGGATCAGCCCGCATGGCAATGGCCTTTGGCGGCGAGACCCAGCAAAAATACCTTAAAAAGCTTGGCATGCTCGACAAACCGGAGATCGAGCTTCCTGAAGTTGGCGGACCGCTTGTGCCCAATCCGTGGCGCGACATCAACACCATGACGATTTCATTCGGTCATGGTCTGGCCGTGACCCCGCTTCAGGTTGTCAGTGGCATTTCCACCCTTGTGAATGGTGGTATTCGCCGCCCTGCGACCATCCTCAAACAGGACGGCGCACCGGCAGGCGAACGTGTATTTTCCCAGAAAACGTCGGAACTGCTGCGTCGCCTGATGCGACTGGTCGTAACCGACGGTTCTGGCAAGAACGCCGAAGTGGCGGGTTACTTCCTTGGCGGGAAGACTGGCACTTCGGAAAAACTCGTGAACGGGCGCTATGTCAAGAACGCCCGCATGTCGACCTTTGTCGCCGCCTTCCCGATGCAGGACCCGAAATATGTGGTTCTGGTGACGTTGGACGAGCCCAAAGGCACTAAAGAAACTTATGGATTTGCCACAGCAGGTTGGGTGTCCGCCCCTGCAGTTGGCAAGGTTGTGACACGTATTGCTCCCCTTTTGGGCATTGAACCGGCGAATGCGAAGGCGCCGGAGATTGAGCAAGCGCTGCAGATCGAACTTCGCAAGGGGGAACGCAAACTTGCGTCTTTCTGAGCTCATGGCAGGTGATCAAGCGGCATTGAAACATGCCGAAGGACAGGACCCGGATATCACGGGCCTGACAGCAGACTCACGCACCGTGAAGGATGGCTATATGTTTGCCGCCCTGTCCGGTGCACGTGATGACGGTTCCAAGTATATCGCCGACGCGATCAAGCTTGGTGCCGCGGCCATCCTTGCAAAGGATGGAACGCCAAGACCGGCAGCCCCCACGGTTCCGCTGATCCCGGTGGAAAACCCGCGCAAACGTTATGCCCAGCTTGCTGCACGTTTCTATGGCAAGCAGCCGGCAAACATCGCGGCGATCACCGGCACCAACGGCAAAACATCCACAGCGATCTTTACCGAGCAGCTCTGGACGATCCTTGGCAACATGTCGGGATCGATCGGAACGCTTGGCATTCGGGCCGCTGGGGCAAAGATCCCCGGATCACTGACCACGCCCGATCCGGTTGCCCTACATCAAAGCCTTGATGAAATGTCTGGCATTGGTGTTACCCATGTCGCGATGGAGGCAAGCTCGCACGGGCTGGATCAATACCGCCTGGATGGCGTGAAGGTTACCGTTGCCGCGTTTACCAACCTGTCGCGTGATCATCTTGATTATCACGGCACGTTCGAAAAATATTTCGCCGCCAAGGCCCGCCTGTTCTCCGACCTTTTGGTTGCCGATGGTACGGCTGTGCTGAATGCCGATGTTGAACAGTTCGATCTTTTGAAAAAACTCTGCGCCAAGCGCGGTGTAAATGTTCTGTCCTATGGCCAGAACGCCGATGACATCAAACTGATCAAGGCAACACCAGACAGCTCCGGCACCAAGCTCCGCCTTCTGGCAAACAAGGGCGAATACAACATCCACCTGCCGCTGATGGGAAGCTTCCAGGTGATGAACGCGCTGGCAGCCCTTTCCATCGTGGTGGCATCTGGTGCCGACCTTGATCAGGCGGTTCTGGCCCTTGAAAAACTTGAAGGTGTTCGTGGTCGTCTGGAACTGGTTGGCAAAACCAGCTTCGGCGCACCGGTATTTGTTGATTACGCCCACACGCCCGATGCCCTTGAAACCGTGATCAAGGCGGTCCGTCCGCATTGCAAAGGCCGCATCGTTTGTGTATTCGGGGCCGGTGGGGACCGTGATACCGGCAAACGCCCGTTGATGGGACAGGTTGCGCACGATTTTGCCGATATCGCCATCGTCACCGATGACAATCCGCGCAGCGAGGACCCGGCCACCATTCGTGCGGCCATCAAGGCGAAATGCGACGGTGCTGTTGAGATCGGTGATCGCGCCGAGGCCATCAAACGCGGCATTGGCATCCTGCAGCGTAACGATGTCCTTATTATTGCCGGAAAAGGCCATGAAAGAGGCCAAGTTGTCGGCGATACGGTTCTTCCATTCGATGATGCATCTGTCGCCCGCAGCATCCTTGCTGGTGGCAATTGAACATAAATACCGTTACGGCGCTTTGGCCGTGATGGCCTGACCGGAAAGAAAGTGACGTTATGACGAAGGCTGTTTTATGGACGGCAAAGGATGCCGAAACCGCAACTGGTGGCAAAACCACCGGGGACTGGACGGTAGCCGGCATTACAATTGACAGCCGCAAAGTCAGCGAAGGCGATCTTTTCATCGCCCTGAAAGGCCCGAATTTCGACGGTCACAAATTCGCCCAGGCCGCCCTTGATGCCGGCGCACATGCCGTCATGGTCTCGGATGCCAAAGGCATCACCGATACCGACAAGGTTCTTCTGGTGGATGACACGATGGCCGCCCTTGAGAGCATTGGCCTTGCCGGTCGCGCCCGCAGCAAAGCCAAAATCGTCGCCATCACCGGCAGTGTTGGCAAAACCGGCACCAAGGAAGCGCTTAAATACGTGCTGTCCCAGCAGGGGAAAACCCATGCCAGCCCGGCCAGCTTCAACAATCATTGGGGCGTGCCGATTACTCTGGCAACCCTGCCCGCTGATGCCGACTTTGGCGTTTTTGAAATCGGCATGAACCATCCGGGCGAAATCAGCAAGCTTGTCAAAATGGTCAAGCCAAGTGTCGCAGTGATCACAACGGTGGTCGGCGCCCACACCGAATTTTTCAAGGACGAAGCCGAAATTGCCATGGCCAAGGCAGAGATTTTCGATGGCCTTGATAAGGATGGCACGGTCATTCTGAACCGTGACAACATGCACTACTTCGCCCTTGCCCGCCGTGCCAAGGAACTTGGCCTTGGCAACGTCAAATGCTTTGGCACCGATGCCATGGCGAACTATCGCCTGTTTGAAGCCAACATCGTTACCGATGGCAGTGCCGTCCGCGCACGTGTCGGTGGACGTGATCTGGAATATTTCATCGGCTGCCCCGGTGAACACTGGGTTCTGAACTCGCTTGCAGTGCTGGGATGTGTTGACGCGATTGGTGCGGACCCTGTACGTGCCGCGCAGGATCTCGCGGATGTCACGCCGCCTGCGGGTCGTGGTGAAACACACACGGTCAAGCTGCCCTCCGGGAATGGTACCTTTACCCTGATTGATGATGCCTATAACGCCAATCCGACCTCGATGATGGCGGGGATCAAGGTCCTGTCACAGACCAAACCGAGTGACGGCGGACGCAAGATTGCCGTTCTGGGCGAAATGCGCGAACTCGGCGATATTGCGCCGAAAATGCATGCCGATTTGCATCAACCGCTGACCGCACTTGAAATTGATCGGGTTTACTCGGTCGGGCCAATGATGGCTGAACTCGACAAAACGTTGCCTTCCGAACGAAATGCCGGCCATTTTGACACAGCCGAAGACGCAATTGAGCCAATAAAGGCCGATTTGCGCGATGGCGATGTGGTTTTGGTCAAAGGATCGCTTGGCATTTACGTTTCGAAAATTGTATCGGCCTTAAAATCCTGTGGCGTGGTGGAATAATCCACAACCGCAACAGGATGAGTCGCAAAAGGAACGACCAGAGCAATGCTCTATAATCTGCTTTATCAATTTGCTGATCAGATGCCGGTACTGAACCTGTTTCGGTATATCACCTTCCGTACGGGTGGTGCGATCATCACGTCGCTTGTGCTTGCCTTTGTGATCGGCCCGCACCTGATCAACTGGTTGCGTTCCAAACAAAGCGAAGGCCAGCCGATCCGCGAAGACGGCCCTGAAAGCCATCTTTTGACCAAAAAAGGCACGCCGACCATGGGCGGGCTTTTGTTGTTGCTGTCAACATCCATTGCCACCCTGCTGTGGGCCGACCTCACCAACCCTTATGTCTGGGCGGTTTTGCTGGTTACGATCGGCTATGGCTTCCTTGGTTTCCTTGACGACTTCCTGAAAGTTTCCAAGCGCAACACCAAAGGCCTTCCGGGAAAGCTCAAACTTCTTGGGCAGTTTTCCATCGCAGCCCTTGCCGCATGGTGGATTTCGTATAACACCGCTGATCCGCTTTCGACCGCACTTGCCTTCCCGTTCTTCAAGAATTTCCTGCTGGATCTGGGCTGGTTCTTTGTGCCGTTTGCGATGTTTGTCATGGTCGGTGCCTCGAACTCGGTGAACCTGACGGATGGTCTTGATGGTCTTGCGATTGTGCCGGTGATGATTGCGGCGGCAAGCTTTGCGCTGATTACCTATCTGATCGGTAACGTTCAATTCGCCGAATACCTGCAGGTCCATTACGTCGCCGGTTCTGGTGAGTTGACCATTTTCCTTGGTGCACTTGTTGGTGCCGGCCTTGGTTTCCTTTGGTACAACGCCCCGCCTGCGATGGTGTTTATGGGGGATACCGGCTCCCTCGCCCTTGGTGGTGCTTTGGGTGCGGTTTCGGTTGTCACCAAGCACGAACTGGTTCTGGCAATCATTGGTGGTCTTTTTGTTCTGGAAACCCTGTCGGTGATCATTCAGGTTGGGTCCTACAAACTGACCGGCAAGCGGGTATTCCGCATGGCGCCGCTTCATCACCATTTCGAGAAAAAGGGCTGGCAGGAGCCGACCATCGTGATCCGGTTCTGGATCATTGCCGTGATCCTTGCCCTGGTTGGACTTGCAACCCTGAAACTTCGTTAAGGACATACTGAATTGATTGATCTTTCACATCTGAGCGGCAAAACCATCGCGGTTCTGGGTCTTGGGAAATCCGGACTTGCCAGTGTGAAGGCATTGATCAATGCAGGTGCCATCGTCTGGGCGTGGGATGACAACGCATCATCGCGTGAACAGCTTGAACCGCTTGGCCTTGCGCCGATCAATCTGGCGGAATGTGACTGGACAGAACCCGACATGCTGGTGATCAGCCCGGGTATTCCGTCCACCTTCCCGACCCCGCATCCGGCGGCTGAAAAGGCACGCCGTGCGGGCAAACCGATCATTTGCGACGTCGAGTTGCTTTGTGTGGCGCAGCCTGATGTGCCCACACTTGCCATCACCGGCACCAACGGCAAGTCAACCACCACAGCACTGACCGCCCACATCATCGGGCAGGCAGGGATCAAGACGCAGGCGGGCGGCAACCTTGGTAACGCAGCCCTTGGGCTTGAACCCTCCACCGCCGATGATTGTCTGGTGCTTGAGCTGTCATCCTATCAGCTTGAACTACTGGAACATGCGGCCTTTGATGCCTGCGCGCTGTTGAACATCACGCCGGATCATCTGGATCGCCATGGCGGACTGGATGGCTATATCGGCGCCAAGCACCTGATCTTTGCCCGTGCAAAAGGTCCGAAATGGGCGATCATTTCCGTTGATGACGAGCCATGTGCAAAAATGGCGGTTGAACTGGCCCGTGAAGGCGGTCGGCACATCATCGAGGTTTCCGTCAAGCAACCGGTCGATCACGGCATCTATGTGGACGATCAGGGCTGGCTGATTGATGACATGACCGGTGCGCAAACCCGTATTCTGGATCTTGCGACAGTCACCCACATGCCCGGACAACACAACTGGCAAAACATTGCCTTTGCCTATGGCTTGTGCCGCGCACGTGATGTGGATGCCACCCGGATCATTGACGGGATCATGTCCTTCCCGGGTCTGGCTCATCGACAGGAACTGCTGGGCACCATTAACGGCGTCGTGTTTGTCAATGACAGCAAGGCCACCAATGCCGAGGCATCGGCAAAGGCGCTTTCGGCCTATCACAACATCTACTGGATTGCCGGTGGCAAACCCAAGGAAGGCGGAATTGATGGATTGCAGGAATTCTATCCCCACATCAAGAAAGCCTATCTGATCGGTGCCGCGACCAACGAATTTGCCGAAACCCTTGGTGATGATCTGCCATGGGAGAAATGCGAAACCCTTGATGTCGCAACCAAAATGGCCTTTGCAGATGCCAAGGCCAGCGGCGATGACAAACCGGTGGTGATGCTCACCCCGGCCTGCGCATCGTTTGATCAGTTCAAAAGCTTTGAGGCGCGCGGCGACGCCTTCCGCAATTTGTACAACGCATTAGCGGGTGGTGAAATGACCAGGAAGGCAAACGCATGAAGTCCCTGTTTGGTCATAACACGAATATCGCCTTTTCGCGTGCCGATACCTCGGTTCTCGGGATCTGGTGGTGGACTGTTGATCGCTGGTTACTGGCGGCCATCATCCTTCTGATGGGGATTGGCGCGCTTCTGGTGATGTCGGCAAGTCCGCCGGTTGCCGATCGCATCAATGTTGACAGTTTCCACTTTGTCACCCGCCAGTTCGTTTTCCTTGGCATGGCGACAGTCTGCATGTTTGCCATTTCGCTGTTGCCAGTGAAATGGGTGCGACGTTTGGCGTCCTTCATGTTTCTGGGCGTACTCTTTTTGCTGATCATCACCCCGTTCATCGGATCAGACATCAAGGGCGCAGTACGCTGGATCAACGTTGCCGGGATCAACCTGCAACCGTCCGAATTCCTCAAACCGGCCTTTGCGGTTGTCATTGCCTGGATGTTTGCCGAAGGACGTTTGAACCCGAACTTCCCGGGCTATATCGTTTCCAGCCTGATGTTGGCGGTGTGCATCTTCCTTCTGATGATCCAGCCGGACTTTGGTCAGACTGTTGTTATCACCTCGATCTGGTCGGTGCAGATCTTCCTTGCTGGTCTTCCGATCATTCTGGTGTTCTGTCTTGGGCTTGGCGCAGTTGGACTGGCCGTCACGGCCTATCTGATCCTGCCGCACGTTCAGTCGCGTGTGGACCGCTTCCTTGATCCGGCATCTGGTGACAGCTATCAGATCGAACGATCCATGGAAGCCTTCATGAGTGGCGGCATAATGGGCCGTGGCCCGGGTGAAGGTTGGGTCAAGAACTCCATCCCTGATGCCCATTCCGACTTCATCTTTGCTGTTGCGGGCGAGGAATTCGGGCTTCTGTTCTGTGTGCTGGTTGTCGGTGTCTTTACCTTCATCATCATGCGCGGTCTTTCGCGCCTGATGGGGGAACGCAACCTTTTCGTGGTTCTGGCCGTCACCGGCATTCTCGTTCAGTTCGGTTTGCAGGCCGTCATCAACATGGCGTCCACCCTGCAGTTGGTCCCGCCAAAGGGCATGACGTTGCCGTTCGTATCCTATGGCGGGTCGGCCACGATCGGGATTGCGATTGGCATGGGCTTTGTTCTGGCACTAACGCGAAAACGACCCGGCGAATAATTGCCATCACCCCTTTAAAACTTTCTGCATCAAAACGACAAAATCCGGTGTTACTCCACGCCCGGTTTGAAGGGATATTAACCTTTGTCGGGTTCTGATGGGGGTAACTGTCGGGGACCCTCCCCGCACTGCTGTCGTTTTAGATGTGGACAAGATGACTGACTTCACTAACCCAGAACTTTCTGCCGTCGAGACACCGCTCGCAGGTCAGGTGATCGCCGTTACATCCGGTGGCACTGGCGGGCATATGTTTCCGGCTGTTGCCTTGTCCAAATCGCTGGTGCGTCGTGGTGCAAAGGTCCTGTTTTTCACCGATGCCCGTGCTGCACGCTATACCGAGGGCGTTGAAGGTGTCGAAACCGTCATCCTGCCAGCCGGCGGCATTGCCGGCAAAGGCATCAAGGGCCGCCTGATCGGTGCTGTCCGACTTGGCCTTGGCACGCTTAAGGCCCTCAAACGGATCAAAAAGACCAGACCCGCGGCCGTGATCGGTTTTGGTGGATATGCCTCTATCCCGGCGACCATGTCGGCCAAGTGGCTTGGCATTCCCTATGCCATTCATGAACAAAACGCGGTGTTGGGCCGTGCCAACCGTCTGGTTGCCAGCAACGCACAGCGCATTGCGACGTCCTTTGCCAAGGTCACGATGATTGCACCAAGTGACGAGGCCAAAGTGATCTGGACCGGCAATCCTGTCCGTGCCGAAGTCGCAGCCCTTGCCGCAACCGAATACGACGCCCCGACCAGCGATGGTCCGATCCGTCTTCTGATCACGGGCGGATCACAAGGCGCACGCATCCTGTCAGAAGTTCTGCCAACCGCGTTGGTCAACCTGCCGGAGGCCATCCGCAAACGCCTGATCGTCACCCAACAGGCGCGCGAAGAAGATATCGATACGGTACGCAAGACCTATGACGGATCGCAGATTGACGTGACGCTGGCATCCTTCATCAATGATATCCCCGAACGCCTGCGCGATTGCCATCTGGTGATTGCCCGTTCGGGGGCGTCGACCGTGGCGGAACTGACCGCGGCTGGACGTCCGGGCTTTCTCGTACCCCTGCCCCATGCCATTGATGATCATCAACGCTACAATGCTCAGCAGATCGAAGACGCGGGTGGTGCGTGGCTGATGCCGCAAGAACGGTTTAGCAGCGAAGCCGTCACTGATCGTCTGGCAAAGCTTTTAACCAACCCCGCAGCACTTACCCGGGCGGCAAAGGCCGCCAAAAACAGCGGGCGCGCCAATGCAGCAGAGCGTTTGGCTGACATGGTGCTTGATATGCTGGGCCTGAACCCGGCAGGAAGCCCGGACAACAAGAACATGACGCAAGACCGAGGAGACTCTCAATGAACACCCTGCCGCTCAACATCGGCACCATCCACTTTGTCGGTATTGGTGGCATCGGCATGTCCGGTATTGCCGAAATCCTCAATAACCTCGGCTATTCCGTTCAGGGGTCGGACATTTCAGACAATGCCAATGTGCAGCGCCTGCGCGCCCTTGGCATCAAGGTCTTTGTCGGCCACAAGGAAGAAAACGTCGAAGATGCCAAGGTTGTTGTGATTTCAACCGCCGTCAAGCCGACCAACCCGGAAGTCGTTGCCGCGCGTGCCGCGATGATCCCGGTCGTGCGTCGTGCTGAAATGCTGGCCGAACTGATGCGCCTTAAGGCCGCCATTGCGATTGGCGGCACGCACGGCAAAACCACCACGACTTCGCTGGTTGCGACCATGCTGGATGCGGCCGGCCTTGATCCGACCGTGATCAATGGCGGGATCATTAATTCATACGGCACCAACGCACGTTTGGGCGAAGGTGACTGGATGGTAGTCGAAGCCGATGAGTCTGATGGTACCTTTGTCAAAGTGCCGTCGACGATTTCAGTGGTGACCAACATTGACCCGGAACATCTGGATCACTGGAAAGATTTCGATCAACTGCGCGAAGCCTTCAAGAACTTCGTTCAGAACATCCCGTTCTATGGCTTTGCCGTTCTGTGCATCGACCACCCAGAAGTCCAGGCCCTTATCGGGCGCGTGACGGACCGTCGCATTTTCACGTTTGGCTTTTCGCCGCAGGCCGATGTTCGTGCGGTTAGTGTGCGCACCAATATCGGCGACACCGTCTTTGATGTCGTGATCCGCGAACGCGTCGATAGCGAAGAACGCGTGATCAAGGATGTCCGCTTGCCGATGGTGGGCGATCATAACGTTTCGAACTCGCTGGCGGCGATCACGGTCGCGCTTGAACTTGGCATCCCGGATGAGAAAATTGTCTCCGCCTTTGATGGCTTTACCGGTGTTAAACGTCGCTTCACCAAAACCGGTGAAGTCGATGGTGTCACCATTATCGACGATTACGGTCACCACCCGGTTGAAATCAAGGCGGTGCTAAAGGCCGCCCGTCAGGCAACCCAGAACAACGTGATTGCTGTGGTTCAGCCGCACCGTTATTCGCGCCTGCATGACCTGTTTGAAGATTTCTGCACCTGCTTTAACGACGCTGACAGCGTGATCGTTGCCGACGTTTACGAAGCCGGTGAAAGCCCGATTGAAGGTGCTTCGCGTGATGCCCTTGTTGAAGGCCTGCGCAACCGTGGCCATCGCCATGTCAGCGCACTTGAAGGACCGGAAAAACTGGCCGAATTCATCAAAGCCGAAGCAAAGCCGGGCGATCTTGTCGTTTGCCTTGGCGCTGGTTCCATCAGCGCATGGGCAAATGCCCTGCCCGCCCAACTTGAAGCGATCAAGAACTGAGGCAGATATGAGCACGCCGAAACACCATACGCCCCTGATCGACCGCCTTCCCAAGGTGCGTGGCAAGCTGCGCGAAGGTGCACAACTTGCCAAAGTCACCTGGTTTCAGGTTGGCGGCCCGGCAGACGTGATGTTTCGCCCAGAAGATGAAGCCGACCTTGCCGCCTTCCTGAAAGGCAAACCGGCGGATATGCCGGTAACCGTGATCGGGGTTGGCTCTAACCTGTTGGTGCGCGATGGCGGTATTCGTGGCGTCGTCATCCGCCTTGGCCGTCCGTTCACCGATGTGGTGGTTAAGGATGGCGCGGTTCACGCCGGTGCCGGTGCGCTTGATCTCAATGTGGCGCAAACCGCACAGATGAATGGCATTGCCGGTCTGGAATTTTTGTCTGGAATTCCCGGCACCATCGGTGGGGCCTTACGCATGAATGCCGGGGCCTATGGCACCGAGATCAAGGATGTCCTTGTATCGGCAACCGCAATTGATGGCAGCGGGAACATTCATACCGTCACGCCCGATGAAATGGATATGACCTATCGCCACTGCGGGCTGCCGGAAGACTGGATTTTCACATCCGCTATCTTGCGCGCATCGTCCGGTGATCCCGAAGACATCGCCAAACGCATGGATGAAATCCAGAAGGCGCGCGCGGAATCGCAACCGATCAAATCACGAACAGGTGGGTCGACCTTTGCCAATCCGGTGCCTGATCGCGCCTGGGAGCTTATCGATGCCGCTGGCTGCCGGGGACTGACCATCGGTGGTGCGCAAATGTCCGAACAGCATTGCAATTTCATGATCAACAAGGGCGATGCCACGGCCCTTGATCTTGAACAGTTGGGTGAAGAGGTCCGCAGGCGGGTCAAAGAACATAGCGGCGTTGAGCTGCGCTGGGAAATCCGGCGCATTGGCGAACGCCTTGGCCACTCGATCATAGGAAAAGACGCATGAACAAACATGTCGCTGTCATTCTGGGCGGTTGGTCAGCAGAACGGGAAGTTTCCCTGTCCTCGGGACGCGAATGCGCCAAGGCGTTGCGCGAAAAGGGCTATAAAGTTACCGAAATCGACGCAAACCGTGATCTGGCCCATCAATTGGCGGCCATTGATCCCAAACCGGACGTGATTTTCAATGCCCTGCATGGCCGCTGGGGCGAAGATGGCGCGGTTCAGGGCCTGCTTGAAATCATGAACATCCCCTATACCCATTCCGGTGTTCGGGCATCGGCGATTGCCATGGACAAGATGTCCGCCAAGGCAATGTTTGCCGAATATGAAATTCCCTGCGCACGTCATGTCTGGGTGACGCGCGAAGACATCGCATCGGGCAAGGCATTGCCGCCGCCCTATGTTTTGAAACCCAATAACGAAGGGTCTTCTGTCGGGGTTGAAATCATCCTGACGGCCGAGGAAGAACAAAACATGCTGGCCCGTGATTGGGTCCATGGTGAAGGCGTCATGCAGGAAGAATTCATTCCCGGGCGCGAAATGACCGTGGCCGTCAAGGATGGCGAGGCGATGGAAGTCATCGAAATCCTGACCGGCAATCACGCCTTTTATGATTTTGAATCCAAATATGCCCAGGGTGGCTCCGAACATATCGTGCCTGCCGACATCGAAGGCGATTTGCGCGACCGCCTGCAACGTCACGCCGAAGAAGCTTATAAGGCGCTTGGCTGCAGGGGTGTGGCACGTGCCGATTTCCGCTATGACCCGGAAAACGACCGTTTGGTGATCCTTGAGATTAACACCCAACCGGGCATGACGCCGACATCACTGGTACCGGATGCCGCACGTCATGACGGAATGAGCTTTGCCGACATCGTTGCATGGATGGTGGAGGATGCATCGTGCGAACGCTAGAAGAACAGGCCCGCGAACGGCGCGAAAAGCTTGATAAACAACATAGCGTTGGCACCAACGTCAAAAAGATCGCGCGGGTCATGTGGTGGACCGGCTTCATTGGTGCCATCGTGATTGTTCCGACTGCCCTTGTTTATACCGGCAAGGCCGATAAATGGATGAGCCTGGCGACGCAGGAAAGTGTTCGGCTTTCTGCCGCGTTTGGCATGACGGTCCAGAATATCGAAGTTTCAGGGCGCGAAAAAACCGACCCGAATGCCCTTTTGGCAGCCATCGGACAGAAACCGGGCACGCCGATCATTACATTTGATGTCGACGCCGCCCGCGAACGCATCGAAGAGCTGTCATGGATCCGAAGTGCTACCGTCGAACGCCAGTTGCCCGACACCCTCATCGTTTCGGTTGTTGAGCGCAAACCACTGGCGATCTGGCAAACCGAGGGCCGCGATCATGTGTTGATCGATGGCGACGGCGAACAACTTCAGAATTACGAACTTGGTGATTACCTTGATCTGCCAGTTCTTGTCGGTGACGATGCACCGAAAAGTGCGGCGGAGATGCTGACCACCCTGCAATCCATCCCGCACCTTTATGAACAAATCACCGGTGCCCAGCGCATCGGGCATCGTCGCTGGAACATCCAGCTTGCCAACGGCATGTTCATTCGCCTGCCCGAAGAAAACATGGAAAAGGCATGGCAGCGCCTTGAAGTCCTTGATCGCGAACACAGTATCCTTGATCGCGATGTTCTGATTGTTGACTTGCGCTTGCCCGACCGGACATTTGTCCGCCTGACACCCGGTGCCGCAGAACAAAGGCGCAATCCGCCAAAGAAGGAGGGCGCGGTCTGAACTGACCGCCCCGACACCCTCCCCATCCTGCACCCCGTTTCAGACGCGTAAGGCACTGACTTGCGCAATATCATGATTGTTTTTCCACCTTCTTTGCGTACTTTCGCATGAAGATGCGTTATGCGACGGTCTGCCTTAACCAAATTGCAACCGCTTTTGGTCGAAAACAGGCTTAATAAGGTACGGTCAAAAAAGTCCGACCACATAACCCATAAAAATTCAGAGCATTCAATTGGCACGCGGCAAAACCAGATCAGGATTGATTGCGGCTTTGGACATTGGAACGTCCAAGGTCTGCTGCTTTATTGCGCGACGTGAAAAGGACCAACCGCCAAAAATCATCGGCATTGGTCACAACATGTCCAAGGGCCTGCAAAGTGGATCAATTTCCAATCTTGATGCCGCGCAGGAAGTCGTGCTTGCCGCGGTCAACGCCGCTGAAAAAATGGCGGGTCAGACCATCGACTCAGTCATTGTCAATCTGTCTGGCGGTCGACCGGAATCCGAAACCCACACGGTTGAGCTTCCGCTTGGCTCCCGCCCGATTGGCAATCTTGAGATCCGAAAACTCAATGACCAGAAGGAAGCCCTTCTGCGTCAGGCCGGTGATGAGCTGATCCATACTGTCCCGTTGGGGTTCCGCCTTGACGGTGCCAACACCATGAATGATCCACGCGGCATGTATGGATCGACCCTTGGCCTTGATCTGCATTTTGTCCGAACGCAAACCGCACCCTTGCGCAATCTTGGCACCCTTCTGGCACGCTGCCACCTTGCGATTGAGGAAACGGTCGTCACCCCGCTGGCATCGGGTCTCTCAGCCCTGACAGCTGATCAGCGCGATCTGGGCGCGACCGTGATTGATATGGGCGCAGGTACGACAAGTGTGGCGGTCTTTAATGCCGGTCAGGTGGTCTACACCACGTCTATTCCGGTCGGCGGCGCACATGTCACGCGCGATATCGCCTATGGGCTCAATACATCGCTTAACCATGCGGAACGTATGAAAACCCTGCATGGCAGTGCTTTAACCTCGCCGTCCGATGATCAGGAAATCCTCGCGGTTCCGACAATCGGCGATGAAGACGAAAACAATTTCAATCATGTGCCACGCTCGATGCTGATCAACATCATCAAGCCGCGTCTTGAAGAAACGTTCGAATTGATCCGCGATCAGCTGGAAGAACACGGCTTGTCGCAAATCGGTGGACGCAGCATCGTTCTGACCGGTGGTGCCAGCCAATTGAACGCTATTGCCGATCTGGCCAGTCAGATGTTTGAACGTCCGGCCACGATTGCCCTGCCGCACGGTGTTTCGGGCCTTGCCGAAGCCACCGCGGGCCCAGCTTTTTCGGCCTGTTCGGGGCTCTTGTTGCGGGCTGTTGCCCAACAGAACGATCCCCTGAGCGAAGCCATGGCGCAAATCCGTCAATCGGGTGGGCGTTGGGGCCGTTTGGGTGCCTGGTTCAAAGAGAACTTCTAGTTCGCACGCCCAAACGCACTTTTTTATCCATTTTCCCGAAAACTTTTATCCGCATTAAGAAGGCAATAACTCTTTGCCAGCTAAAACGGACTCGGAGGTCTTTGTGCCCGAAGTATTTCTGGCACGCACAGGCAAAGGGAAGGCCTGTGTGATCTTTAAGCTCTAAAGCGCGGAGAGGAAGAGCAAACAATGAGTACAATCAGTTTTTCCGTTCCTGAAACGGAAGAAAACCTAAAACCAAAGATCACCGTTATCGGTGTCGGTGGTGCCGGCGGCAACGCCGTTAACAACATGATCGCATCCGAACTTGAAGGATGTGACTTTGTTGTTGCCAACACCGATTCTCAGGCCCTGACCCAGGCAAAAGCAACACGCAAGATGCAGCTTGGTCGCAAGATTACCCAGGGTCTGGGTGCAGGCGCACGTCCGGATGCGGGTAGTGCCGCCGCCGAAGAATCCATTGAAGAAATTCAGGCGCAGCTTGAAGGCAGCCACATGGTATTCATCACCGCCGGTATGGGTGGTGGTACGGGTACCGGTGCAGCCCCGGTCATTGCACGTGCGGCCAAAGAAGCCGGCATTCTGACCGTTGGTGTTGTTACCAAGCCGTTCCATTTCGAAGGCACGCGCCGCATGCGCACCGCCGAACAGGGTATCGAACAGCTTCAGCAGTATGTCGACACCCTGATTATCATTCCGAACCAGAACCTGTTCCGGGTCGCGAATGAAAAAACAACCTTCGCAGATGCCTTCCAGATGGCTGATGACGTTCTGCGCAACGGTGTGCGTTCGATTACCGACCTTATGATGGTCCCGGGTCTTGTGAACCTTGACTTTGCCGACATTCGCACTGTCATGAGCGAGATGGGCAAAGCCATGATGGGCACCGGTGAAGCATCGGGTGAAAAACGTGCACTTGAGGCTGCCGAAGCTGCAATAGCCAATCCGCTTCTTGAAGATGCATCCATGAAGGGTGCCCGTGCGGTTCTGATCAACATCACCGGCGGCATGGATATGGCGCTGTATGAAGTTGACGAAGCCGCCAACCGCATCCGCGAGGAAGTTGCATCCGAAGCCAACATCATCTTCGGTTCGACCTTCGATCCGACCATCGAAGGTGCGCTTCGCGTTTCTGTTGTAGCAACCGGTATAGACGCCGAAGAAGTTCGCCGTCCGCAGCCGACCACTGTTTCTGTTGCACAAACTGTTTCCCAGAAACCGGCAGAACAGCACGCCGCTGCACCGTCCTTCGCACAACATGGCGCTGGCAACGCAGCAGCCGCTGCTACCCACAACACGGGTGCTGGTGACTATGCGGGTGGCGCGTCGGTTGATCACATTCCTGCTGATCGCTTTGCTGCCACCGGCAGCGCACAGCAGCCGGAAATCAACCATCAGGCCGAAACACAGGAAACCGGTTCGATTGAAATGGGCCAGACGGTCCTGAAACCGAAACCTGTTCTGCGTGCAGACAAGCCGGTCCAGAAACCCACCAGCAACGGCGACATGGCTTTCATTCCGCCGCGTGCTGTAACGCCAAGCGAAGCTGAGCATGCTCAGCACAGCCCGGACGTATTCGAAGCAGCCGATGCCCAGAATGCAACCTCGCCGCGTTCGGTTCTGAGCAGCCTGTTTGGCAAGAACAAGACCGCCAAGGAACCGCACAACTATGCGGAGCCGAAAGTCTCGCAGCCGCAGGCACCTGCACCACGCCAGACCGAGATGCCGCTTGGCGAAGACAGCGAACATGTCATGAAGAAGGAGCCTGCTTCCCGGGGCAAGACGCAAGGCGCGTCTGACGACCTTCTTGAAATTCCGGCCTTCCTTCGTCGTCAGGCCAACTGACGACGATCTCCGCGCGAAGATGGGGAAGGCTTAATGCCTTCCCCTTTTTTTTGGACGCTCCAGCTTGGATGACGCTGTAATTCGGCAATTGTGACCAAAGCCCGTAAGCTACACGGTTACAACCGGCGCAAGTTGCCGCGCAGAAATGCATTTTATCCATTAATTTCAAATCACTATGAAGTTTACAAAGCGTAACAAAGAGTGATTTGAGTGATTGTTCGATCAACAGTAGTGTTCCAAACTAACAAAGCAGGGGCCATCCGATTTGAAGATGGCTTTGAACATGCTTTGACGTTGATTGATGACAAACTGACTGACCTGATTTGGGGGTTCCTGTGAACAATATTGCCGATCTTGGTTCTGCTATCACGCAGACTGGCTTTTCCGGCGACGGTTATGTGCTCCAGCGCACGCTCAAAGCCTCTATCGGCTGTGCCGGTGTTGGTCTGCATTCCGGTCAGAAGATCCGCATTACCCTTCACCCTGCCCCTGCCGATCATGGCATTGTATTCCGCCGCACGGACCTGGATGACCAGCCGCTGTTTCCGGCACGTTACGATGGCGTGATCGATACCCGTCTTTGCACCTGCCTTGGTGATGCAGCCCGGGGCATCAAGATCGGGACCATCGAACATCTGATGGCCGCCCTTGCCGGTACGCGCATTGATAACGTGCTCATCGATATCGATGCCGACGAGGTTCCGGTCATGGATGGCAGCTCCGCCCCGTTTAACTTCCTGATTGATTGCGTTGGCATCGAAGAACTTGATGCGCCGCGTCATGTCATCGAAGTCCTGAAACCGATTGAAGTCGAATATAACGGCTGCACCGCACGGGTTGAACCGGCCAACGGGTTCGAGATCGATTTCGAGATTGATTTCGCCAGCAAGGCCATTGCCAACCAGCGCATGTCCGTAAAGTTCGATGACGGCGTGTTTGTGGCCGATATCGCACGTGCCCGCACCTTTGGCTTCTTGCATGAAGTTGAAGCCATGCGTTCTGCCGGTCTTGCCCGTGGCGGTTCGCTTGATAACGCGGTTGTTCTTTCCGGTGACGAAGTCATGAACGAGGAAGGCCTGCGTTACGAAGACGAATTCGTCCGCCACAAGATCCTTGATGCGCTTGGCGATCTTTATACTGCCGGCAACCAGTTGCAGGGCAAGGTCACCGCCTACAAATCCGGTCACCATGTCAACAATCTGCTGCTGCAGGCGTTGCTGGCAGACAAGGACGCATATCGTGTTGTTCCGCTGACCAAGGCGGCCTTGCGCGGCGTTTCTGAACCGATGCTTGCCACCGCCTGAAATCAGGTGTCACCGGCATCCAAATTATGAAAATGGCGGCCCGCGTGGTCGCCTTTTTTGTTTTCGGCGTTGGTTTTCAGTCTTCTTATCCGTGTCACAGCATTTAACATGGAATAAAAGTCGGCATTTGACGACACAACTACTTGCCCAAGCACGCCCTTCGCATGATATAGTCCGGCGGATTTTACGGTGAGTGCGTCAAAAATTTCGAGGATACGTCACAGTGCTAAGTACCGTTCGCGCCAAACACGTCATTGCAACTCTCGGCCTGTCGCTGATGCTTGCGGCATGTTCAAGCAATGATGCGCCGGAATATGTCGAACGTCCGGTTTCCGAACTGTATAACGGCGCGCAGGATCTGCTTGACGCCAAGGAATACCAACAGGCGGCCGAGGCATTTGACGAAGTCGAACGTCAGCACCCCTATTCGGTCTGGGCGACCAAGGCGACCCTGATGTCGGCTTATGCCTATTATCAGGACAACAAATACGACGATGCGATCAACGCACTGGATCGCTTTATCTCGTTGCATCCTGCCAACCCGGATGTGCCATATGCCTATTACCTCAAGGCGCTGTCCTATTACGAACAGATTTCCGACGTCGGTCGCGATCAGCAGATGACCCAGCATGCGATGGATGCGCTTGACGACGTTATCCGCCGCTTCCCTGACAGCAAATATGCCCGCGATGCCAAGCTGAAAAAGGACCTGACGGTCGATCATCTTGCGGGGAAGGAAATGGATGTCGGGCGCTATTATCAGGACCGCAACGAGTATCTGGCAGCGATCAACCGGTTCAAGGCGGTGATCGAAAACTATCAGACCACCACCCACGTTCCCGAGGCCCTTGCACGCCTGACCGAGTGCTATCTTTCGCTTGGTCTTGAAGGCGAAGCCAAACGCACGGCAGCAGTTCTGGGCCACAACTTCCCGGGCAGCGAATATTACAGCGAATCCTATAGCCTCATGCTGGGCGAAGAAGCCCCAGAGCGCGAAGAGGAAAGCTGGTGGGACGCTACCACAAACTCCATCTCCAGCCTTTTCTGAATTAAGCTAACCAAACCGTCGCAAGGCCAACGGTTTGCTTGACAATCTGCCTTGCGACAATATAGAACAAAAAAAGAACAACTTGCGGTTAGCATCTGAAATTACTGCAGTTTGACCAAACGCCGTTGCCGTGACCGAATTGCAGACCGTTTCGCCTTCGCAAGGCTTGCAAGGCCGGGCGGGATTGGGCACTCTGCACATTCACCAACAAGTACCTGTCTGCTGCTCCGTTAACAACATCAGTACCCAGCAATGCTTCGACGCCTCAGCATTCGGAATGTAGTCCTTATCGACAAACTGGATCTCGATTTTCACGACGGGCTTAGCGTGCTCACGGGTGAAACCGGTGCTGGTAAATCGATCCTGCTTGATTCGCTTGGACTTGCCCTGGGTGCGCGCGCCGATAGCGGCCTTGTCCGTCATGGCTGCGACAAATGCAGTGTGACAGCAACCTTCAATCTGCCGCAGGGCCATCCGGTTTTCTCCCTGCTTTCCGATCAGGATATTGATCTTGAGGGCGAAGACCTTGTTGTCCGACGGGTGGTAACGTCAGATGGCCGGTCGCGCGCCTATGTGAATGACCAGTCCGTCTCGGTCGGGCTGCTGCGTGATGTTGGCGATTACTGCGTTGAAATTCAGGGCCAGTTTGATCAACACGGCCTTCTTGATCCCACTACACATCGCGCAACCCTTGATGCCCACGGCAATCTTGGCACCCTTGCCATGACCGTGCGTGATCATTGGCGCGCCTGGCGTGAAACGCAAAAGGAACTCAACGCTGCCCGCGCCCGCATTGACAAGGCGCGCGAGGAAGAGGAATGGCTGCGCCACGCCGTCGATGAGCTTGAAAAGCTTGCCCCCGAAGAAGGCGAAGAAGAACGCCTTGCCGAGGAACGCCAGTTCCTGATGCATGGTGAAAAGCTGGTTGCGGCCCTTAATGATGCCGGCACGGAACTTTCGCGTGGCAAGGGTACGGAAAGTGCCCTTCGTAGTGCGCAGCGGTGCCTTGAACGTGAACTTGAAAAGGCCGATGGCCGGTTTGAACCGATCATCGAGGCCCTTGATCGTGCCGCGATCGAACTTGAAGAAGCCAACCGGGCGATCTCGGCCACCTTGGCTGATCTTAATCTTGATACCGGTCATCAGGAAAATGTCGAGGAACGCCTTTTTGCCCTGCGCGCAGCCGCCCGCAAATACAATGTTCCGGTCGATGGGCTGAATGCGCTGATGAAGGATTTCCGGTCCCAGATCGATCAGCTTGAATTCGGCGAGAAGGAACTGAGCCGCCTGACCGCCGCCGTAAGCGATTATCGCAAAGCCTATATCGAAGCCGGCGAGAAACTTCATGCCGCGCGCAAGGAAGCCGCCGCCAAGCTTGATGGCGCGATCAATGCCGAATTGCCGCCGCTTCGCATGGAAAAGGCGCGCTTTGTTACAGACATTGCCGAACTTGAAGAACCCGAATGGGGTCAGGACGGCATTGACCGGGTGCAGTTCACGGTTGCCACCAACCCCGGCAGTCCCCCGGGCGCGCTCAACAAAATCGCATCGGGGGGCGAGCTTTCGCGCTTCCTGCTGGCGCTCAAGGTCGTTCTGGCGCGCGTTTCTGCCGTACCCAGTTTGGTCTTTGACGAGGTCGACAGTGGTGTCGGCGGCGCGACGGCAGCAGCGATTGGTCAGCGCCTGCATCTTCTGGCACAGGAACGCCAGATCCTTGTCATTACCCACAGCCCGCAGGTCGCCGCCCGTGGCCGCACGCATTTCTATATTGCCAAGCGCGAGGCAGACGGCACCATGGTGACCCGCGTCGATGCCCTTGTCGATGGTGCGCGGCGCGAAGAAATCGCCCGCATGCTGGCCGGTCATTCCGTGACGGCCGAGGCACGTGCCGCCGCCGACAGCCTGCTTGAACAACCCAATTGATCCCGGCGTCAACACGTCGGCCCAACCTTGAATACGGAACAAAAAGAATATGAGCGCCGAACACGCGTCAAACATGTCCGAACTTCCCGAATTGCCGTCTTCGAGCACGGAGGCGCGCAAACAGCATGCCGAAATTTCTGAACGTATCCGGTCTTATAACGAGGCCTATCACGTCAATGACGACCCGCTGGTTTCGGATGCGACATATGATGCGCTGTTCAATCGCCTGATCGAACTTGAATCCCACTATCCGACGCTTAAGAAAAACAGCCCGACACAGGAAGTCGGTGCCGCCCCGGCCGAAGGCTTTGCCAAGGTCAAGCATGCCCGCCCGATGCTGTCACTTGGGAATGCGTTTTCGCGCGAAGACATTGTCGATTTTCTTGCCCGTATTCGTCGCTTCCTGAACCTGACGGCGCACAGCCCGGTTGAGGTGGTTGGCGAACCCAAGATCGATGGTCTTTCGCTGTCGCTGCGCTACGAGAACCGCCAACTGGTCACCGCCGCCACCCGCGGTGACGGGTCAGAAGGCGAAGACGTTACCGCCAATGTCGCCCATATTGACGACATCCCCAAGACACTTCCAGATGATGCGCCCGATGTGGTCGAAATCCGGGGCGAGGTTTATATGGCACGCTCTGCGTTTCAGAAACTGAACGCGACCCAGGCCGAAACCGGCGGCAAAACCTTTGCCAATCCGCGCAACGCAGCGGCAGGATCGCTTCGCCAGCTTGATCCATCGATCAGCGCCAAACGCCCGCTTCGTTTCTTTGCCTATAGCTTTGGCGAACTGTCCGAAAGCCTGGCTCAGACGCAGTGGAATTTCCTGCAGAAGGTTGAAGGGTGGGGCTTTGTCACCAATCCGCTGACCCGGTTGCTTCATAACGCCGATGACATCATGGCGTTCTATGACGAACTGGCAACCCAGCGGCCGGACCTTGATTACGACATTGATGGCATCGTCTATAAGGTCAATGACTTTGAACTGCAGCTGCGCCTCGGCTTCGTCAGCCGGTCACCGCGCTGGGCGATTGCGCACAAATTCCCGGCCGAGAAGGCTCGCACTCGGATCAAGGCCATCGACATTCAAGTTGGTCGAACAGGTGCCCTGACCCCGGTCGCTCGGCTGGAGCCGGTTACGGTTGGCGGTGTCGTGGTATCCAACGCCACCCTTCATAACCGAGATGAGATTGACCGCTTGGGCGTTTGGGTTGGCGATCTTGTGGTTGTGCAACGTGCCGGTGACGTTATTCCCCAAGTCGTTGAGGTCATTCTGGACGAGGATGGCAATCATCCGAATGATGCAACACCTTACGAATTTCCCACCGAGTGCCCAAAATGCGGCAGCCACGCCATGCGCGAAGAAGGCGAAGCCGTAACCCGGTGTACCGGCGGCCTAATCTGTCCGGCACAGGCGGTTGAGCGCCTGAAACATTTCGTATCGCGCACGGCCTTTGATATCGATGGCCTGGGCGCAAAGAATGTCGAGGCGTTCTTTGAACTGGGTTGGCTGAAGTCGCCTGGCGATATTTTCCGCCTTGAAAGCGATCACGGCGATGCCATCCGCAAGCTTGAAGGTTGGGGCGAGAAATCCGCAACCAAGCTGTTTGACGGCATCAATGAACGGCGCACCATCGGGCTCGACAAGTTTATCTATGCACTTGGCATTCGCCAGATCGGTCAGGCAACCGCAAAGCTTCTGGCACGCCATTATGGATCGCTTGCCGAATGGCGTAGCGCCATGGTTGCCGCCAATGAAGCCGACAGCGAAGCCCTTCGCGAACTGATCAACATTGATCAGATCGGCCCAGGTGTCGCCAAGGACCTGATCGAATTCATGGCCGAAGATCACAACCGAGAGGTTCTGGATGATCTGCAAGGACTTTTGACCATAACCGATGTCGAAGCCCCGCAGGTCAGCGACAATCCGGTCAATGGCAAAACCGTTGTCTTTACTGGCAAGTTGGAGCTGTTTTCACGCAACGAGGCCAAGGTCAAAGCCGAAAGTCTTGGTGCAAAGGTCGCCGGATCCGTATCGGCAAAAACCGATTATCTGGTTGCAGGACCGGGTGCGGGCTCCAAATTAAAGAAAGCAGAAGAATTAGGTGTTACAGTGCTTGATGAACAGGGATGGCTTGATCTGATTGCCACGGAATAAAAATGATCTAACCGGGGAGTGTGTGCTGATGGAAGACCTTGGAAGTTTTTTTCGCCGTTATGTCGATGCCCATCTGAAGCTTGAAGAAAACGCACTTGATGATTTCTTCCACTTCCCGTGCCTGATCAATGATCTGTCCGGCGTGCAGGCTATTGGCAGTTCAGACGATCTGCACAAATACCATCACTCATTCTTTGATGAACTGAAAAATGCTGATCTTGCCATGGCGAAATCCATGGTGATTGAACAACATTCCGCCCTTCCCGGTGGGGCGCGTGCAATTGTTTCGTTCCGCTTCGGCAATTCGGAAAACAACCTGATCTTTGATTGCGACTATGCGTTCGCGCTGCTCAAGCAGGATGAAAAGTGGAAAGTCATCTTTGCCCAGCTTGATGAAATCAGATACAGCGACCTGTATTGAGGCCCGCATGGTGCCCGCCCTTCCCCACCGCCTGATCACACTTGGTTTTGCCCTGATGCTGGGATGCGTTCCAGCGGTATCAAAGGCCGATCCGGATTTTGATACCCTGTCGGGCCCGGCGCGTGCGATTGATGCTGATACGCTTGAGTTCGGCTTCAAACGTGTTGATCTGTGGGGGGCGGATGCCATGAACCGTTTTCAGGAGTGTCTGATTAACGGCCAAAGCACAGCTTGCGGGGCAGAGGCATGGCAGGTGACCACCAACCTTCTGGTCGCAACACCGATCACCTGCGAAGTGCGTGGGAAAAACCGGTATCATCGCAACATGGCCGTTTGCCGAAATGCCGACGGGGTTGATATTGGACAAAGCCTGATTGTTCGGGGCATGGCGGTTGCCCGCCCCGATCAGATGCCGGAATACGAAGCCTATGAAAATCAGGCGCGACAGGCACGCACCGGCGTCTGGGCAGGAGAATTTATCGATCCCTTGAAATGGCGGCGCGGTGAGCGTTTACCCGAACATGAAATTGAAGTTCGCCGCTGGCAGCGCGACGAATAACATCAAACCCGATTAGCGTTGCGACGTCCCGCCCGATGCGAATGGCCGTGCCAGCAACCTGCCCAGCCCCGCCAGCGTAAAGCTGTTTTTAAGTGACGCCACACCGAGTGTCACCACCACAAACCCGACCAATTGCGGCACTGTGAGCACCTCACCCAGGAACAGCCAGGCGGCAAAGAAGGTCATGGCTGGCCCGGAAAGCGATATCAGCGAAGCCTGCGTCGCACCGACCCTTCGAATGCCCTCGTACAGCAGGAAGAATGGAATAACGGTGCAAAAAATCGAAATGCCTGCCGTCCACATGATGCCCGCCACGTTCAGGTTCAGCGGGTTTTGGACGATCAGTTGGTAAATCACCATGCAAATACCGGCCATGGTGTTGATCAGGGCTGCAAAATGCATCGACCCGATAACGGTAATCATCCGCTGACCGAAATAGAGATAAATCGCATAGGTCACAGCAGAACCGAACGCCCAAGCCGCTCCGTACCAAAGCGCCGGCGAAACTTCGCCAAACCCGCCCGGTGCCAGGACCAGAACAAGTCCGACATAGGTTATGACAAAGCAGACAATCTGTCGAAATGGTGGAAAGCGCCGTTTATGGAGCGCCTCAAGGATCATCACAACAGCCGGAAACGTAAACAGCACGATCCTTGAAACGGTCACTTCAATCAACGAAACAGCGGTAAAATCAAACAGGGCCGCAAGGAAAAACAGCCCGCCATAAAGCCCGCCCCACGCGAGATCGACCGGTTTCATCTTGCGGTCGCCCGGCCGGTTCTTGCCAAACAAAACCACACCAAGCCAGAAGAGCGGCATGGCAATCAGAAACCGCAACAGCAACAAGCCATCCACTGTCATGCCCGTGGCATAAACAAATTTTGCCAGAAGGCCTTTCATGGCCAAGGCAGCTGTCGCAAGCAACACAATGGTCAGTGCGGAACCGGCCGGCGACACGACAGGCGTGACACCCTGTTGCCCGGGCTCAGAAGGTGACGGTGGTGGCGTCATGGGTTTCTCCGATCCTCTATCGGTTGCCATAGTTACCCGTGAACTGCCATTATTCAATTCGAATTAATTGCTATCAGATATCAGCTTTGGCTATATCTAGCAGGCACATGGATGCGCAAAGCTGCTCAGGATCACGCCCGATGGATATCAAACAACTTCGAAGCTTTGTACATATTGCCGAACTCGGCAGCCTGTCACGCGCGGCAGAGCGGCTTAATTTGTCGCAGCCCGCACTCAGTAGGCAGCTTAACCTTCTCGAAGAGGCCCTTGATACCAAACTGTTGGAACGCACCGGACGCGGCGTCAAATTGACCGAAGCAGGTCAGATGCTTGCCGAACGGGCCCGCGTAATCCTGACCGATCTTGCCCGTCTTGAAGCCGATCTGTCGGCCCGCAGCAGTCAGGTGACAGGCCATGTGCATGTCGGCGTTCCGCCCAGCGCCGGGATCGTGATTACCGGGGCACTGATTGAAACTCTGCGCGATCGGTACCCTGACCTTAACATTACGGTCGCCGAAGACCTGACAGGCGATGTGCAGGAAGGATTGCTGTCCGGGCGACTTGATATCGGCATCCTACATGACGGCATGATTTCACGCAGCCTGCATGCCGAACAGCTATGGCGCGAAGACCTGTTTCTGATTTCCCACCCGTCACAGGTCGGCGAACAGGAAACCGAAATCGCCTATGAAGATGTTTTGTCCCTGCCACTCATCATGCCGACCAACAAGCACGGGCTACGCGCCATGATGCAGGAGGCGGCATTTCGGGCGGGACGGCCGTTGACCCCGGTGGTTGAGGCCGATGCCCTTCGCGTTTTGGTCGATCTGGTGACGCGTAATGTCGGTCATACCGTCTTGCCGCGCAGTTCGCTGGTTCAGGAACTTTCGACCGGGCGCCTAAAGGCACGGCGCATCACCAACCCGGAACTGTCGCGCAAGGTAATGCTGTCATGGTTACAGGATCGCCCGCTGAGTACCGGGGGCAAGGCGGTTGTCGATACATTGCGTGATCTTGCCGGCACCGTTCCGATGGCCAACCAAAAATAAGCCAACACTGGCTCTGATAAACAAAACCCCGACCGAAGCATCTTTCGGTCGGGGTTTTTATCATTGTATCAATCGTTGGGATCAGACGGGTGCCTGACTGTCCGACGACTTCTGCCAAAGATTGATACCGGCATCGCCGGCATATTTATCAATTTCGGCCAACTCGTCTGCACTGAATTCAAGGTTATTGAGCGCATCAAGGCTGTTATCAAGCTGCTGAACATGCCGCGCCCCAATCAGGGCAGAGGTCACCTCGGGACGGCGCAGCACCCAGGCAATCGCCATCTGGGCCAAGCTTTGACCGCGGCGTTTGGCGATTTCGTTCAGTGCTCGAACGCGATTGATGTTTTCCTCGGTCAGCATGCCTTTCTGGAAAGATCCTTCGAGGGCGGCACGGGAATCCTCGGGCACGCCATTCAGGTACTTGTTGGTCAAAAGACCCTGTGCGAGCGGCGAAAAGGCAATGCAGCCCATGCCAAGCTCGGAAAGGGTATCAAGCAGACCATCCTCGACCCAGCGATTGACCATCGAGTAGGACGGCTGATGAATCACGCATGGCGTTCCCATGTCCTTGAGGATCGCATGCGCTTCACGGGTCATTTCCGGCGAATAGGACGAAATCCCGACATAAAGCGCCTTGCCCGAACGCACGATCTGATCAAGTGCGCCCATGGTCTCGGCAAGCGGGGTGTTGGGATCAACCCGGTGGGAATAGAAGATATCGACATAATCCAGCCCCATCCGCTTAAGGCTCTGATCAAGGCTGGAAATCAGATATTTGCGTGATCCCCATTCGCCAAACGGCCCCGGCCACATGCGATAGCCAGCCTTAGTGGAAATGATCAACTCATCGCGATGGCGTTTAAGATCCTGCGATAGAACCTTGCCAAAGTTTTCTTCGGCCGAGCCCGGCGGCGGGCCATAGTTGTTAGCAAGATCAAAGTGGAACACACCGCGATCAAACGCGCGACGGATCATCGCCCGCTGGGTTTCATAGACATCCACGCCACCGAAATTCTGCCACAGACCAAGCGTGATTTTCGGCAGAAGCAATCCACTGCGCCCGCAACGGTCCCAGTTTTCGTCGTTATAGCGATCAGGATTAGCCATCCACTGCGCTTCGACTTCAGCCATATATTCCTCCTGCTTTCAGAAGCGGTTTACCGCTTTTCTTGAATCGATCCAATGCAGTCTTAATAGGGCATTCGACCCTGTTTGTCAGTGCCAAGTACGCAGCGTGAAATCAGTCCGATTTCTTTTTGATCGGCGCTGTTGCGTTTTGCAGCCATTCACGATGATCATCATCGAGATCATCGGCATACATCGCATAGACCTGCGCGTGGTAATCGTTAAGCCACTGCAACTCGTCCCTGGTCATCAATTCCGGATCGATCAGTTTGCGGTCAATCGGCGAGAAAGTCAGCGTTTCAAAGCCAAGCATCTTGCGATCTGCCCCAATCGGCGCATCGATTTCAGTTACCGCAATCAGGTTTTCAATGCGAATGCCGTATTCGCCTTCCTTATAGAAGCCCGGCTCGTTCGAGAGGATCATGCCCGGTTTCAGGGCCACCGTGTTCGGGGCCTTGGAAATGCGTTGCGGACCTTCATGCACACCAAGGTAGCTGCCAACGCCGTGGCCGGTGCCATGGTCAAAATCAAGCCCGGCTTCCCAAAGCGGCATGCGTGCCAGCGTATCAAGCTGTTGGCCTGTCGTTCCAACCGGGTATATGGCGCGGGCAAGCGCAATATGCCCCTTCAGCACGCGGGTGAACCGGTCGCGATGTTCCTGCGTCGGGTTCCCGATCACGGTCGTCCGCGTGATATCGGTGGTGCCATCAAGATATTGCGCCCCGGAATCAATCAGGAAAATCTCGCCCGGGGTCAGATTGCGGTTGGTTTCCGGGGTATTGCGGTAATGGCAAAGCGCCCCGTTCGGGCCACTGCCCGGAATGGTTTCAAAGCTTGAATCACGGAACAGCGGATCTTCGGCACGCATCGACAGCAACATATCAGCAGCGGCGCGTTCATCGATATCACCGGTGGCCGCGGTTTCATCAAGCCATTTGAAATAACGAATGATCTTTTCGCCGTCGCGTTTGTGGGCCTTGCGCGAACCTTCAAGTTCGACCTCGTTCTTGCAGGCCTTCGGAATGGCGACCGGATCACGCCCAACACGCACGGTGGCACCGGCGTCGGACAATTTCATGCGCAGCCAGTCGGCTGCAGTGGCTTCATCCAGACGGACGGCCTGATTGCCCATCGCCTTCAGGGCATCCCCGAGTTCGCCCGGTGCCCGCAAGGTTGCCTCACCTGACAGCCATTTGAGCGTTTCTGGCGCGACCTTGCGTTCGTCCATGAAAAGTTCGACCGAGGCATCGCCGTTGATGATCGCATAGCCAAGTGCAAGCGGTGTTTGCGGCACATCGGCACCACGGATATTCAAAAGCCACGCGATGCTGTCAGGTGCCGACAGAATGGCGCTGTCGCACGAAATGCGCGACAGGATTTCGGCAATCTGGGTGCGCTTTTCAAAGCTCGATTTACCGGCATATTCCATCGGATGTGGCCGAACCGGGCCAAGCGGCAGGTGCGGCTGGGCATGCCAGATGGCGTCAATCGGGTTGGTATCAATCGCAATCAGTTCCGCCCCGACCGCCTCACAGGCAGACCGCAGATGGGTCGCCTGTTGGACCGTATGCAGCCAAGGATCATAAGCCAGCTTCTCACCCGATTTCAGGTGGTCATGCAACCAGCCGACGACTGGTTCTTCGACCAGGTGGCGGTACTCGAACAGATCACGGTTAACTTGCTGGCGCACCTGAATGGTGTAACGGCCATCGACAAAAACGGCGGCCTTGTCGCGCAAGACAACAGCCGCACCCGCAGATCCGGTAAAGCCGGTCAGCCACGCCAGACGTTCGGCCCGTGCCGGTACGTTTTCACCCTGATGTTCGTCCGCACGCGGCACAATAAAGCCGTCAACGCCCTTGGCCGCCAGATAGTTGCGCAAGGCATCCAGTCGATGGGCGGCGTCAAAATCATCCTTGGCCATTTTAAAACGTGTTTTGCGTTCATCCCGCAGGGCCAGCAATTCGGCTCGCAGGGCATCATCCGGGGATTGGCAAATCAGATCAATCCAGTCTTCTCGCGTGCTGCCCTGGGCTGCGGCCAGAACACCGTCAATCAGGTCGATGACAGCGCTAACATCCTTGTCGACATTGGCGGCTTCAAGCAGTTTGGCAAGTTGAGCATCACCGGAAATGGCCATGAAGATCCTCTTTAAAACATGTGGGGCATTGGGCAGGTGGTAAGACCTATGTAAGGGTTTGTGCCGATGTCGCGCAAGCACCAAAGAACTTTCGGACATACTACGCCCTTTTCCCCGCCCGAAACACCGGCGCATGCATCCCGCGTATGAATGCGTTGCAACCTTCGCAATGCACATTAGCCAAAGGTTAACGTATGACAGTCCCGCGACAAAAAGATGGCCCGTCGGGACGTCAATTTGCTGGAGACCATGAACGGTGATCCGTTTTCCTATTACTGCCTTGAGCGTCATACAATCCCGTCGTCGCCAGACGGCCTATGACGGCCTTGAGCGCCTGGCCCTTGGTCAGAAAACTGCGCTCGGTCTTGATACTGGCCCTGCCCATCCGGCAGACGACATTGCGGATCGAACTAAAACCGACCCGCAAGATGCCAAGGATACGGAATAACGGATCAATCCCGCCCGGGTTGGTCTGCATCAAAAGACGAAGCGCAGGATCACGGTTCATGATCCTTGCGGCATTTTTGTCTTTTCCCTCTGAAACGGCCCTGCTTCTCCACAGCAGGGCCGTTTCTTTTTGACCAGTCGCAGGCCAGCACGCCATAGTGCCCCAAACAGTAAATCATCATCACGATGCGGAGTGGAAATGACCAAGACAGTTCTGATCACCGGTGGATCACGCGGTATCGGACGCGCAACTGCTGTTCTATTTGCCGCCAAAGGCTGGAACGTTGCGCTAAGCTTTGTTGGCAATCAGGAAAGTGCTGATGAAACATGTGCGATGTGCGAGCGCGCCGGATTTACCGGCAATGTGATTGCCCGCAAATGCGATGTCCGCGATGAAGACAGCGTTATTGCCTTGTTTGAGGCCGCACGTGATCGGTTTGGCGCGATTGACGCCGTGGTCAATAATGCAGGCATTGTCGCCCGGCAAAGCACACTTGCGGATATGGATATTGATCGCATGAAATCCGTGTTCGATACCAACGTGCTTGGGGCCTATCTGGTTGCACGCGAAGCCGCACGAACCCTTCGTTCCGGTACCGCCATCGTAAATGTTTCGTCCATTGCGGCAAAGCTTGGGTCACCTGGCGAATACATTGATTACGCCGGATCAAAAGCGGCAATCGACACGCTGACCATCGGCCTTGCCAAGGAACTCGGTCCGAAAGGGATCCGTGTCAATGCCGTGCGCCCGGGCATCATCGAAACCGATATTCATGCCAGTGGTGGCCGCCCGGAACGGGCCCATGAACTCGGCCCGAATTGCCCGTTGGGACGTGCCGGCGACCCGCAGGAAGTCGCCCAAAGCATCTTTTGGCTGATCTCGGGTGACGCGTCCTATGTCACAGGCAGCATCATTGATGTATCCGGTGGCCGGTAGCGCAACCGATCAAGCCTGATACCCGACCACTTTCTGAATTTAGTTACTCTTAGGGGGTTTCAGGCTTTCCCGGCAAATCGGCAGACACCATCGCCACGTCCTTTGTTTCGCCAAACACCGCGGCCAAGCCATCATGCAGTTCAATGATATCAAGAGGCTTGGCCAGTATGCGCGCAACCCCCAAAGCATTGAAGGCGTCGGTCACCTCGTCTGAGGCATACCCGGTCATGACGACAACTGGGATTTCGTTACCAGCCTCTCGCAGCTTTTCGATCAATTTCTGGCCGGTCATGCCCGGCATGGTCTGATCGGTCAGAAGCGCATCAAAATGTGCATCCGGAGCACTCAGCGCTTCAAGCGCCTTGGCGGCCTCGTTAAACGTATCGACGGAATATCCGATCCGCTCCAACATCCGTGCGCACAGCCTGAGGTTCTTTTCCTCATCATCCACGACCGCAAGATGCCCGCCCGCACCTGCCGACAGACTGCGGGTTTCGCGCTTTTCGTCCGTGGCTTCGCGATCATGTTCCGGCAACAGGATTGCGAACCGGGTTCCCTGCCCCAGACGGCTATAAACCGATATCTCGCCCTTGTGACCGGTCACGATGCCATGCACCGTAGACAGGCCAAGACCAGTACCCTTACCCGGCTCCTTGGTGGTAAAGAACGGATCAAAGATCCTTTTGGCTGTTTCCGGCTCCATACCGACGCCGTTATCCACGACGCTAATCTGGATGTAGCGCCCGACCGTCAACAACGGATGTATTTCCAGACTGTCTTCGGTGACTTCGAAGCGGCTTGCCTTTACGCGAATTTCACCCTGATCGCCGACCGCATGACAGGCATTGGTGATCAGGTTCATCAGGCACTGATCAAGCTGTGTTGCGTTGCCCATGACGGTCATGGATTTCGCCCCCAGTTCGACCTTGATCGACACACTCGATGGCATGGACCCGCGCGCAAAACGAACCGTACCCGTGATCATCAAACCGACATCAATCGGGGAACGCTCGGTTTCGGAATTCCGACTGAATGCCAAAATTTGCCGCACAAGATCACGTGCCCGATCAGCCCCTTGGCGAATTTCCATGACATCGTCACGCAGCGGAGAATCTTCGGGCAGATCGGAATAAAGCAGTTCGGCATAGCCACTTATTGGCTGCAGGATATTATTAAAATCATGTGCAATCCCGCCTGCCAGAACACCGATAGTTTCCATCCGCTGGGAATGACGCAATTGCTCTTCGAGTTTTTCACGTTTGCGTTCGGATTGCAGCCGCTGGAGTTCGGCAGACGCACGGGACGCGAACACTTCAACGATGGATTTGGCCAGTTCCGGATCAGCAAGTGGCTTGTCAGATACGGTCACCAGAATACCAATCGGTCGCCCGTCGCTGTCATAAAGCGTAGCCCCGACATATCCAAGGACTTCAATATCAGTGACCTTTTGGACATCCTGCATCAACGCACGGAAATTATCTTTGCACACAAACGTCCCGGCCTTGATAACCCGTTCCGCCGCCGATCCAGCCAGCACAAAATCAAGTCCACCGCGACGGCCATCCGGGGAATGGAAGGCAACTGATTTCACCCGGTCACCGACAAGTTCAGCGATGTGGCAATAGGTCATATCAAGTGTTTCACACAGAACCTTTGTCAGGTTTTCAAAGAACCCGGCACCGACCTGATAGCGAATGCCACGATAAATCGATTCCAGTGTCTCCTGATGGCGTTCGCGATCCGTCACATCCAGTGCGAAACTGGCGATACAATCAAGTGCGCCATTGGCATCAAAGATCGGGCTTTCATACCATTCGCATATGATGCGACTGCCATCACGCGTGACGTTCTCGAACCGGTTATTGACGCTGTTTTGCGTTTCCATGATCCGTTCGATCAGAGTGCCAAGACGCGCCCGGTCTTCCTCTGGCACCAGAAGCTCAAGCTTCTTGCCGACCATCTCATTGGCACTATAGCCAAACAGCTGACAGGCGGTTTCGTTCACCTCGATGATGGTTCTGTCGGGCGTCCAGTAAAACACGCCGATTTTCGCATTGTTGAAGTGCGCGCGCAGACGACGCTGGTTGGCCTCCAGATCGCTTTTGGCAACCTCGAGATCCTGGCGATAGCGGATGCGTTCGGTGATATCGCGGCAACTGATCCTGATGCCAAGGTTCCCTCCGTCGCTATCAGCGATCGGTTGCCATGACATGTCGATACCGACCTTGCGGCCATCCTTGTGAACACCGGTGAATTCGCGGTCACTGCCTGACAGGCCATCAAGACCTTCGTCAATATAGTGGCGCACACGGTCACGATCCTCGGGCGCAACAAATGACAGCGGATAATCACCACACGCCATGCATTCCTCGACAGTGTAGCCCAGAACGCGTTCAATCCCCGGATTTACCCAGATCAGTTTGCCATCAGGCGCGATCCAGCTTTCCCAGCCATACGTGTAATTGGCAACCGCCTCAAAACGACGGCGCGAGAAGCTAAGCTCGTCATTGGCCTCCATGACATTTTTCATGCCTGCGGCGGCTGCCAACAACCCACCCGCCATATGCGCGAAAACGATTTCCTCAGGGCGCCATACTCTGGTCCGCCCGACAGACTCAAAGCACAATATGCCCATTCGGCCCGCAGCCGAAATCAACGCAACATCAAGGATTGCCTTGATATTCATCGGGATCAGATAAGCGTCTTTAAGTTCCGAAGTACGCGGATCTTCAACGGCGTTGTCCGCATCGACAATCTGCCCGGATTCCAGCGCTGAAAAATATCGCGGCAGTACAGCGCGTTTCAGAATCATGCCGTCATGTTTCGCCGACGGATCATTGGCATCAAACAGCCCGACGCACTCAACGTCACCATCATCTTTTTCCAACCACAGACTTGCCCGCTCGCAATTCATCAGGTTGGCAAAACGCTTCAATGTCGGTCGGAAAGACGCATTTTCGATGCGATCAAGTGACGAGAAATGGTTGGCAACTTCGGACGCACTTTCGCGGATTTGCTCAAGAAACTTTTTGCCCGACATCAGTTCGTTCTGCGAACGCAACTGGTCCATGCTGGTTTGCAATAGCGCCTGCCGCATCCAGACGATCCCGACAACAAGTGACGCGGTCATCCAGACATACCCAAACAGCGCCGATCCCCAAACCGGCAACGTGTAGGGAACGGTGCCACTATCTGTGATCAAGCCCCCGTCGAGGTTGAAAACACGCATCACGCCGACGCTTGCAATCGCGACAAAGCAGAACACCGCATATCGAATGGTGACGGAAAATCGCCAGAACAGCGCTACGATCACGGTCGACACAATCATCATCGCCATGCCGCTTGCGGGCGAAAACCTGACGATATAAAGCAACGACATGCTTGTCATTGCGGCGACAATCACAACCGACTTGGTAAAGGTCGATAAGCGCTTGCGCAGTACAAGACCGGCAACAACGGCCAGAAAAACCAAAAGATGGATGATCTCGACCGTGATCGAACGCTGGCTTGCTTCGCGCAACATCGAGGAAACCAATGCGGGCAAACCGCCAATCGACATCACAAACAGCATAAAGTCTGCGATGCGGTTTCTTGTCCGGTCCAGATTGGCGCTTAATCTTTTTGGCATGAGTTATCGGGCCCCATTCTCAGACCAACTGGTCGGGCATGCTGTTATAGATGCTTTCAAAGCGCAGATGATTATCGGCAAACAGCCCCAAAAGTTTCGGATCGAACATCTCCGGGGAGGTTCGCTCGTCACCTTTGGTGATGATATTGACGGCTTCCGAGTGGCCGTAGGCCGGTTTGTATCGGCGCGCACTGCGAAGGGCGTCATAAACGTCTGCCAGTGAGACGATCCGCGCAATCATCGGAATATCCGCGCCCGACAGGCCCACACAATAGCCCGACCCTTCCCAATGTTCGTGATGATAGCGCGCAATGATTGCGGCCTGTCCCAGAACCGGGTTGTCTGATGAATTGAGCATCGCAAAGCCGATCTCGGTATGGCGCTGCATGACCTTGAATTCGTCGTCAGTCAGCTTTCCGTTTTTCAGAAGTACCTCATCAGGCACGCCGACTTTTCCGATGTCATGAAGAATGCCGGCCAGACGGATTGTCCGTTGAACATTCTGATCCAGACCAGCCATCTCTGCCAGCAATTGGGAATAAAGACCAACGCGAACACAGTGCTCCGCGGTTTCGATGTCCCGATACTGGGAAATCAGGCTGAGCCGGTCGATCATTTCCTGTTCTGCACCGCCAAGTTTGCGGCTGATGTCATCAAGGGTTTTCGACTGACTGATATTTTCTAGTTCGAGTTTACGAACACGTTCGACTTCTCGGTCCCGTTCCTGCAGTCGTGCCTGCGCATCAAGTGCGGCGCGTTCAAGATCGGCACGTTCAATCGGCTTATCAAGAAATTCCCGAACACCAAGACGCAGTGCCGTCACGGCATCGGTCTTGTCACCATCCCCGGTCAGCAGGATGAATTCGAAATCCCGTTTGTATTCGTTGATTGCCCGTTTGACGAAGTCCAGACCACTGCAATTTGGCATGCGCAAATCAGAAACAACCAGACGCAATGATGCGTCCGATTTTACTGTCTCAAGCGCTTCAAGTCCGTCAGATGCAACCACCACTTCAAAACCGGCACGTTCCAAAATACGTGCCAGCAATTTTCGGATCGGCGGTTCGTCATCTACAACCAAAATGCGACGTTCAAGCTCACTCAATCACTCTGCCCCATGCCAGATATAAAATTCTACGAGCGAATAGATAAAACCTATCCGTTGGTATTGTATATTGCAACATACGCAAAAAGTGTGAGATCGGTTCTCAGGCTATTTTTTGCCCTGTTTCCAAGGGATTTCGCGGGAAAAGCAGTGAAAACCTTTGATTGAAATTTGATGGAGAAGTTCTGGTATCTCAGGGATTTCAGTTGCGACGGCCCGATTGCAATGCGAATCGAAGAAAATCAGCATACCGAAAATGGATCAAAGCAACCGGATCGTGCACCCGGTCATCATGCAACAGCGACCGACAAGGCGGTTTTGGTTATGGGCGTTTCCGCGTCCCGGTGCAAACCTGATAGGCATTGCCGGTTATCCGTGGGCACCTAATTGTCAAAAGTCTCGTGGCATTAATGCATAACGGCAATGCCACCCAAAAATCACAACGCAATATCGCATTGCCGCCAACTTGCTAAACTTTGCAGCATCGTATCCATGCCTGGAGCTTGCGGCGAAGATGGATGAGTTTTTCTGGTGGATCGTTCTGATTGGGTTTATCGCCCAATTGATTGATGGTGCCCTTGGTATGGCCTATGGCCTGACCTCAACTTCCCTTTTGATCACGCTTGGCTTACCCCCCGCACAGGCAAGTGCAACTGTTCACGCCGCCGAGATTGCCACCACCGCTGTTTCCGGTACGGCCCACCATTTTGCACGCAATGTCGATTGGCGCATGGTCCGTCAACTGGCACTTGCCGGTGCAATAGGCGGCTGTGCTGGCGCTGCTCTTTTATCATCGGGGATCGGGGACTATCTGGCACCGTTTGTCGCGGTATATCTTAGTGCACTTGGTGTTCTTGTAATTGCCAAGGCGCTTCGCAAAGTTCAGCCGCCTGCGGCGATCCGCGGGCTTACCCCGCTTGGCATGATCGGTGGATTTCTTGATGCAATCGGGGGGTGGCGGCTGGGGACCGATCGTATCAAGCACGCTGGTCTATCGCGGCAATGAACCGCACCGCATGCTTGGAACGTCTGCCGCGGCCGAGTTTTTTGTAACCGTGACGATTACCGTTACATTTGCCGGATCATTCGGATTGGAAAGCTTCGGCATGGCGGCACTAGCACTTGTAATCGGCGGTGTGCCGGCCGCCCCGTTGGCGGCCGTGCTTGTCAAAATCATCCCGCGAAAGCCGCTTATGATTGCGGTTGGCATCCTTATCGTCGGCCTTGGTCTTTTGGGGATATATCGCTTTGTCTTCGCCCTTTTGGCTTAGCCGACGACAAGTGTTGTCCAGTTTTCGACCTCGAAACGGTTGATCAGGGAAAGCCCGACGTCACGATAGGCCGACAGAACAAACTGTTCCTGATGCGAAAGAAGGCCCGAGAGGATAACAACACCGTTTTCCGAAAGCGTGCTGGTCAGGTCATGCGCCATGCCACGCAGCGGACGGGCAAGGATGTTGGCGCAGACAATGTCGTAATACCCGGCATCACGAATACGGGCATCCTGAAAACCGTTTGAATGAATAGCTGTGACAAGATCCGCGATCTTGTTGGTTTTGGCATTTTCGCGTGCGACCCGAACCGATGCGGCATCAATATCGGCCATCATCACCGGGCACCGCCAGGTTTTGGCACATGCCATGCCCAAAATGCCGGACCCACAACCCATATCAAGCGCATTCTGACGCGGTCCGCGTTTGGCCAGCCAGTCAATCGCAGCCAAGCATCCCTTGGTGGTTTGATGCTCGCCAGACCCGAATGCCAGACCGGCGTCGACCTGAAGCGCTGTTTTGGATACCGGGATTTCCTCGTTCCAGTGCGAACCATGGACAAAGAAACGTCCGACCGAGATCGGCTTGAAGCTGCGCAAGTTTTCGCTGACCCAGTCCTTTGGCTCATAGGTACCAAAGGTCACGGTTGGCGCATCAATACCAACTGCAGATGCCATGATCGACACTGCGGTCTCAACCGCACCCTTGTCAAACATCTCACCGGCAAAGCCTTCGATACGCCAAGGTCCATCAGGGTTGCCATCACGCTCGAAATGCGAAAGCGCATCGCAATAATCAAACAGCGCGTCGGCAAACATCTGTGCATAGGCGCCATCAACTTCGAATTTGAAGTTATAGCAAAGGACGGGTTCGGTCATATCGCTTCTCGCTCGTGTGGGCGGCAAATGTGCTCCGCCCGGTTAAATCGGTCATCCGAAAATGTTGTCCGGGGCTTACCCCGGCAGGATGAAGCTGTCGACCACTTTCTTGGTGCCGACACTTTCGAAATGGATTTCCAGTTTGTTGCCATCGACCGCACGGACGGTTCCCGACCCGAACTTGCGATGGCGCACCGTATCGCCCACCTTGTATTTCGATGAGTTGGAACTGGTGGAATAACTGGTTTCACCGTCGGGCTTCACATCAATCACGTTCTTGCGCACGCGATCCTGCCAACCGCTTGAGGCGAATTTACGCTCCCCCGCACCCGACACTGGATTGCGTGATGGGGTGCTGCTGTCACTCGCCCAGCTTGGCATTTTCATCCAGTCATCGGCACCCCACGCACCCGGCGAATGATTGCCACCATGCCCGCCAAGACCGGTATCGCTGCTGCGTTCGATATGTTCGTCGGGCAACTCATCAACAAAGCGCGATGGCAGGGCTGATTGCCACTGATTATAGATGCGCCGATTGGCGGCATAACAGATGGTCGCACGTTTGCGCGCCCGGGTAATACCGACATAGGCCAAACGACGCTCTTCCTCGAGGCCCTTGACCCCGTTTTCATCCATCGCACGTTGATGGGGGAAGACGCCCTCTTCCCAACCAGGAAGGAAAACGTAATCGAACTCAAGTCCCTTGGCGGCGTGCAGGGTCATGATGGTGACTTTTTCCTCATGATCGTTCTGCGCGTTTTCCATCACCAACGAGACATGTTCCAGGAAGCTGGTCAGGTTCTCGAACTCGCCAATTGCAGATACCAGTTCTTTCAGGTTTTCCAGACGGCCGGGCGCATCAATTTCCTTGGATGTCCGCCACATATCGGTATAGCCGCTTTCATCCAGAACGGTTTCAACGACTTCGACATGGCTGCTGTTGCCAAGCATTTCGCGCCAGCGTTTGAAATCCCCCAAAAGACCGCCGATACTTTGACGCATCTTGGGTTTGAGTTCCTCTGTATCCAACAAATCGCGCGCCGCCGCCGGCAGCGAAATCGCCTGATCACGCGAATATTGATGCAGTGTCTGAAGCGATGCCTTGCCAACCCCGCGCTTGGGCACATTCACGATGCGCTCAAACGCCAGACTGTCATCGGGCTGCGCAACAAGCCGGATATAGGCCAGCGCATCACGGATTTCCTGACGTTCATAGAAGCGCGGACCACCGACAACGCGGTACGGGATGCCCAGCGTGATCAGACGTTCCTCAAACTCGCGGGTCTGGAAACCGGCGCGCACCAAAATGGCAATCTGGGATGCGCCAACGCCCTTGCGCTGCAGGGCTTCGATATCTTCACCGATCAGGCGTGCCTCTGCTTCCCCGTCCCAGACACCTTTGACAAGCACCTTGTCGCCAGTATCAATCTCGGTCCACAGCTCCTTGCCCAGACGGCCATCGTTAAACGTGATCAGTTGGGATGCAGCGGCCAGAATATGCGGGGTCGAACGATAGTTTTGTTCAAGACGAACCACCTTGGCACCCGGGAAATCAGACTCAAAGCGCAGGATGTTGCCAACCTCGGCCCCGCGCCAGCTATAGATCGCCTGATCATCATCACCAACGCAGCAGATATTGCGATGAACCATCGCCATTGCACGCAGCCACAGATACTGGGCAACGTTGGTATCCTGATACTCGTCGACCAGAATATAGCGGAAGGTGTTCTGATACTGCTTCAGGACTTCCGGATGCTGCTGGAACAGGGTCAGGCAATGCAGCAACAGATCACCAAAATCGCACGCGTTCAGGACTTTGAGGCGTTCCTGATAAATCTTGTAAAGGTGCTTGGCCCCGCCATTGGCGAACTCAACACTTTCATTGACCCGTTCAGGTGTCAGACCCTTGTCCTTCCAGCGCTGAATGATCCCCATAAGCTGCTTGGCTGGCCATTTTTTCGGATCGATCTGTTCGGCATCCATGATCTGCTTAAGCAGGCGGACCTGATCATCGCTATCAAGGATGGTGAAGTTTGACTTTAACCCGATCAGGTCGGCATGACGGCGCAACAAGCGCGCTGAAAGCGAGTGGAAGGTTCCCAGCCACCAGCCTTCAACCGGACGACCAAGGGCTTGGGCCACACGTTCCTGCATTTCCTTTGCCGCACGGTTGGTAAAGGTTACGGCAAGTATCTGTTGCGGATGCAGGCGTTCGGTCTGTGCCTTGGTTTCCAGAAGATGCGCCAGACGCGTGGTCAAAACACGTGTTTTCCCGGTTCCGGCACCTGCAAGCACCAACAGCGGCCCATCCAGCGTTTCGACAGCATCGCGCTGCTCGGCATTCAGATTGTCGAGATATGCCGGGGTCGGTGTATCGGCCAGACGCATTTCGGGGCTGGCGGCGAATTCATCAATTTCGAAGGGATCATCCATCATGACCGCATATATATCACGCTGTGCGAAGGGGGCCAGTCTCGTTCCATATTGACCCGACGATTTTTACATTCTGCACCACATTGCGGGCATCAACCAAACCCTTCGCGGGAACGTTTGTATCAACCGGCTCTGCCCGGCAGAAAGGCTTCGAGTTCCCGAACAACACGCGACGCAGTCTTACCGTCCCAAAGCGGGATTTTGGTTGGCATCCGCTTGCAACCGTCGGAAACACTTAGCGCGGACATCACCGCATGGCTCAACTGATCAAGTCCTACAAGCTGATTGGTTCCCTGCGTGATCGTGATTGGACGTTCGGTTGAATTGCGCAGCGTCAGACATGGCACGCCCAGAAGACTGGTTTCTTCCTGCACACCACCGGAGTCTGTTACGACAACGCCTGCATCCTGCATCAAACTGGTAAACCCGACATACCCCATCGGCGGCAGCAAACGAACACCGGCAGTATGTAGCGCCGCCATCAAATTTGATGTCCGAAGGCGCTTTTCTGTTCTGGGATGAAGGACAAAACAGATGTCCGCTTTGGTGGTGAGCGCCATCAACGCATGGCATATCTGATAGAGCCGTCCGAGATCATCGACATTGCTTTGCCGATGCAGGGTTACAAGGACATAGCGACCTTTAACGAGATTGAGCTTGCGGGCGGCTTCCTCGTTATCAATCCTTCCTTTCATCATCGCCAACGTATCAGCCATGATATTGCCGACACGCTTGATGCGGTCGACCGTGATCCCCTCTGTCCGTAAATTTGCATCTGCATCCATCGACGGCGTCAGCAACAGATCTGCCTTGTGATCTATCTCGATACGGTTTTGCTCTTCGGGCATGTCGGGATCAAAGCATCTGAGACCCGCTTCCAGGTGAACAAGGGGCACGTTTATCTCAGTTGCAACGATGGCTGCGGCACGGGATGAATTCACATCCCCGACAACCAGAACCATGTCGGGCCGGTCTTCACGACAAAGTGCCTCATATGCCTGCATCATTCCGACAATGGGATCGCCATTTTCGAATGGCTCACAGTTCAGGACATGATCAGGGTCCGGCAATCCAAGCTCCCGCCAGATAGTCGAAGACATCGCGTCGTCGAAATGCTGGGCCGTATGGACAAAAGACGGACGGATTACTGGATGGTTCGCCAATCCGCGCAACAGCGGCGCGATTTTCATGAAGTTGGGTCTGGCACCGGCAACGAGATGAAGCTTCATCTTATATCGATACATCCTGCTTTTGGAAAAGCTTGGCCGTTTTCACATAGCCTAATAGATAAGTCCGGCTTCCCATAACCCTCTTTGGTATCGGTATTTTTTGCCGCAGGTCGTCACAGCTGCGGGATCAGAAATACCAAATAACATCATCAGCCTAATTCATGTTCTCTGTATGTGACTTGCTCACCCGCACTTTCAGCATCCATGGTCTGAAAATTGCTTTGATTTCCGATGGTATGCATGTCTGACGCCCCCGGAGGTCTTCTGGGAGTGCCAGCTGTGCTTTGTGCATCCCAGAAGAAAGGTATCTCGAAATGAGTGCTATTTTTGGATTGGGCAACGGGTTGCCGATATCAACCCGGGCCAGTTCTGCGGAACGGTCAGGTGCACCCGAAAGTATCGAAAGTTTTAGCGCAGGTAGCGCTGCACCTGTTTCAGGCGTTGCGGCAATCGGATCTGATGGAGGCTCCTCCACAAGCCAACTTTCGGACGCGATTCAAGCCGTCATGCTTGAATTCCAGAATATCGGAAGCGGGTCATCAAGCTTTGCTGCGGCCATGGACGCAGTCAAAGCCAATGACAGCGCAAATGGTATCAAGACCACTGATGACCCGATCTCGTCGAATTCCGATCCGGCAAAAGATGATCCTGCACTTGCAGAGCAGGATGCCGAGGAGGAATTCAAGTCTGCCGCTCGTGACAGTTTCAATCTACCGACAAAAGAGAAGGAACGTAACGAACAGGCTAGAATTGAGAAACGCAAAGAACGTCAGGAAATTGACGATGCAGCTCAACAGGCTGCAACGGATCTTCCAGAAAACGTTGCCGGTCTTGATAGCCGGGTTGCAGCCCAAGTCATGTCTGGTTCGCCAGCACGACAGCAACCTGCATTGGCCGCCTGATTAAATCGGCCTAAAAACCTTGAACGGAGCAGCGCAAAATAGCGCTGCTCTTTTTCATTGCGGATCGGACTAGAACAGCTTCGGCGGCGCATCACCGCGTTCTTCGCTTTGCAGTTCCAGCAAGGCGTTGTTATAGGCCATCATCGCATCCTTTTCATGAACGAAGCCGATGATATGGCGCTCCTCAGCGCTGTTAAGAACCGGCAGATGTTCTTCGCCGGTTTGCTCCATCAGCTTGATGGCCTTTTCGATATTGTCTGTCCGGTAAAGGACCGGCGGCTTTGAACGTGCGACCTCGCCCGCCGTGACTTCATCGCCAAGATTGGGATCAAAGGCAGCATGGCGCAAATCGGTCAGTGTGATCGTTCCGTGCAGTTTGCCCTGATCATCAATGACAAAAAGTTCCGAATAGGGTGCGTTGATCAGCTTTTCACGAACAGTCGTCAGCCCCTCGGTCAGCGGGACGGTTTCGTATTCGCGCTTCATGATCTCGTCCACCTTGATCGTACGCAGCAAATTGACTTCCCGGCCCCAGCGCGTCGACAAACCACGGCATTTCAATTGCCACTGGAAAAACGATCCGCCCTGGAACTGATCCATCACCACCGTCGCCAGCACAGATGCCACCATCACCGCAACCGTCAACGCATAGTCACCGGTCAATTCAAAGATGATCAGGGTCGTTGAAATCGGTGCACCAAGGATGGCCGCGGCAACAGCCCCCATCCCAACAAGCGTGTAGGCCGAATAGCCAGATGAAAGCTCGGGAAAGGCACTGGTTGCGATCATCCCGAATGCCCCGCCCAGCATCGCCCCAAGGAAAAGTGCCGGGCTGAACATGCCGCCCGCAAAACCAAGCCCCATGCAGATCGAAACGGCAAAGCCCTTGGCAAGCAACAAGCCGATCAGGAAAGTCAGGCTGTAGCTTTCATTAAGCGCATCGTTCATCGCCCCATAGCCAACACCGACAATCTGCGGAAAGACCAACGCAATCAGACCAACAATCAGCCCGGCAACCGCCGGTCGCAGCCAAAGCGGTGCATTGGTCCGGTTTGCGGTTTTTTGCACGACCGGGATGGCACGCACGACCAGAACCGCCGCCACACCGGCAATAATCCCCAAAAGTGCAAAGGCCGGGAACTCCCAGAAAGACTGGATTTCGTGACCGGGGATCAGGAAGGCGACCTCATCGCCGTAATAGATGCGTGTTATGACCGTACCGGTAACCGATGCCAGCACAATCGGCGCAAAAGCCGTCAGGGCATAATGCCCCAGTGCAACTTCGTGGGCGAAAAGGGCGCCTGCCAGCGGCGCATTGAATGATGCCGCCACCGCTGATGCCACGCCACATCCCAGAAGTGTTCGGGATGCCGAACGGCGCAAGTGAAGAATGCGGGCCAGCCACGCCCCAAATGATGCGCCCATATGGACAACCGGCCCTTCGCGGCCAAGAGATGCTCCACTGCCAAGCGATACCGCACTGGCAATCGCACTTTTGATCCCGCAGCGGGTCGACATGCGCGCATCATGGAACGATGCCGCGTCGATCACATCGGCAACCCCGTGCGGTCGTTTTTCCGGCAGGAACTTATAAATGAAAATCCCGACAATCAGACCGCCCACCGCCGGGGCCAGGATAAGTTGCCAAACGGGAATTTCACTGAGATGCCGATGCAGGGCTTCTTCGCCAGACCCGAAAAACAACGACTGGACAAGCAACAAGCCATCTCGAAACAGGATGGCGCCGCACCCGGCCAGTGCCCCGACAATCATTGCCAAAATCGACAGAACCAGTTGCTCGCTTTTGACGATGCGGCGCATGCGGTTCAAAAAGATGTTCGATTTCAAAAGCTTTTCAGCCATATCAGCAATACCGGGGTTGGCGAATTGATTGTGCGTATGATCTTAGGATCAGCTTTTCCTGCGAATAAAGGGTAAAGACAAGAACCACCATGTTTAATTTCGCATTCCTGACGCCCGTTGATTGATCAGGATAGATATGCCACAACAAGTGACCCGGATTCAGCGGATCCCCAGTGCCGCGATCCCGTTTCAGAAAACCGTCATTGCCAAAATCATACGAAATACAGCATTCTGCCCGTCTCGCGTGAAAGCAGGGCCAGAAACGCCACCAATCGTTCTCAACGGAACCAAAAACAATGAATGACCACCGACCAACGGGTACACAGGCGGCGCGGCCGCTGCCCGGTCTTGTTGAATTTATCTGTCTGATGGCAATCACCATCGGGCTTGTTGCCCTGTCGATTGACAATCTGCTGCCGGCCTTTGGTCCGATCGCGCAAGACTTTGGCATCGAAGACGGCAACCGCATGCAGATGCTCATTTATGTCTTCATGATCGCGTTTGGCCTGATGCAGATCGTTTATGGCCCGCTTGCCGATAGTTTTGGTCGCCGCCCCACCCTGATCGCAGGACTTGGCATTTATTGCATCGGCACCGTGATGGCGATCTTTGCCGACAGCTATGAGCACCTTCTTATTGCACGTTTCGTGCAGGGTCTTGGCGCGGCTGCACCGCGGGTTTTGACCATGGCGATCACGCGCGATTGTTTCGAAGGGCGTGAAATGGCCCGCGTCATGTCGTTTGTCATGATGGTGTTCATCATTCTGCCTGTGTTCGCCCCGGCATCAGGCAGCCTGATTTTGGCACTGGCCAACTGGCATATGATTTTCGTCAGCACCTTGGTCCTCGCGATTGCGATTGTGTGCTGGTACCTGCTGCGCATGCCTGAAACCCTGCATCCGGAATATCGGCATAAATTGTCGATGCGCCGGATAGCACGCGACATCAAAACCACCGTCACCAATCGTCAGACATTCGGCTATGCCACGGCGATGGGCGTCATGTTTGCCTGCCTGATGGCCTATATCGGATCGGCCCAGCAAATCTTTGAAACCGAGGTTTACGGGCTTGGTGTCTGGTTCCCGCTGGCCTTTGGCATGATTGCCGCCTGCATGAGTTTCTCGTCATTCATCAATGCACGACTGGTGCGCAAGATCGGCATGCACAAGATTTCTCATGTCGCGCTGTTCTTCTTGACCGCCAGCAGCCTGATCAATGTGCTGATTGCGCTGTGGTTTGACGGGCATCCGCCCCTGTTCGTCTTTGGCATCGGCCTGACAACGATCCTGTTCTGTTTTTCGCTGACCATGCCGAACTTCAACTCACTTGCGATGGAGCCGGTCGGCGCGATCGCCGGTACTGCCTCCTCGATCACGGGTGTTTACAGCACGTTGATCGGCGTCATTGCCGGCGGGATTATCGGGCAGCAGTTCAATGGCACCGTCATCCCGCTTCTGGTCGGTTACTTCGCGCTTGGCCTGATTGGCATTGTGATTGTTGGCATCACTGAACGCGGCAAGTTCTGCCACGCAACCCACTAGGCACCGATATTCCTGGACACAAAAAAGCCCCGCAGAGTGCAGTCTGCGGGGCTTTTCCTTGCGACCGGACAGGCGTTTATTTCGCCTGACGCGGATCGTAATTCAAATTTGGGGCAAGCCAACGTTCCGCCTCGGCCAGGGTCATGCCTTTGCGCTCGGCATAGCTTTCCACCTGATCGCGTTCGATTTTGCCAAGGCCGAAATACTTGGCACCCGGGTTGGCAAAATAAAAACCACTCACCGATGAAGTTGGCGTCATGGCATAGCTTTCAGTCAGCGACACACCAACATTCTTCTCTGCGTCCAAAAGATCCCAAAGAATGCCCTTTTCAGTGTGTTCCGGGCAGGCCGGATAACCCGGTGCCGGACGGATACCACGATATTTTTCGGCAATCAGATCATCATTGCCAAGCGCCTCGTCCGGTGCATAGCCCCAAAGCTCCTTACGAACTTTTTCGTGCATATGCTCGGCAAAGGCCTCGGCAAAACGGTCGCCCAGGGCTTTGACCAGGATGGCATTGTAATCATCATGCTCTGCTTCAAGCTTGGCAGAGATTTCTTCTACTTCTGGCCCGGCGGTAACAACAAAGGCGCCGATATAGTCGGTCTTGCCGCTGTCTTTTGGCGCGATATAGTCGGCCAACGCGCGGTTCGGACGCTTGTTGTTCTCGCGATACATCTGCTGACGCAGGGTATGGAGCATCACCGGCTCATTCTTCTCCGGTGCCGGGGTAACTTCGATATCATCACCGACCGAGTTGGCCGGCCACAGACCGACAACCGCCTTGGGCTTGAACCATTTTTCGGCAACGATTTTTTTAAGCATTTCCTGCGCGTCCGCATAAAGGCTACGAGCCGTTTCGCCTACCTTTTCATCCTTCAGGATGTCGGGGAAACGCCCATGAAGTTCCCAAGTCTCGAAGAACGGTTTCCAGTCAAAGCGCGACACCAGTTCTTCCAGATCGAAATCTTCAAACAGGGTGATACCGGGTTTAAGCGGAACCGGTGCTTCAAAGTTGTCCCAGTCAAGCTGAACCTTGTTGGCACGTGCATCGACAATCGAGAACCGCTTTTTCTGCAGTTGCTGTGCGGCATGCTTTTCAGCCATCGCGATATATTCGTTGCGGATTTCCTCAGCAAAGCGTTCGCCATTGGTTTTTGAAAGCAGATTGCTGGCAACACCGACCGCACGGGATGCGTCGATCACGTAAACCACCGATGATTTCAGATAGTTCGGCGCGATTTTAACCGCGGTATGAACCTTCGACGTTGTCGCGCCGCCAATCAGAAGCGGAATATCCAGCCCCTCGCGTTCCATTTCGGCCGCGACATAGGTCATTTCTTCAAGCGACGGGGTAATCAGGCCCGACAAACCGATCATGTCGACCTTTTCGGCCTTGGCGGTTTCGATGATTTTCTGGGTCGGCACCATCACGCCAAGGTCGATGACCTCGAAGTTGTTACATTGCAGAACCACACCAACAATGTTCTTGCCGATGTCATGCACGTCGCCCTTAACGGTCGCGAGCAAGATCTTGCCGTTGGTTTCGTGCTTGCCATCTTTTTCCTCTTCGATGAAGGGGATCAGATAGGCCACCGCCTTTTTCATCACACGCGCGGATTTCACGACCTGCGGCAGGAACATCTTGCCGTCACCGAACAGGTCACCAACGATGTTCATGCCGTCCATCAACGGACCTTCAATCACATGCAGCGGCTTGTCCGCCTGTTGACGGGCTTCTTCGGTGTCTTCTTCAACGAACTCGGCAATACCGTTGATCAGGGCATGGGCCAGACGTTCCTTGACCGGCTTTTTACGCCATTCAAGGTCGGCCTTCTTCTCTGGCCCGCCGGTACCTTTGTATTTCTCGGCCACTTCGAGCAAACGGTCGGTCGCATCCGATCGACGGTTCAGGATGACGTCTTCGACGCGTTCACGAAGTTCTGCCGGGATTTCTTCATACACAACCAACTGACCGGCATTAACAATCCCCATATCCAGTCCCGCCTTGATGGCGTGATAGAGGAAGACCGAGTGCATCGCTTCGCGGACCGGGTTGTTGCCGCGGAACGAGAAGGAAACGTTGGAAACACCACCGGAAATCTTGGCGTATGGCAGGTGTTTTTTGATCAGCTTGCAGGCTTCGATGAAGTCGACAGCATAATTGTCGTGTTCTTCGATACCGGTCGCGACGGCAAAGATGTTCGGATCGAAAATGATGTCTTCGGGCGGGAAGCCAACCTTATCGACCAGCACGTTATAGCTGCGCTTGCAGATTTCGAACTTGCGATCGACTGTATCGGCCTGACCTTTTTCATCAAAGGCCATGACGACAACTGCCGCGCCATAGCGGCGCAGTTTTTTGGCCTGTTCGATGAAGGGTTGTTCGCCTTCCTTGAGGCTGATCGAGTTAACAATACCCTTGCCCTGGAGGCATTTCAGACCGGCTTCGATCACGTTCCATTTGGAACTGTCGACCATAATCGGAACGCGGGCAATGTCTGGCTCGGCCGCAATCAGGTTGATAAACTTGACCATCGCCGTTTCGGCGTCAAGCATCGCATCATCCATGTTGATGTCGATGATCTGCGCGCCGTTTTCGACCTGCTGACGAGCGATCTCAAGGGCTGCATCGTAATCTTCTTCGACGATCAGCTTCTTGAATTTCAGCGATCCGGCGACGTTGGTCCGCTCACCAATATTGATAAATCTGGAAATGTCGGTCATGGGTCTTTTCGATCTCTTTTCAGCTATCAATATCAGATTTACGCAGCATCAAACGGCTCGAGGCCGGACAGACGCATTCTTGGCTCAAACTTGGGCACAACGCGCGGCTTGGCATCTGCCACCGCATCGGCAATCGCCTTGATGTGCGGCGGCGTCGTACCACAGCAGCCCCCCAGCAGATTGACCATGCCGGTATCGGCCCATTCCTTGACCAGTTCGGCCATTTCGGCGTCGGTCTGGTCATATTCGCCAAACTCGTTGGGAAGACCTGCATTGGGGTAAACCGAAACGCGGCATTCGGCAATGCGCGACAGTTCCTGAACATACGGGCGCAGCTGTGCGGCACCGAGTGCGCAGTTCAGCCCAATCGAGAACGGCTTGGTATGACGCACGGAATTATAAAACGCTTCGGTCGTCTGCCCCGAAAGCGTCCGACCGGATGCATCGGTGATCGTGCCGGAAATCAGCACCGGTACATCTTCACCACGTTCGTCGAGAACTTCGTCGATGGCAAAAAGCGCAGCCTTGGCATTGAGTGTATCAAAAATGGTTTCCACCAGCAGCGTGTCCGCGCCACCATCCAGCAAACCGGTCGTGGCTTCCTTGTATGCCTCTTTGAGCTGATCAAAGGTGATGGCACGGAAGCCGGGATTGTTCACATCCGGCGAAATCGATGCCGTGCGGTTGGTCGGGCCGATCGCACCATTTACAAAGCGCACATCCCCCGGATGGGCTGCTTCCCATTCATCACAGGCAGCGCGTGCAATCTTGGCACTTTCGAAATTGATCTCGTAGGCCAAGTCTTCCATGCCGTAATCGGCCTGGGCAATGGTTGTCGCGCTAAACGTGTTGGTCCCGTTCAGGTCCGCACCGGCCGCGATGTACTGCAGATGGATGTCCTTGATGATATCCGGCTGGGTCAGTGACAAAAGATCGTTATTGCCTTTGACGTCCTGCTTCCAGTCAGCAAAGCGTTCGCCGCGATAGTCTTCCTCGGTCAGCTTGTGCTTCTGGATCATCGTGCCCATTGCGCCATCAAGGATCAGTATCTTTTCCTCGGCCCGTTTGCGCAGCAGGGCAATGCGTTCCTTGCGATCATTCATCTTTTTCATCCAATCAATTCTTCATGCGTCCGGGTTACAGGGCAAAAGCACCTTCAGGCTGCAACCTGTTCGGTTCCGCGAATGCCCAGCGCATGGCAGATGGCATATGTCAGTTCGGCACGGTTAAGCGTATAGAAGTGGAAGTCGGTCACCCCTTCGCTGATCAAACCCTCCACCTGCGAAATGGCTTCGTGGAATGCGACCATGCGACGGGTATCGGGATCTTCATCAAGCCCTTCGAAACGCCAATGCAAACGCTGCGGCACAGAAGCACCACACATATCGGCAAATTTCAAGAGCGACGCAAAGTTTGTCACCGGCAAAATGCCCGGAACGATGGGCGCTTCGATGCCCGCAGCCACACATTTGTCACGGAACCGCAGATAGGTTTCGTTATCAAAGAAGAACTGGGTAATTGCCCGCTTGGCGCCCGCATCGATCTTGCGTTTGAGATAATCGATTTCGAAATCGGAACTCGGCGCATCCGGGTGCGTTTCCGGATAAGCAGACACCGAAATATCAAAATCGGCAATTTCCTTAAGGCCGGCAACCAGATCAACCGCATAGGCATAGCCACCCGGGGTCGGTTCATACTTATCGCCCGCGTCCGGCAGGTCCCCACGAAGGGCAACGATGGATCGGATACCCTCGTTCCAATAACTGCGCGCGATCTGATCGATCTCTTCCTTGGTGTGACCAACACAGGTCAAATGCGCCGCAGCCGGAATACCGGTTTCACCCTGAATGCGGGTGACACTGCCATGGGTGCGATCACGTGTGGTGCCGCCCGCCCCATAGGTTACCGAAACAAAAGACGGATTGAGCGGCGCAAGCCGATGGATCGACCGCCACATGGTTTCTTCCATCTTCTCCGTTTTCGGCGGGAAGAATTCGAACGAAACCTTGAGGTGTTTGCGTACTGCGTTGATTTCTGGAACCGTCATCATATTGATATCTCAATCCTGTCTTCGCTTTCCCGCAGGCTGAGCCCTTGGGTCGGTCTTTCTATCTGGTTATTTTCAATACATGCTGCGCGTTATTCCGCAGCCTTTTCAGAATTTCTTTGACTTTTGTCCGCTGTTTGGGTCGATGTCGGGCGAGCCATCCAGATCCGAACCGTCAGTGGTTTACCCGGCAAACTGACAACGTTACCAGGCTCAAGACCGCTGGCGCGGAACCAGTCATTGATGGACCCATCATCGAAACCAAGACGTCGATGCGCATGTTCTTCGCGCAGTTCTTCCTGTTCGTGCTGGGCAAAGTCGACAATGACAAGCTTACCCCCGGGGGCCAGAACGCGCGCTGCCTCGGCAAGGGCCGCCTCGGGCTTTTCAGCAAAATGCAGCACCTGATGCAGGGTCACCACATCAAACATGCCGCCGGGATAAGGCAATTGGTACATGTCGGCTTGTCGAACAAGGCAGTTGGACAGGTCTGCACGCTGCAAGCGTGCGCGCGCAACAGCCAACATTTCGCGCGACATATCAACGCCAACGCCCTCTTCGGCATTGCGCCCGAGAAGCTCAAGAATACGCCCGGTACCTGTTCCGACATCGAGAATCCGGCCACCGGTCAGATCACCAACCGCTTCAAGCAATGCTTTTTCAACAACCGCCTCGTCGACATGCAGCGAGCGAATCCGATCCCAGTCTTCGGCGTTGGCGCGGAAGTATTCTGTCGCGATCTTTTCCCGTTCTGCCTTCACCTGATCCAGACGGGCACGATCAAGTGCAAGCGTCTCGTCATCTTTTGGCAACAGATCCAGCACAGGCTGCACAAGGTCGGCACCCGGCCCGGAATGCGGTGTGCGATAGAAGACCCAAGTCCCTTCGCGGAACCGAACAAGCAGGCCTGCCTCGCACAATAATTTAAGGTGTCGGGAGACGCGCGGCTGGCTCTGACCGATGATCTGGGTGATTTCGCTGACGGTCAATTCACACTCGGCACAGATCGCCAGCAAGCGAAGCCGCGTTGCTTCAGCAGCTGCGCGCAATCTTGCCAGAACCTGTTCCATACCAATGCCCTCCACGTTGACAAGAAAGATATAAAGATATGTTTATATTTGTTCAAGCGCTATTTTCGCGTGAAAACTTGTTGCCTAAATGCAACACCTGAAAACCGCTTGATCCTGATCAACTTTTTGTATGCTGGTGTTTAATTTCACCCTATGCTAACCAAATGGATATCTGAGGCGTGCGCGTTACATGATCGCCCTTCGAGCAGGGGATTGATCGGTAACGTTTTTTGGTATTCCGCATCAAAAGCGTTTCGGGTCGGGGAAGTCTGTGTATCGAACATCGGTTGGCTAAAAATAATGAAGTTTCGAATTTTGCTTTCGCTTTGTGCCGCAGGATCGCTGTCTTTGCTGACCGCGTGCGCATCGACAGAACCCGCTCAGGACACGAGTGATTATGATCCGCTTGAGCCGGTGAACCGCGTGGTTCACGGTGTTAACGGCGCGGTCGATTTCATGGTCCTGTATCCTGCTGCAATGTGGTACCGCGACATTGCCCCGGAACCTGTTAAAACCTCCGTCGCGAGCTTCGTGCGCAACATCAACGAACCGTTGAACTCGTTCAACGCGTTGCTGCAGGGTGACCCGGATCAGGCTGCTGCCTCGTTCCAGCGTTTCATCATGAACTCGACGCTTGGCTTCCTTGGTTTCAATGATGTCGCATCTGATTTCGGCATTCCGTACCGTCGCGAAGATTTTGGTCAGACCCTTGCCCATTACGGCATTGGCGGCGGCCCTTACATTGTGCTGCCGCTGCTTGGCCCGTCCAACCTGCGTGATACAGCCGGCATAGGGGTTGACTATGTTGCCAACCCGCTGACATGGGGCGCACAGAACAGCGATACCGCCGAAGCCCTTTATCTTGGCTCGGTCGGTCTTACAGCCCTGCATTATCGTTACGCGACGATCAATCAGCTGAACGAACTGCAAAAGTCGTCTATCGACTATTACGCAGCCCTGCGCAGCCTCTATCGTCAGCAACGCAATCAGATGATTCGCAATGGTGGCCCGTCACCAGAATTCGCCGTAGAAGACGAAAGTGCATCTTTTGACTTCGACGATGCTGTCGAAGCGGCAAGCCAGTAAGAGCCAGTCATGGTAAACAGCAAAATCGCCATATCAACCGCCGCGATGATCGCCATCGCGGCCGCTTGGTCTGGTCCGGCATCGGCAACGGGTTTGTCTTCAAACGTTGTTGCCGAAGTCGCTGCCGAAACCAGCGCAGCAAATGTCATTCAGAGCATGGCTGACCAGGCCATGAATGAACTGACGGATCAAAGCCTTGCTGACGACGTTCGCCGCAAAAAGTTCGTGTCCCTGATGGACCGCTATTTTGCAATGGATGTCGTTTCGCGCTTCGTTCTGGGGCGTTACTGGCGTTCGATTTCCGAAGCGGAGATCGAGGAGTTTTCAGTCCTGCTTCAGAACTATCTGGCGCTCAACTACGCAAACCAGTTCAAGGAATTCAACGGCGAACAGTTTGTCGTCGGTGATGAGACTCAGAAGAACAAGGACACCTTTGTCGATTCGCAGTTCGTCCGCCCGGACGGCCCACCGGTAAACATTGTTTGGCGGATGCGGATGTTTGATGACAGCTACAAGATCATTGATGTTTCCATCGAAGGTCTGAGCATGGGCATCACCCAACGCGATGAATTCACATCGGTCATCCAACAGAACAATGACGATGTCGGCGCCCTGACCGCTGCACTCAAGGCAAAAACCGGTCTCTGATCAAAGCCCGCCTTAATATCCGAATATAAAAGCCACCATCCTTGCGACGGTGGCTTTTTTACATCTCGCATCCGGGCATAAAAAAAAGGCCACCCGAAGGTGGCCTTTAATCTCAAAGCACATAAACCGTTTTAGCGGGTCAGCGGCTTGTATTTGATGCGGTGGGGGCGACTTGCCTCTTCACCATAGCGACGTTTGTAGTCGGCTTCATATTCCTGATAGTTCCCTTCGAACCACTCGACATGCGAGTTGCCCTCGTAGGCCAGAATATGGGTCGCAATACGGTCAAGGAAGAAGCGATCGTGCGAGATGACCACAGCGCAACCGGCAAACTCAAGAAGACCTTCCTCAAGCGCACGTAGCGTATCAACGTCAAGATCGTTGGTCGGTTCATCAAGCAGCAGAACGTTCGCGCCAGATTTCAGCATCTTGGCAAGGTGAACACGGTTACGTTCACCACCGGACAACTGGCCGACTTTTTTCTGCTGATCTGCGCCCTTGAAGGCGAACTGTGACACATAGGCACGCGACGACATCGGACGCTTGCCCAAAAGGATCTCGTCGAGGCCGTCGGAGACTTCCTGCCAAACCGTTTTGTTCGGATCAAGCGAGTCACGCGACTGATCGACATAGCCCATCTTGACGGTATCACCGATCTTGAGCGTTCCTGCATCCGGGGTGTCAGCACCCGTCAACATTTTGAACAGGGTGGTTTTACCCGCACCGTTCGGACCGATCACACCAACGATACCACCCGGCGGCAGACGGAAATCAAGGTTTTCAAACAGAAGCTTGTCACCATAAGCCTTGGTCAGACCTTCGGCGGTGATAACTTCGTTTCCAAGACGCTCGGCAATCGGAATAACGATCTTGGTGGAATCCGGCACCGCTTTTGCGGCCTCGGCGACAAGATCGTCATAGGCACGGACACGGGCCTTGGATTTTGCCTGACGGCCCTTCGGGTTCTGGCGGATCCACTCAAGTTCGGTGGCAAGCTGTTTCTGGCGGCTGCCTTCCTGACGGGATTCCTGTTCCAGACGCTTTTGCTTCTGCTCAAGCCAGGAGGAATAGTTGCCTTCGAACGGAATGCCCTGACCGCGGTCAAGTTCCAGAATCCAGCCCGTGACGTTATCAAGGAAGTAACGATCGTGGGTGACCAGAATGACGGTACCCTGATAATCTTCAAGGTGGCGTTCAAGCCACGCAACCGATTCAGCGTCAAGGTGGTTGGTCGGTTCGTCAAGCAGCAGAATGTCAGGCTTTGCAAGCAACAGGCGGCAAAGGGCGACACGACGGCGCTCACCACCGGAAAGCTTGGTTACATCCGCATCCTTGGGCGGGCAACGCAGGGCGTCCATCGCGATCTCAAGGGTGCGTTCCAGATCCCAGCCATTGGCCGCATCGATGCGTTCCTGAAGTTCACCCTGCTCGGCAAGGAGATCATTCATTTCGTCATCGGTCATCGGCTCGGCAAACTTGCCGCTGATTTCGTTGAAGCGTGCAAGATCGTCAACAATCGAGCCACACCCTTCCATGACGTTGCCAAGAACGTCTTTCTCTGGGTTAAGCTGTGGTTCCTGCTCAAGATAGCCGACATTGACACCTTCGGCAGGCCAGGCTTCACCGGCGTAATCCTTTTCGATGCCGGCCATGATTTTCAGCAGGGTGGATTTACCTGCGCCGTTGTTGCCGAGAACACCGATTTTTACGCCTGGCAGGAAGGACAGTGTGATGCCCTTGAAAAGTTCGCGACCGCCCGGAAGGATCTTGGTCAGGTCCTTCATGACGTAAATATACTGGTAGGATGCCATTAAATTCCCCATCCAAAAGTCGTTGGGTCCGCCCTGTTGGGCTGAAACACTTCGGCATACTCATACGCATGCCTGAAATACTGTGCCCGTTTGTAACCGACAGGCAGGCTCTTAACAACTTCAAACCGCAGACAGCTCACATGCTATCAAAACATGCCAAGTGGCGAGCTGAAACAAGGTGCATCAAGCAATCTCGCGTCGGCGACATCAATCGGGTTAGGCAAACGAAATTTGCGTCGATTTCAGTCAAAAAATAGCCGTGTCGGACCGTGATGGGGCCTTTAAGTTATAAAAACGTCACTTTTTAGGCACTTAGACGCAATGTTTTTCAACCTTAAAATGCTGCAATGCACACAGTGAAAACCGCCCGGATTCTGTCACTATTTTTATTCGACGTTGGGGCAGAACACCTTCTAACACCCTGTTCTATACGACTAATGATTAGCTTATAGCGACTCTCGAAAACTGGTATCGAGCTTTACAGGCAATGAGTGTGTCTTGATGCATTCAACGCCACGCATTCATGCGGCCGACAAACACAGCATAAAAATATGTCGGCAGGGAAAGTTATCATTTCTAGGAAGGAGACGCGCGATGGATGAACAAAGCGCAGCCTACTGGAAGAGAAACGTGAAGCTGGTCTCGGTCCTTATCGCGATCTGGTTCATCGTTTCCTACGGTTTCGGCATCTTGTTTGTCGATGCCCTCAACTCTATCGAAATCGCGGGCTTCCAGCTTGGTTTCTGGTTTGCTCAACAGGGGTCCATTTACGTCTTTGTCGCACTGATTTTCGTCTATGTGGCCAAGATGAACAAACTGGATCGCGAATTCGGCGTTCGTGAAGACGACTGACGCAGGATCAGGGAGACAGACAAGATGGATCTTACCACCCTTACATATATTGCCGTCGGCTTGAGCTTCGCGCTGTATATCGGCATCGCGATCTGGGCCAAGGCAAGCACCACCGGCGAATTCTATGTCGCTGGCAAAGGTGTTAACCCGGTCGTCAACGGCATGGCGACCGCAGCAGACTGGATGTCGGCTGCTTCCTTTATCTCTATGGCTGGCCTCATTGCCTTCCTTGGCTATGGCGGCTCGGTTTACCTCATGGGCTGGACAGGTGGCTACTGCCTGCTGGCGATGCTTCTGGCACCGTACCTTCGTAAGTACGGCAAATTCACCGTGCCGGAATTCATCGGGGATCGTTATTATTCCAAAACCGCCCGTATCGTTGCTGTTATCTGCCTGATCTTTATCTCGTTTACCTATGTGGCAGGTCAGATGCGCGGCGTTGGTATCGTGTTCTCGCGCTTCCTTGAAGTTGAGCTCCTCACCGGCCTGATCGTCGGCATGGGCATCGTCTTCATCTATGCTGTTCTTGGCGGCATGAAGGGCATTACCTATACCCAGGTTGCACAATATTGCGTTCTTATTATTGCCTACACCATCCCGGCAATCTTCATTGCCTTCCAACTGACCGGCAATCCGCTGCCGCAGCTGGCATTTGGCTCGACCGTGAATGGCACCGGCGAATACATGCTTGATCGCCTTAACCAGGTTGTGACGGAACTCGGCTTCCTCGAATACACCACCACCAACAAGTCAACGATTGATATCTTTGCAATCACGCTTGCACTGATGGTTGGTACTGCCGGTCTTCCGCACGTTATCGTTCGCTTCTTCACCGTTCCGAAAGTACGTGATGCACGTTCTTCGGCCGGTTGGGCGCTGGTCTTCATCGCGCTGCTGTACACCACTGCTCCGGCAGTTGGTGCAATGGCTCGCCTGAACCTGACCGACACCATCCAGACCGGTGAAGTGGGCGCAGAAGACGGTAACCTCGTCTATGAAGAACGTCCGGACTGGATGAAGCGCTGGGAAGCAACCGGCCTTCTGAAGTTCGAAGACAAGAACGGTGACGGCCGCATCCAGTATTACAACGATGCGAACGCAGAGTTTGCGACCAAAGCAGCTGAATATGGCTGGGCTGGTAACGAACTGAGCGTTGACCGTGACATCATGGTACTTGCCAACCCGGAAATCGCACAGCTTCCGAACTGGGTCATTGCCCTGGTCGCAGCTGGTGGTATCGCAGCAGCACTTTCAACGGCTGCTGGTCTGCTGCTTGTGATTTCGTCGGGCGTTTCACATGACCTTCTCAAAGGCACGTTCACACCGAACATGACAGAAGGACAGGAACTGATGGCCGGGCGTGTTGCGGCTGCGGTCGCGATCGTGATTGCCGGTTATCTGGGCTACAATCCTCCGGGCTTTGTGGCACAGGTGGTGGCCTTCGCCTTCGGTCTTGCCGCATCCTCGCTGTTCCCGGTTATCATCATGGGTATCTTCTCCAAGAAGGTTAACCGTGAAGGTGCTATTGCCGGGATGCTGGTCGGTCTGATCTTCACCATGGGTTATATCATGTCCTACAAGGGCATCTTTATCCCGGTGTTGATCGAAAACGTCGAAGCAAACTGGCTGTTCGGCATATCGCCGGAAGGCATTGGCGTCGTTGGTATGCTTCTGAATTTCATCGTTGCTTTCGCTGTGTCGAAAGTCACCGCTGAACCGCCAGAGCATATCCAGCACATGATTGAAGACATCCGCGTTCCGAAAGGAGCCGGTGGCGCAGTTGACCACTAATCAGTCAACTGGTTTGCCAGGAACTGTTGCAGGCCCCCGGATCATTGATCCGGGGGCTTTTCTTTTCGGCCTTAGTCAGGCAACAATGCACTCAGGGCATGCCCTTGCGGAGGAAAACAGTCATGAGCATCGAACTCGAAGAAATTGCCGAATTTCTAAAACAGCACCACCCGTTCGATCTGTTACCTGACGAAGAAATCAACGCCCTGCCAAAGCGCCTCTCGGCCCGTTATTTCCGCGCAGGGACCAAGGTCCTCTCGCCCGAGGAACAATGCCTTCATCTATACATCATCCGCACCGGCGGCACCGAAACCCGCGACCCGAACGGGCAGTTGCTTGCCCGTCTGTCAGAGGGCGAATGCTTTGGTGTGCGCGCGATGTATCAGAATGGACGGGCCGCGAACAACATTACAACTCTCGAAGACAGCCTGTGTTACTTGCTGCCTGAAAAGGATTTTCATGCGCTAACTGGAAAGTATCCGCAATTCAGCTATTTCTTCGCCCAGATGGGTGGCGAACGCCTGCGCAGTGGCATGCAGTTGCTCGAAAGTCGCGATGACGATCAGCTCAAACTGATGAGTGTGAAGGTCAGTGACCTGATCGCGCGCGAACTGGTCAGCATCGACAAGTCCGCCTCCATCCTCGAAGCAGGCCAGTTGATGAGCAAGGAACGCGTATCCTGTCTGCTGATCACCGAAGGAGGTGACGGCGTTGCCGGAATCATGACCGACCGTGACCTGCGCAATCGTGTCATCGCCAAGGGCCGCAGTTATGATGAGCCAGTGACGGCCATCATGACCGAAAAGCCGATCTCGATCGATCCCGATCAGTACGCCTTTGATGCGCTTCTGACCATGACGCGCAACAATATCCGCCATCTGCCGGTGATGAAGGATGGCAAGGCAGTTGGCATGATCACCACCAACAACTTGCTGGCACGCCAGTCGCTGTCGGCTGTTTACATGGCAGGTCGGATCGGCAAACTGACCGAACCCGAAGAAATGGCAAAGGTCATCGCCCAAGTCCCCGAACTTCTTAGTCACCTTATTGAGGCGGGCGCGACATCGCAAAATGCCGGACATATCGTAACGACCCTGTCGGATGCGGCGACCGCCCGGCTGTTGCAACTGGCAGAGGAAGAATTCGGCCCCCCACCCGTCCCCTATGTCTGGATGGCAGGCGGATCACAAGGCCGTCAGGAACAAACGGCACTTTCGGATCAGGACAATTGCCTGATTATAGATGACGCCTATAACGCGGATCAGCACGGGGAATATTTCAAAAATCTTGCCGACTTTGTCTGTGATGGCCTGAACAAGGTTGGCTACGTTTATTGCCCCGGTGAAATGATGGCCAGAACAGATGAATGGCGGCAACCGGTGCGCACCTGGCAGCATTACTTCAACAAATGGATCGAACAACCCGAACCAAAATCCTTGATGCTGTGTTCGGTCTGGTTTGATCTGCGCCCGGTCCACGGCACCAAGAGCCTGTTTGAAGACCTGCATCGCATGATCATCTCCAAGGCCAAGGACAACCGTATTTTCCAGGCCTATATGGTGGGCAATGCGCTGAGCCATCACGTCCCGCTTGGTTTCTTCAAGAATTTCGTCATGATCCGTGGCGGCGAACATGACAAGACCCTTGATCTGAAACATAACGGCGTGGTGCCAATCGTTGATGTTGCCCGCATTCACGCCCTTGCCAACGGGGTCGAGGCCGTAAATACCTACGAGCGGCTCAATGCCGTAAAGGCATTCCCATCCATCAGTAATCAGGGGGCGTCAGACCTTCTTGATGCCTTTGAATTCATCAGCATCACCCGCCTGAAACATCAGGTCCGTCAGATCCGGCGTGGCGAAAAACCCGATAACTTCCTGCAACCTGAAAGCCTGTCGGCGTTTGAGCGCAGCCATCTCAAGGATGCGTTCTCGGTGATCAAGAACCTTCAGGGCGCGCTTGAGCACGCCTTTGGCAAAAGCGGGACGTAAGCCATATGGGATTGCGCCAGAAAATCCTCGACAGTCGGCTGTATCGTGACTTCATCCAGCGCAAGGCAACCGGGCCTTTGCGAACCTATTACGATGTGCCGCCTGCCGATCCTGAAAGATCCGTGATGGAAACCGAATTCATCGCTCTTGATCTTGAAACCACCGGCCTTGATCCCAAAAAGGACGAAATCGTCAGCCTCGGCTGGGTGATTATCCGTCAGCTTTCGGTCGATTTTTCAAGTTGCGAACATATTCTGGTGCGGCCAACCAAGGAGCTCAGCGAAAGCTCGGTCGTGGTCCACCGGATCTTTGATAGCGATGTCGCCGATGCACCCAGCATTGAAGCGGCCCTTGAGCATCTTTTGCCTCAGATGGCTGGCCGGGTTCTGTTATCCCATCATGCGCCGATTGAACTGGGTTTCCTTGGCCAAGCCTGCAAACAGTCCTTTGGCGCGCCGCTGCAAATCCCGACAGTGGATACCCTGGTTCTGGCGCTCCGTGACATCCGGCGCAGCGGTGAAACCATGAAATCCGGGGCGCTCCGGCTTGATACATTGCGCCGAAATCATAACCTGCCCCCTTTCCGGGCCCATAACGCATTGTCTGACGCGATTGCCGCGTCGGGCCTATTTTTGGCCCAGATCGCCAAACGTGATCCGAAAGGCGAACTTGAGCTCGACCGGATACTGCGCTAATCGGTTATCAGGGCTCAAAAAATGCCCCACCAATAATAACAGCAGATCGGGAGCCACCAGCCTATGTACGTCTTTATCTTCTCAACCGTTGTTATCGGGTTTGCGTCGGCTGGCGTGGTCATGTTGCTGTTCCGGCTTTGGGGCCGCAAGGCACCGAAATATGTCATTCCGCTCGTCGCAGCGATTGCGATGTTTGGCTACATGATCTGGGATGAATACACATGGTTTGATCGCTACGAGGCCCGCCTGCCTCAGACCATCAGCGTCATTCAGACCTTTACTGACGAAAACATTTTCGCGCCGTGGACACTGGTTTCCGCACCGACCAACCGCTTTACGGCGATTGATCGCGAAAAACTGGTATCCAATCCCCAAAACCCCGATGAAAAACGCGTCATGACCCTGCTGCTGCGCAAGGGTGGAGAAACCCTTGCCCTGACCCATCTTGTTGATTGTGCGCAAGGACGGCGTGGCTATATCACGCCCGATACGTCACTCGACAGCAATGGTTTCCCGACCGCAATGAATGAATGGTTTGATATGGATGCCGACGACCCACTGCGCGCGGCGGTCTGTTCCTGAACGCGTTTCCATCGCAAAATCGGACAATCTTTGGCCCGCCCTGTGGCGGGCCTTGTCATGTGTGGCAACAAAACTGATTTCGGCTATAGTGATGCAATCGTGCCCTTTTTCTTAAGTTACGGGTCCCTATGCCCAATTTTCGATCCCTATTGCCATCTGCAGCCACCTTCTTTCTGATCGCGGTCGTATTTGTCGGCAGCATCTCAACAGCGGCCCGTGCGCGCGATATCACTGTGTTTGCCGCCGCGAGCCTGACCAATGCCATTGAAACTGCGGCCGCCACCTATAAAAAGGAAACCGGTGATACAATACGCCTGTCACTGGCAAGTTCCTCGACACTGGCGCGCCAGATCGCCGCAGGGGCGCCAGCAGATGTCTTTATCTCTGCCAACGAAAAATGGATGACCTGGTTAAATGATCAGGGCTTGCTTGTCCCCGGCAGCCGTCATGACCTGCTGACAAACCGTCTGGTTATTGTCGCCCCCAAAGATAGCAATCTTAACCCGATTAAAATGACCAAAACATCAGACCTGACAACATTGATCGGACCCAATGATCGCATTGCAGTCGGCGACCCGGACCACGTGCCGGCTGGCATTTACGCCAAACAGGCACTGACATCCTTGGGGCAGTGGGAAACGGTCGCACCAAGACTGGCGCGTACTGACAATGTTCGTGCGGCCTTGGCGCTGGTTGAACGGGGCGAAGCACCGATTGGCATCGTCTATCAAACTGACGCCGGCATTTCCGATAACGTCAAAATCATCGGCACCTTCCCCGAAAACAGTCACCCGGTCATTACCTATCCTGTTGCCCTGACGGGTGATCCGTCCGAAACCAAAGCCACGAAATTCCTGCTATGGCTTTTGGGGGATGACGCGGGCCGCATTTTTGCCGACTATGGTTTTGAACCCGTTGCAACAACGCAAGCAAACGTGCCCGGAAAATGATCAGTTTGACCCCCGCCGAAATAGAGGCACTTCTGCTAAGCTTGCGCATCTCAGGCGTTGCTGTTGCTTGTGCCCTGCCCTTTGCGATTATTGTCGCAACTGCGCTTGCCCTTGGTCGGTTTCCCGGACGCTTTATTCTTGATGCGATTGTGCATCTACCGCTGATCCTTCCGCCCGTTGTGATGGGCTATTTATTATTGATCGCGATGGGCACCCGCGCACCCTTGGGTGCTTGGCTGTACGAGACCTTTGAGCTGCGCTTTGTCTTTAGCTGGACGGGCGCGGCACTGGCATCGGCGATTGTCAGCTTCCCGTTTCAGGTCCGCGCCATTCGGCTTAGTCTTGAAAACGTCAATCCGGGCCTTTATCAGGCTGCCGAAACCCTTGGTGCCGGGCCGATTGATCGGTTCTTTTCGCTGACATTGCCCTTGGCTCTTCCGGGCATCATTGCCGGTGCGATCACGGCCTTTGCCGCAAGCCTTGGCGAATTCGGTGCGATCATCACCTTCGTGTCAAACATTCCGGGTGAAACCCGCACCCTGCCACTGGCGATTTATACTGCGATCCAGACGCCGGGCGGTGAACTGGCCGCGGCGCGCTTGGCCGCCCTGTCGATCGGCTTGGCCTTTGCCGGGTTACTTCTGTCTGAATTGGCGCTCCGTCGTATTCGCAAGAGGGCCGCGTCATGAGCATCGGTGTCAATGTTGAACGCAATCTCAAGACTTTCCAGCTTTCCGCCGAGTTCAATATTCCTGAACCGGGGATAACCGCCCTGTTTGGCCCATCAGGCAGTGGCAAGACGACACTTGTTAACATGATTGCGGGTTTGGTCCGCCCGGATCGCGGCCATATTCAAATCAACGATCATGTACTGTTTGAACATTCACGTGGCATCAACCTTCCGGTTCGCAAGCGTCGGGTTGGCTGCGTGTTTCAGGATAATCGCTTGTTCCCGCACAAATCGGTGCGCGACAACCTGTTTTACGGGGCACGCCGCAATCCCCACAAACTGCCACAGGATGAACAACAGGCCATCCTTGAGATGCTTGATATCTGGGATCTGATGGATCGCCGCCCCAACCTTCTGTCTGGCGGGGAAAAGCAACGGGTGGCACTTGGGCGTGCGCTTTTGTCCAATCCGGACGTATTGTTGCTTGATGAGCCGCTTTCTGCCCTTGATCACGCCCGCAAACAGGAAATCCTGCCGTACCTCGAATGGTTACGCGATCATCGCAAAATACCGATCCTGTATGTCACCCACGCGATTGACGAGGTCGCCCGCCTAGCCGATCACATGGTAATCATTGATCAGGGCAAGACACTTGCGACCGGGTCGGTTTTTGACATGCTGGGCCGCACGGACTTGGCGCCGCTGGCCGGGCGCTTTGATGCCGGAACGGTTTTGGCCGCCCGAATTGTCAGTCGTGACCCCAAGGCTGAGGTCAGCTTCCTTGAATGTGGCGGGCAACGACTTGTCGTGCCCTATCTCGGCCGTCCGAAAAGTAATCGTGTCCGACTGCATATTCGTGCCCGTGACGTCATGATTGCCCGTACCCCGCCGCACGATATCAGTGCGAACAACATCATTCCCGTCACCGTCACCAAAATCAGTGACGAGCCCGGTGACACCATAGATGTGACCATGTGCTTTGGTCAGGATGCGGATGCCACCCTTCTGGCCGAAACCAGTGGCCGCCCCAAAATTCATGCCCGCATCACGAAATGGTCGGGATCACGCTTAAAACTGCAGCCCCATCAAAAGGTCTTTGCCGTGATCAAGTCGGTCACAGTCAATGGGCAGCTGCGCGATCGCTAAAACTGACACACCCAGAAACGACAAACCCCCGTCGGCATCCTCGACGGGGGTTTGTTTTAAGGCTTAAGGATGCTGATACGCACTGGGCGCTGGCCAGTCCCATTTATCCTGCAAGGCCGGATCGGTTTCATAAATCTCGACCTTTAGCGGATAACAGGCAGCCTCATCACTTGAATGGCCAGTGCTGCAATCCCCACCCGGGCAGGTCGACAGATTGCCCAGCAAATCGATCTCGGCAAACATTTCAAGATAGTCCCCCGGGCGTACCGGGCTTGCCTTCATGAAATACTGATGGGTGTCCTTGGTAAAGCCGGTGCACATGAAGACATTCAACACATCATGCACATAGTGATCGGCTTTCTGCATCGACATGCCGGTCTCATCACTGAAAGCCCGGCAAAGGTTGGAGTGGCAGCAATGATGATAATCATTGCCTGACAACAACCGGTTGGTAAACGGATCGCAGCGGGTGCCAATCACATCATGCACACTGCCGCCATCCTCATCAAAGCCATACCAATCAAGGGTATCTTCGCTGATGAGCGCCATCGAACGCAGATAGGGCATGTTGGACCACAAACGATCACCTGTGGTCAGGTGGGTCCGATGCAGGGCACGGGTCTTGCCGCTGAAAAACCGTTCCTTCAGGTCATTTGCATTCCAAAGGTTCAAATCACCGACCTGCGGCCCATCAACACTGACAATGCGGAAAAAGTATCCCTTGGGCACATGAAACGTGCGCGCATCGCGTGGTGGAACGATAACCTCGTTCACTTTCTTCATTGATGCCCTGAACTCGGAGAGCGTCGCAAAGTCAGGCTCGGACAGAGTTCCGTTGGGATAAACAACGACCGGCTTAATCGCGCGTCGCTCGGCGGCGTCTGTTGGGGCTTGGTGCTGGGGCTTGAAAGTCATGGAGTGGCCTCGATAACAGGAAAATAGATGGGCGACAGAATGGCACAGTGACAGGTTGACACAAACCTGTTTCAAGCTGTCCGACTGGCAGATCAAACAAACAACTAAACAAGCGGTGTGATCAATTCTCGGCGTTCGTCCCAGGCATCAAGATTATCAACAACCAGTTGGCCCATGGCATCGCGAGTTTCCACCGTTCCACTCGCCAGATGCGGATACAGCACAACGTTATCAAGCTTGGCAAATGCCGGATCGATGTCCGGTTCATTTTCAAACACATCGAGGCCCGCGCCGGCAACCAATCCTTGCTGCAAAGCCCGGATCAAAGCGAGTTCATCAATCACCGATCCCCGTGCGATATTGATCACGACACCATCTTTGCCAAGGGCTTTAAGCACCGCTTCATTGACGATCCCGTTGGTCGCGGCCCCACCGGGGCAGGACAACACCAAGATATCCGACCATGTCGCAAGTGCCGTCAGATCATCAAAGAACCGGTACTCGACATCCTTCTTGCTGCGCCCGAAATAGCCAACCTCTACCCCGCTTGGCATTGCGCGTGATGCGATTGCCTGTCCGATCCGACCCAGCCCGACAATGCCAAGCTTCTTGCCGCGTACACTTCTGGTCAGTGCCATCGGACCTTTTGCCGCCCACTTTCCGCTGCGCACCCAGTCGTCGCCCAAAACAAGCTGTCGCAAGGTGGCATGCATCAACATGATCGCCGTGTCGGCAACATCATCGGTCAGAACGTCGGGTGTGGTCGAAAGACGAATACCGCGGTCACGCAGTGCCTTCAGGTCAAAGACATCATGCCCAACGCCAAAGCTTGTAATGACTTCAAGGTTCGGTAGTTGCGCCAGCAAGTCTTCCGGAACACCAAACCGCGCTGATGTCACAACAGCTCTGATCTGATCGCCCATTTCATCAAGAAATTTCTGCTTGTCCGCAAGCAGGTCATAGCGATGCAGATCGTGGCCTTCTGCCAACATGGCCGTATAGGCCGGGCGAATATCAAGAAGGGCGAGGACGGAACGTATCATTGGGGCGTCTTTCGATGGCTGCGTGTGCCCCAAAGACTAACCGCCTCAATCACCTGAGACAAGTTGATGCGCAGTTTCACATCGCCAGGAAACCACATTCAACCCAATACGTTTCCCCGGACACAATAAGGGCGGGGATGGCAATCGCCAAATCCCCGCCCCAATGCAGATTATTCTGCCGCGAATTCCTTGCAGCCGGTGCACAGCAGATCGATGATGTGCAGGGCGAACGAACGCCAAATATCCATGCGGAAACTTTGCTCAGCATCCCGCCAAAGAACAACCGTGACACCGTCAATCACCGTACGGCAACCACCACCCACCGGGATGCTGTCGATATCGCGCGGGCAACCGATGGTCAGCAACTCGCTCGCACGTTCGCCTTCGATCCGGACCGTGACTTCGCGGGCCGAAACCTCTGTCAGGCTGTGGGTTGCGGATGAATAGACATCCGCGCACGCCTTGGTCACCGTTTCCGCATCATCCGGCTTGGCGATGATCAGCCATTCATCCGGGCCGAGACAGATGGACTCAGTCGTGCCGTTGGCCGCACGTACGCCAACGGTGGTTGCCATATCCACACCAATCGCCTTGGATACGGCCGGAATATTGGTCGCCCGCAAACGTAGCGAGAAACGGGCAACCGGTGCCATCAGGGTCAGCTTGACCGGGCCGGACGCAACGATCGGACCTGGCGTAAATGCGTGTGTAAGTACCGTCATTTTTCTGTTCCCCGCCTAAAGTTTCAACCGTGCGCCTTCAGGATCGTAAAATACGGTCCCGGTGACTTGCGCCTTGATCACACGATCAGGCATCGGAATGTAAATGGTTTCACCCATACGATTGAAACCGTCTTCAAGCAGCGCCATGGCAATCGGGCGACCTGCGGCATCGCTGTGATAGCTTGATGTCACATGGCCGACCATTTTCATCGGCTTGGGTTGGTTCGGATCAAGAACGATCTGTGCCCCTTCCTCAAGCTTGGTTTTGCCATCTTCGGTCAGAAGACCGATCAACTGCTTGCGGCCTTCGGCAACCAGATCCGGACGTGCCAGACCGCGCTTGCCGACGAAATCTGGTTTCATTTTGCCGATTGCCCAGCTTAACCCGGCATCATGCGGGGTAACCGTGCCATCGGTATCCTGACCGACAATGATATAGCCCTTCTCGGCACGCAGCACGTGCATGGTTTCGGTACCATAAGGGCAGATATCGTATTTCTTGCCCGCTTCGAACAGCATTTCCCAAAGTGCACGCCCGGCATGGGCCGGCACATTGACCTCAAAGCCGACTTCGCCGGTAAAGCTGATGCGGAACAGACGCGCCGGGAAACCACCAACGCGGCATTCCGAAACCGACATGTGCGGGAAGGCCTCGTCAGACATGTCCTGACCTTCGACAAACGGCTCAAGCACCTTCCGGGCATTCGGGCCGTTCAGCGCAATGGTCGCCCACTGCTCGGTCGTCGAGGTCAGCCAGACATCAAGGTCCGGCCATTCAGTCTGAAGGTAGTCTTCCATCATGTTCAAAACGCGCGCCGCACCACCGGTCGTGGTGGTGACATGGAAGCGATCATCAGCCAGACGGCCAATGACACCGTCATCACGGATAAACCCGTCATCACCCAAAAGCAGACCATAACGCGCGCGCCCCGGTGCCAGCTTGGTCCAGGGATTGGTGTACATGCGGTTCATGAATTCCACCGCATCCGGGCCAACCACCTCGATCTTGCCAAGGGTCGATGCATCAAAGATACCGACACTTGCACGCGTCGCACGGCATTCGCGCGACACGGCGGCATGCATGTCTTCGCCGTCTTTCGGGAAGTACCATGCACGGCGCCACAGGCTGACCGGCTCGTACGCGGCACCGTTTTCTTCGGCCCAGCTGTCAATCGGGGTTTTACGCGTCACTTCGAAGTGACTGCCCTTGTGATAGCCACAAAACGCCCCGAAGGTCGTCGGGGTGTAAGGCGGGCGGAAGGTCGTCAGACCGACTTTCGGCTGCGGCACACCCAGTGCGTCAGAGGCAATGTTAAGGCCGTTGATGTTTGACATCTTGCCCTGATCGGTTGCCATGCCGTTGGTGGTATAGCGTTTGACATGCTCAATCGAACGCATGCCTTCACGTACCGCCAGACGCAGGTCCTTGGCCGTCACGTCATTCTGGTAATCGACGAAGGCACGGGCCTTGCCTGCATCCAGATCGGTCGGCAGTTCCTTGTGGCTAACACCGGTTCCCGGACGGTCATTGGCAACGCCGTAGCTTGCCGCCTTGGCCTTCTTGCCAAGGCTTTTGGCCACAGCCGCGCCCATTTCAGCCCCGTCATTCAGGACTGCTTCAATGCCCCACAGGCCACGGCCTGCACCGGCGATTTCGCATTCCTCTGCCTTGTGATCAGGCAGGAAAGTCTGGCGTTCCTCGTCCCACTTAAGCGTTCCCTTGGTATGGGAAAACAGGTGCAGCGACGGCGTCCAGCCCCCCGACATCATAAGGCAATCACAGCCGATAACTTCGGGCGCACCAACCGACGATCCGGTGACCGGGTTGACCCGAACCGATTTGACGCGCAGGCGGCCTTCGGTTCCGGTAACGGTGTGACCAGCCATGATGCGGATACCGCGTTTGGTCGCTTCAGCAACCAGATCGGCATTCGGTTCGGCGCGGGTATCAACAATCGCGGCAATTGTGGTGCCAGCGTCTGCCAGATCAAAGGCCGCATACCATGCACTATCGTGACTGGTGAGGATGACAGCCTTGTCACCAACCCGCACGCCATACCGGTTCAGGTATGTCTGGGCAGAACCGGCCAGCATCACGCCCGGGCGATCGTTACCATCAAAGACCAGTGGTTTTTCAAGTGCACCTTGCGCCAGAACAACCTGCTTGGCACGGACACGCCACATGCGTTCGCGCGGGGTTTCGCCGTCCGGGCTAGCAAGGTGGTCGGTCAACTTTTCGCACAGACCAACCATGTTCTGGTGGTAGTAGCCAATTGCGGTCGTGCGTGTCATCAGCTTGACGTCAAGCTCTTTGAGTTCGGCGACAGTTTTGCCAACCCAGTCCCATGCCGACATGTCTTCGATCTGAGCAGACGGCTCGGACAGAAGCGATCCACCGGCTTCGGGGTTTTCATCAACAAGGGTCACACGCGATCCGGCACGGGCCGCCGACAGGGCCGCTGCAAGACCGGCAGGACCGGCACCGACGATCAGAACATCGGTATGCAGGTAACGCGATGCATAGTGATCCGGATCGGGTTCGGTCGGCGAAACGCCAAGACCAGCCGCCGCACGAATGAACGGCTCATAAACCTTGTCCCAGAAGGATTTCGGCCACATGAAGGTCTTGTAATAGAACCCGGCCGAAAACAGCATATAGGCCTTGTCGTTGATCGCACCAATGTCAAAGGACAGGCTGGGATAACGGTTCTGGCTGTTGACCTGAAGACCGTCCCAGATTTCCTGAACAGTCGCACGAGTGTTCGGCTCAAACCGGCCCGGACCACGGCGCGTGCCAACAAGTGCATTTGGTTCTTCGGAACCGGCGGTCACGGCACCACGCGGGCGGTGATATTTAAACGAACGGCCCATAAGGTGGATGCCATTGGCCAGCAGGGCCGATGCCACGGTATCACCTTTGAAACCTTTGATTTTCTTGCCATCAAAGGTGAACTGGATCGGTTGGGTGTGATCGACGCGACCACGCCCGGAAACGCGGAAGCTGCTCATTTCGATTTCTCCAACAATTTGGACAGTTCAGGACGGGGATCATCGGTTTTATAGGTGATCAGGAACCGGTCACTGACGGTGTCACGCACAGCGTTGAAATATCGACCACAGCCATGGAAGTGGCGCCAACGTTCATAATGCGGGCCCTTCACGTTGGTACGGATGAACAGGAAGTCGCGCCATTCTTCGTCACTGACCGACGACGGATCGGCCGGACGTGCGATATGGGCTTCACCGGCATAGGTAAATTCCAGTTCCGGCAGGGTCTGATTGCAATAGGGGCAATGGATCAGAAGCATGTCCGGTCTCCTTAGTGCGCAACAGCGGCAGCAGCGGCTTCGTCAATCAGACGACCGGTGCTGAAACGTTCAAGAGTGAAGGGCGCGTTGGCCGGGTGGGGATCATCCTTTGCCACGGTCCATGCCAGTGTGTGGGCGGCACCCGGGGTCGCCTTGAACCCGCCGGTGCCCCAGCCGCAGTTGACATAAAGACCCGGCACCGGCGTCTTGCCAAGAATGGCCGAACGGTCCGGGGTCACATCAACAATACCGCCCCATTTACGCAGCATGCGCATGCGGCTAAAGATCGGGAAGATCTCGCAGATCGCAGCAACCGTGTGCTCGATCAAAGGCAGACCGCCACGCTGGGAATAGCTGGTGTACTGATCAGTGCCCGATCCAATAACGAGCTCGCCCTTGTCAGACTGGCTGATATAGGCGTGCACGCTGTTGGACATGACAACACAGGGGAAGATCGGCTTGACCGGCTCGGATACCAGCGCCTGCAGCGGATAACTTTCAAGCGGCATGCGAACACCCGCTGTATCCATCACGACCGAGGTATGACCAGCCGCCGAAACAGCAACCTTTTTCGCGCCGATAAAGCCCTTGGCGGTTTCAACACCGGTCACACGACCATCCGGGCCACGGCGAATGGCGGTTACCGGGCAGTTCTGAATGATATCAACACCACGTGCCGCCGCCCCACGGGCATAACCCCATGCCACCGCATCGTGGCGTGCCGTGCCCGCGCGACGCTGAAGGGCAGCACCGACGACCGGATAGCGCGCATTTGGCGAGATATCGAGCGGCGGGCAGAATTCCTTGGCTTCTTCCTTGGACAGCCAGACGTTATCCACACCGTTCAGGCGGTTTGCATGAACATGGCGCTGGAAGCTTTGAACATCATGAACGTTATGCGCAAGCATCAGAACGCCGCGCTGCGAATACATGACATTGTAGTTCAGTTCCTGGCTCAGCCCATCCCACAGATCAAGTGCGTGATCATAAAGCTTGGCGCTTTCGTCATAGAGATAGTTCGACCGAATGATCGTCGTGTTACGACCGGTGTTGCCACCGCCAAGCCACCCCTTGTCGATCACGGCCACATTGGTGATGCCGTGTTCCTTGGCCAGATAATAGGCCGCACCAAGACCATGCCCACCCGCGCCGACGATGATGACATCGTACTCGGCCTTCGGCTCACTGTCGGGCCATTGCGGCTCCCAGTTTTTTTGGTCGCTAAGGGCGTTCTTGATAAGCGATAGCGCAGAAAAATGGGTCATGATTATACGATCCCCCGATTTACCATTGCCGGAACTCTATCAATGTCCTTGTTTTACGGACTGGATAATTGCGACAAATTCATTGTATATTTTTGCCATGAACTCTTTTTCGAACCCGCGTTCTGACCTTGGCAAAACCCCAGTAAAAAAGCGCCTTCGTGTCGCCTTTCTGCTGGCGGATAATTTCACGCTGACAGCGTTTGCAAGCTTTGTCGATGTTTTGCGCCTGTCGGCTGATGAAGCGGACCGTTCGCGGCCCATTCACTGCGACTGGACAGTGCTGTCTGATACCATGAACCCGGTGCGATCAAGTTGCGGGGTCAAGGTCCAGCCCGACACGCGCCTGCGCAATGCCAGTGACTACGACTATATCGTGGTTGTCGGCGGCCTAATTCAAGAACAAGGCGGGTTCTCACCTGATTGCATTGCTTATCTCAAGGCCGCTGCGGCGCAGGGCAAGAACCTGATCGGCTTGTGCACCGGGGTTTTCGCACTTTATGAGGCAGGGCTTCTTGAAGGTTATCGTTGCTGTGTCAGTTGGTTTCACCATGACGAATTTGTCGAACGCTTCGAGGCAGCCCAACCGGTTTCCGATCAGATTTTCGTTGTTGATCGGGATCGCCTGACCTGTTCGGGCGGGCACGGCACGGCCCATCTCGCTGCCTGGGTAGTGGAAAAACACATCGGGCGCACGGCCGCAACCAAAAGCCTCAGCATCATGATCATCAACGAGGCCATGACCGGCGAAAACCCGCAACCGGGCTTTCAGACCGATCTAGTTGCCAGAGACGCACTGGTCAAAAAGGCGCTGTTGCGGATGCGCCAGAATATTGAGTCGCCAGAAACAATTGCCAAACTGGCCGAAAAACTTGGTGTAACGCGCCGCAAGCTTGAACGCGCGTTTCATGCTGACATTGGCATTTCACCGTCTCGCGCGGCACTGCGTATCCGGATTGATGCGGCCAAAAAGCTACTTGCTGAGCCAAACAAGACCACGACCCAGATTGCGCTAAGTACCGGCTTTTGCGATGCATCGCACTTCATTCATGCCTTCAAGGCCGAAATCGGCATGAACCCGACGGAATACAGAAATACTGTGCCAACGCCCCTGCCCTGATCAGGCATCAATGGTGACCTGCCCGATCGGGTTTGAACAACAGGCCAAGATACTAATGGGTTCGAAAGTAAGCGAACATCATTTATAATGTAGGCTCCGTTCGCCAAGCTTATCGGATATTTACACACATGCGCCACGATGACGGTCGTAAACTTGATCACAAAACATTAGAAGCCATTCGCGTTCGCGCCGTTCAACGGGTCATGGATGGCGAGAGTCCAGAAGTCGTCATCAAAGCGCTGGGGATGAGCCGAGCACGAATCTATGAATGGCTGGCTGCCTACCGCGAGGGTGGCTTTGACGCGCTCAAGGCCAAGCAGATTTCCGGTCGTCCCAAGAAACTGAGCGGTGCTCAGATCCGGGAGCTGTATATCTGGATAACGACCTTTACGCCGGACCAGTTGAAGTTTGATTTTGCCCTGTGGACTCGGGGCCGAGTGCGTGAGCTCATCCGGCAAAAGTTCAACGTCCGGTTAAGCGATGTCTCGGTCGGTCGTCTGCTTCGAAACCTGGGGCTGACGCCTCAGAAACCCCTGCATCGGGCCTACCAGCAAAAGCCAGAGGCCGTGAAACAATGGAAAGAAGAGACCTACCCGGAAATTCGCAAGGAAGCAAAAAAAGTCGGCGCCACCATCTATTTCGGCGATGAAGCCAGCATTCGGTCTGATTATCACAGTGGCACCACCTGGGCACCCAGGGGTGAAACTCCGATCATCCGTAATACGGGCAGTCGCTTCAGCATCAATCTGATCTCGGCCATCTCGCCTCGCGGCGAGCTTCGCTTTAAGACCATTCAGGGCAACATGAACACCGATGCGTTTCTTGGTTTCCTCAAGGCTCTGGTGCAAGACGTTGACAAGCCGGTTTTCCTGATCCTCGATAACCACCCGGTTCATCATGCTCGTCGGGTTCGAGACTATGTTGAGAGTCTCGACGGCAAGCTCAGGTTGTTCTTCCTGCCGCCGTACTCGCCGGAGCTGAATCCTGACGAGTCTGTTTGGGGCTATATCAAATACCATCACGTCGGTAAAAAGATCATTAACAGCAAAGAACAACTTCGGAGCACTGTTTACCGGCAGCTTCGACGTTTGCAAAAATTGCCACGACTATTGAAATCGTTTTTTGGCCATCCGGATTTGGCTTATATCTCCGGGTAATATTCGCTTACTTTATTTCGAATTAGTATAACCTTCTTCGATATCGTCGTCAGTTATCCCGCCATTATGGACCATGTGAACTTGGCCCTGCGTCTTGCGCACCTTGCAGGTTCCGCAAATCCCCATCGAACAGCCTGACGGGATTACAAGCCCTGCGGTACGTGCCGCAGCAAGGACGGTATCGGTTTGCGTGCAATTGGCGGTGATGCCAGATGCCGTGAATGCGATGACCGCCTTGCTCTCCTCATCCGGGACAACATCATCGGGCACGTCTTCAACATCAATTGTCGGCGCATGGAAGCTTTCCTGATGATAACGTTCCATGTCATAGCCAAGCCCGACAAGCACCTCGCGCACGGCCTGCATGAAGGGTTCCGGCCCGCAACAGAACACTTCGCGTTCCAGATAATCCTGCGCCATCAGGCCCAACATCAACTGATTGAAGGTGCCAAGATACCCGGTCCATGGCTTGTAGGAATCTTCTTCCTCAACCACCCATTTCAGGGAAATGCCGTTGATCCGCGATGCGCTGTGTTCCAGGCGTTCGCGAAAGATGATTTCGGACGGGCGCCTTGCACAATTGACGAATACAATGTCGGGATCACGCCCGGCATCATAAAGATAGGTCGTCATCGACATCATCGGTGTGATGCCCGAGCCCGCCGAAATGAACAGGTATTTATTCGCCGGATGATTAACCAGTGAAAAGCTTCCAGCCGGTCCCTTGGCCCGAATGCGCATGCCCGGACGCAAATGATCCAGCATCCAGCGCGTACCGACCGACCCCGCCTGCGCCTTGACCGTGACGGTCAAGGATGTCGGCCGCGATGGCGAAGATGAAATCGTATAGGTCCGATAAAGCGGCCCACCCGGCACCGGGAGCTCCAACGTCAAGAACTGCCCGGGGTCATAGCTGAACAACGCGCCCGACACCGACTGGAAGCAGAACGTCATGACATTGGGGGCTTCTGGCAGGAACGAAACACATTCCAGTTCCTCAGCATCCGACCAGAAGGCAAGTTTAGGTTTCTCGATCACAGACATCGCCCTACTCCGCCGCGATCAATCTGGTTTCGGTCAGCCTGTCAGACAGGGTTTTCGCATACCAGTTGCCAAACTGGGCAACACCGGCTTCGTGGATTTCGGAATACGGACCGACCTTGTAGGCTGGTGTCGCAATGCCACGCTGATTGTTTTCGACCACTTCCTTGTCTTCGGCATTTGTCGCAAGCCAGACTTCGGTCAGTCGTTTCAGATCATAGTCACGGCCTTCAACCGCGTCCTTGTGCACAAGCCACTTGGTGACGACTTCGGTTTCCATCGGGCTGATCGGGGTTACACGGAAAACAAGCGCATGGTCAGACAGGAAATGGTTCCAGGTCGATGGATAATGGAACTTCAAAAGCGATCCGGCATTTTTGAACGGGATGCTGGAGTTCGGCAGGCTGACAGCTGCCTTGGTATCAAGCGTGTAGCTTTCTGCTTCCCCCAAAAGCGGCACACGCACCAGACGCCATTCACCACTATCAGCCATCTGATAAGCAGATGGCGCGCCGACCGCCTCGCAGCGGGCGACATGATCATCAAGCACACTGGCCACAACACCATCGGACGTACTGCCGATCGCACGCGCATCTTCCGGGAAGGTCCGGCACAGGGATGGGTGGTTCCCCCCACAATGATAACATTCCCGATTATTCTCCCAGACCAGCTTCCAGTTGGCCTTTTCGATGATCGTGCTTTCAAACGCGACCTTGGAATTTTCCAGATCGTGCGGTGCAAGGTATTGTTCTGCAGCCTTGGCAAACGGTTCGATATCCGGCGCGTTTTCAGCTAGGCAGATATAAACCAACCCGTGGATAACCCGGCAATGAACCGGGCTTAACCCGAATTTTGAGTTATCAAAATCCGGACCCATATCACGCGCCCAAAGCAACTTGCCATCAAGGTCATAGGTCCACTGGTGATACGGGCAAACCAGCCTTGGATTCCGGCCCTTTTTGGTTTTACACAGAACCGACCCGCGATGACGGCATGAATTGTGAAATGCCCGCACGACCTGATCATTGCCGCGCACGATCACAACGGAATAAGCACCGACTTCATAAATGACGTAATCGCCCGCCTTGGGGATTTCGCATGCCGGGATCGCAAACAACCATTCCTTGTAATGAATGTTTTCAAGGTCGAGCTCAAAGATCGACTGATCCGTATAGAACGGCTGTTCCAGGGAATATCCGGGAACGCGACGCGCCAAAAGATCTTGGACTGAATGCGGCATAACGGGCATGGCGGAAATCCGTTTCTTGATGGTTGGAAGCAACCAAAAGTGTGAACTTCATGCCATGATTTGCAACGGCATTAATTTTCATCTTGGTTTAGCTCAGCTAATCTGAAAAACTCACAGAAGTTACCCGGTGCTGTTTTCAGGAGAGGCCGTTGGCCCGCCCATATGATCTGTCTTCAATAAACGCCCTGATCTGCTTTGAGGCGGCGGGCCGCAACATGAGCTTCAAGGATGCGGCGGCAGAACTTAATGTCACGCCAGCGGCTGTAAGCCATCAGATCAAGGCACTTGAGACCGATATTGGCAGCGCCCTTTTCATTCGCCGCAACCGGGGCGTGGAGCTGACCGAGAAAGGTGCATTCCTTCTCGTCGCCCTGCAAAGGGGCTTTGAAACCATTTCCGATACGGTCATTCAGTTGCGCGATCAACCCGAAACGGTTGATGTCACAATCCGGACGACAACCGCTGTCAGTTCACTTTGGCTTACGCCAAAAATTGCCGCCTTCTGGAAAATTCATCCCAATATCACGGTGTCGCAAATTGTCTCGGATGTACCGGGCATGACTGGGTATTGCGATCTTAGCATCCATTACAGCAACCCCGATGACGGGGCGGACGGATACTACAAACTGTTTCAGGATCGCGTGGCCGCCATCGGCACACCGGCGTTTAAGGCCGAACAAAACATCGAAACGATTGATGATCTTTTGCGTGCACCCCTGATCCACCTGCATAACGAGGAAACGGACTGGACAACATGGACCGACTGGTTCCGTGCATTGGGACGCCCGGCCCCAAAGGGCCGCAGCTTCAAGCTCAACAATTACACGATTGCGCTTCAGGCCGCGCAGGATGATGTCGGTGCGGTGCTTGGCTGGGACGAACTGGTTGGGCCACTGCTGGAAGACGGACGCCTGATCAAACTTGTGCCTGACGAAATTCCGTCGCCGATGGGATTTTATCTACGCGTCCATCCGCGCGCATCCGAAAAGGCCCGCATCTTTGTCGACTGGTTGATAAACGCCGCCTGACAGGAAGGCAAATGGCAAGCGCGACACATAGCCACGCTTGCCGTACGCATCAGACGTCTTTTAACAAACGCAGTGCGTCATAGATCGCCGCATGGGTGTTGCGTGCCGATACCGCATCGCCAATCCGGAACAGTTGATAGGCCCCATCGGGATTGCGGACAACTGATTGTGGTTTTCCGGCCAGAAGGTCGTCATGCGACATTTCGCCATGGTTCGATGAGCCGGGCTTGAGATCAAAATAGATATCATCAAGCGGAATGGTGCCGTGGTTGACCACGATCTGATCAACAATGCGTTGCTTGGTAACCCCGCCATAATCGCTGCCAACATGGGCGACCAATTGGTTGCCCTGCTTCTCCACCGCTTCAAGGCGATAGGTCACCGTAAAGGTGGTATCAAGCTTCTGCATGCTGCGCATATAGGGCACAAGGTTCATCGCCATGACTTCGGGCGCGAATGACCGATCCGGCGTCATGATTTCGACCTTGGCACCACTTTGGGCAATCAGTTCGGCTGCCTGTAAACCGGCATGATCCCCGGCATCATCATAGACCAGAACATTGGTCCCCGGCTTGACGTCGCCCGAAATGATATCCCAGGTCGACACGACCAGATCATTGCCCTTTGACAGGACTTCGGTATCGGGCATGCCGCCGGTGGCGATGATGACGACATCGGGGTTTTCGGCCGTAATCGTGTCGGCCTCTGCCCAGGTATTGAAATGAAAACTCACGCCAAGTCGGGTGCATTCAGCCATACGCCATTCAATGATGCTGATCATTTCGCGGCGGCGTTCATTCTGCGCGGTCAGGCGGATCTGTCCGCCCGGATTGGGGGCGGCTTCATAGACAACAACTTCATGACCACGTTCGCCGGCAACACGGGCGGCTTCCATCCCGGCCGGGCCGGATCCGACAATCACGACCTTCTTGCGGGTTTCAGCCGCCTCGATGATTTGGGGCATCGAAAGCTCACGCCCGGTGGCGGCGTTATGGATGCAATAGGCCGACCCGCCCTGATAGATGCGATCTAGGCAATAGTTGGCCCCGACGCACGGGCGGATCTCATCTTCGCGCTTTTCAATAATCTTACGGACAATATGCGGATCGGTGATGTGCGCGCGCGTCATGCCGACCATATCAACCTTGCCCGATGCAATCGCATGGCGTGCAGTCGCGACATCGGGGATCTTGGCAGCATGGAATGTCGGAAAATCTGTGGCGGCGCGAATTTCACCGGCAAAATCCAGATGCGGCGAGTTCGCCATGCCCTGGATCGGAATCACATCGGTCAGACCGGCGTCCGTATCGATATGCCCGCGAATGACATTGAGGAAATCGACCATGCCACTGTCTTTAAGCCGCTTGGAAATAGACAGGCCGTCTTCCTTGGTCAATCCACCCTCAAGGTCTTCATCACCGGTATAACGCACACCGACAATGAAATCCGGCCCAACCCGTTTGCGAATTTCAGTCAGCACATCAAAGGTAAAGCGCAGGCGGTTATCGATGCTGCCGCCATAAGGACCATCAAGCTCGTTGGTCAGCGGCGACCAGAACTGATCCATCAGATGGCCATAGGCCTGAAGCTCGATCCCGTCCATACCGCCTGCCTTCATGCGTTCGGCCGCATCGGCATAATCCTTGATGATGCGTTCGATATCCCAGTCTTCCATCTTTTTCGGGAAGGCCCGGTGGGCAGCTTCGCGTTTGTGCGACGGGGAGACCACCGGCAACCAGTTTGCCTTGTCCCAACGCGTGCGACGGCCAAGATGGGTCAGCTGGATCATAACCGCGGCACCCTGTTCATGCACCGCATCGGTCAGGTCCTTCATCCACGGAACGACTTCGTCTTTCCAGACCAGCAGGTTGTTGAAAACCGGCGGGCTGTCTTTGGACACGGCGGCCGATCCTGCCGTCATGGTCATGGCAACCCCACCCTTGGCACGCTCCACATGGTAGGCGCGATAACGGTCCTTGGGCATGCCATCCTCGGGATAGGCCGGTTCGTGCGACGTCATGATGATGCGGTTGCGCAGCGTCAGATGTTTAAGCTGATAGGGCTGAAGAAGCGGGTCGTTGGACATGTGCGGGGCTCCGGGTTTGGACTCTCTGCCTATGACGATATCCAGAAATGTACAGTTATGTCAATTTTAAGTTCACTAGTGTATATTTCAGATACATTGATGTACACTGTGCTTGTCCGGACTCGGGCAGTTTGCTAAGGACAGATCCATGGAAGAACAGATTGAAAATACCGCCGGACAAACCAGCTCCGGGCAAAATAGTGGATGGCGCGGATCGGCCGAGATCTGGCTGAACGCTGCCTATGACGCCCTGATTGAAACCGGGGTGGATGGTGTGAAGATTCAGCCATTGGCAAAGCGCCTCAGCCTGTCACGCACCAGCTTCTATTGGTTTTTCAAGGACCGGAAGGAATTGCTCGGCGCGTTACTTGATCTGTGGCGCGAAAAAAACACCGGTAATCTGATCAAACAGACAGAGGCCTATGCCGAAACCGTCTCGGAAGCGATGCTGAACATCATCGACTGCTGGCTGATGCCCGACCTGTTTGACTCGCGTCTTGAATTTGCCGTACGCAGCTGGTCGATGCAGTCCGACGATGTCCGGGCCGAGATTGAAAAGGCCGATCAGCAACGCCTTGATGCGCTTGCCAAACTGTTCATCCATTTTGGACAGGAAGAACGCATGGCCGACGTCCGCGCCCGTGCGATCTATCTGGTACAGATCGGCTATATCTCGATGAAAGCAAACGAAGATCTGGCCGTGCGCATGGCACGCATTCCCGGCTATGTCGAAACATTCTGCGGCCAGGCGTCGACGCAAAGCGAACTCAACCGGTTCTACGCCCGGCACAGTTTTGTGCCCTGAACCAGTCAGCGGCATTCATCAGATTTTCAGTGCGGGTAAATCCACCTGTCGGCTCAGAACTCAGCCTTGAAAATAGTATCATCAAGGAATTGATCCATACCAACAAGTGATCGATCCGGTGCGTCTGCGGCACCTTCGACGCGCCAGTCATCCTGCGGAACCAGAACATCCAGCCCGGCAACTGCCGTTCGATAAAGGTCCGGTCGGAAGACATCGGGAATGACGGCTTTAAGATCCGTGTCTTGGGGAATTTGTCGCCAACGCTTCATTTGTTCACCAATCCAGCGGCCCTGTGACAACCACGGGAAAGTTGCGGTGTAGCGGTAAAAAACGTGGCGGTCAGGAAGATCTATCGGTGGCTCCCCCGGACGTAACACCGGCTTACCGCTCAGCGATGCCTTCAGCACTTCGAATGGCGCACCGACATTGGCCTCCTCAGACAGTATATGGGCCAGCTCAACACGGTTGCCAGGTTGATCGGCCCATTCAGCCGCGCGGACAAGCGCACGGACAAGTGCCGAAACAAGTTCCGGATTGCCTTGCGCCCAGTCTTCACGCAGGCCCAAAACCTTCTCCGGGCTTCGTGACCAGATATCATCCTTAAGCGCAACAATCACACCATCGCCGTGAAAGACTGCGCGCTGATTCCAAGGTTCGCCCACGCAATAGCCGTCAACCCAGCCATTACGCAAACTGTCAAACATGCGTGGCGGCGCAATCACGCCGATATTCACATCCATGTCCGGATCAATGCCTGCTGCCGCCATCCAGTAGCGAAGCTCATAGTTATGGCTTGAGAACGGAAACACGGTGGCAAAAGACAGGATCGGCCGCCCTTCGGCCTTGTCTTCATCAATGACCTTTTTAAGCGCCCTTGCCGACCGCCCGCGCGGACCAAGCATCGCATTCGTGTCGGCCTCCAACATACGTTGATAAAGCTGGGTCGAGACCGTAATCGCATTACCACCACGGCCCAACGCCATCGGCACGACGATATTTTGAACCGGCAAGCCGCTAAGCCCAAGGCGTGCGGCAATCGGGATCCCCGCCAAAAGGTGGGCTGCTTCAAACATACCAAAGGAAAGTTTGTCACGAATGGCTGCCCATGACATTTCACGGACCAGTTCCAGATCGATATCTTCCTGCTGGGCAAACCCCATGGCACGTGCCACCACCGGAATGGCACAATCGACCAGTGGAACAAAACCGAGACGAACCTTGTTAGCCATCCATCAAAACTCCAACTGAAACGCCGTGATGACGCTTTGGGCGATTTCATAAATCTTGCGATTTTGCTTCATGGCGTTTTTGCGCAGCAGCGCATAAGAATCTTCTTCGGACAGACCTTTTTCTTTCATCAGGATGCCCTTGGCCCGTTCAATCAGTTTGCGTTCATTGAGCTTTGCCTGTGCTTCATCACGTTCGCGGCGCAGCTGATCAAAGACGTTGAACCGTGAAATCGCCATTTCGACAATCGGGCGAATGCGGTCCTGACGCAGGCCATCAACCACATAGGCACTGACACCTGCCGACACCGCCTCGTGGATCATGGATGCGTCGCTTTGATCAACGAACATCGCAATCGGGCGTGCAATGGCGCGTGACACCTGAAACATCTGTTCAAGCGTATCGCGGTCGGGGTTTTCAAGATCGATGATGATGATGTCTGGCGCCAACGCCTGGATGCGTTCGACCAGATTGTGGGACGTGCCAATACGGGCCACGCGGGTATAGCCGCTTTCAACCAGACCACGTTCGACAATCGCCGCACGGTCCGGATTTTCGTCAATCACCAGAATATTGAATTCTTCCAGCTTCACCAACTAACCCTAACTCCCTGACAGCCTGAAATGGCTGCGCCTCTCTGAGATATTTTTTATATGCTCCGTCCCGTTTACGGGTCCGGATTATTGGTTTCGGGATGCGGTTCCGACCGCATCCCGAAAAGATCATATCAAACAGCGTATCTTATTCAGCCGGAACCGGCTGCGCTGTACCCGAAGTCCCGAAACGTTCTGACTGTGCTGCATCGAAACGCGCCTTTTCTTCGGCCTGGGTTTCCGCCGAGAACCGGACAGCCAAAGCCGCGAACGAGCAGATGATCACTGCCAGACCGAGATACAGAAGACCTTCCTGATAGGTAAGTGCTTCGGACTTGAACAGGAAGCCCGCTGCGACCGCACCAGCATTACCGCCCGCACCGACAATACCGGCAACAGAGCCAAGCGCCCTGCGGTTGACGAACGGCACAATCCCGAAGGTCGCACCTTCTGACATCTGAACAAACAGCGAGAAGACGATCATCACCGAAACGGCCACAACCAGTGCTTCCATCTGCGAGAAGGCAACAAGTGCGACGCCTTCGATGAACAGTGCCATGAACAGGAATTTCACACGACCCGAAAGGCCACCCTTGGCAGCAAATTTGTCAGAGAACACACCACCCAACGTACGGGCAAAGATGTTCATCAAACCAAACAGACCGGCAATCATGCCAGCGGTTGCCAATGAAAGCTCGAACTTGTCGAAGAAATAGATCGCCGCAATGTTGTTGATCGTCAGTTCGACACCAAAGCAGGCGGCATACACCAGGAACAATGCCCAGACACGGTAATCGGAAACGGCCGCCATCATGCCCTTGGCGGCACCGTCAGTATCGTCTTCCGGCTTAAGCGCGCCACTTTTGCGCATGTCGGCATAGTTGCCTTCCGGGCAATCGGTTGTGAAGACCCAGTACAGCACGGCAACAACCAGCATGATTGCACCCGGGAACACCATCGCCAGACGCCAGCCCATGGTTTCAGCCACGCCAAAACCAAGAACCATCGCAAGGATTGCTGGCATGACCATCTGGGTCACGCCACCGCCTAGGTTACCCCAACCCGCCGTCGTGGCATTGGCCGTACCGACAACGTTTGGCGCAAACATCATGGAGGTATGATACTGCGTGATGACAAAGGATGCGCCGATTGAGCCAATGGCCAGACGGGCAAGCAGGAAGGTTTCATAACTGTCGGCAAGACCAATCAGCATGACCGGAAGCGACCCCAGCACCAGAAGACCGGTATAGGTCTTGCGCGGGCCGATCTTGTCGCAGAGCGGTCCGATCAAAAGCCGGACCAGAACCGTAATCGCGACAGAGGCAATGATGGTACTGCCGATTTCGCTTTTGCTAAGACCCAGATCATCGCGCACCAGCGGCATCAGCGGTGCGATCCCGAACCAGCCAAAGAAGCACAGGAAAAATGAAAGCCAGGTGAGGTGGAAAGTACGCATCTGGACAGTCTTGAGACTGAATAGATTTATGCGTGTAGCCTTGTTCTTGATTTCCATAACATTGAAGCCCTTCGTTTAGGTCGCGCAGAGCTTGATGTTTGCTTTGTACGACCGACGGTTTTTCCCCATGGGCCTCATGCTTCATCTGGAAGATGTCCGCAGGCGGCCCGTCATTCGTATCGGAAAGGCTGCGCGCTCATCGCGCTGCTGTTCCAAACGTCTGATCGTCCGCCGTTGGACGAAGAACTGTGAGCCACCCGTCATTGGGAATGCTTTCGTCAAAGCTGCTCACACGAAACCGGTATTGCAAACACCGCGCCAGTTCTTCCGCGATGCGGGACAATTCCATCAAATCGTTGAAAATAATCATAATTTGACGACCGCATCTGCACAGAATGTTTTTCAGGGCGCCAAAATGACTATTTTTTGCACAAATTTAAATCACTCACTTCTCGCAGTGACTATTTTTTGAACATTTTAATGAATTCAGCCAAATTCCCCAATCTGCCGGACAAGTCTTTTCATCAATATTTTCAGTTTGTTAAAAGATAATTTTCTCAAATTTCAATTCTGGCACGGCACTTGAATATATTGAAGGAAGAGCGCGGGCAGTGTCGCCTGCGGCTCCGGCGAAAAAGCCGATTGTATGTATAAAGAATCCAAAGACGGGTTCACCGGATAACGACGTCCGTTGCGAAATGCCTCTTTTGAGGGCAGGCCGCATCGGGCGTTTTTTTGTGCCAATTCGCATCCCGCGACGAGGAGCCAGAGACAAATGAACCACGTCACTGCTGCATTACGAACCGCCAAAGCCCGCCTGGTTGTCATCGGCAACGGCATGGCCGGCATGCGGACCGTTGAAGAAATCCTGAACCGCGCACCAGACAAATATGACATCACCGTTTTCGGTGCCGAGCCGCGCGTGAACTATAACCGCATCATGCTGTCGCCACTGCTGTCTGGCGAAAAGGATTTCGACGAAATCGTGATCAACAGCCCGGAATGGTACACCGAAAACAACATCCATCTTTATTCCGGTGACCCGGTGATCAAGATCGACCGCGACCGCAAAGTGGTGATTTCCAAAAGCGGAACCGAAACTGAATATGACCAGCTTTTGCTGGCAACCGGTTCTGATCCGATCATCATCCCGGTTCCCGGTCACAAGCTTGACGGCGTAGTCACCTTCCGCGATGTCGATGATGTCGACACCATGCTGGGTGCTGCTGCCAAGGGCGGCCCGGCTGTCGTCATCGGCGGCGGCCTTCTGGGCCTTGAAGCGGCCGTTGGCCTGCAATCGCGCGGCATGGATGTCACGGTTTTGCATCTGGCAGGCCATGTAATGGAACGCCAGCTTGACCCGTCGGCAGGTTATCTTCTGGCGCAAGAACTGGAACGTCGCGGCATCACGGTGATTACCGAGGCCGATACCGCCGAGATCGTTGGCAGTGAACATGTTACCGGCGTTCGCCTTAAAGACGGACGCATGATCCCGGCTGATCTGGTGGTTATGGCTGTTGGCATTCGCCCCAATGGGCGCCTTGCCGCAGACGCGGGTGTTGCAGTCGAACGCGGCATCGTTGTTGACGATGTCATGACCACCAGTGATCCGGCGATCTTTGCCGTTGGCGAATGCGTTCAGCACCGCGGTCAATGTTATGGTCTGGTTGCCCCGTTGTTTGAAATGGCCAAATCGCTGGCCGATCACATGGCCGAAATCGAAACTGATGGCTATACCGGTTCGGTCACCTCGACCAAGCTTAAGGTGACAGGTGTCGATGTCTTTTCCGCAGGTGATTTTTCCGGCGGCGGCGAGACAGAGGAAATCGTTTTCCGCGATGCAGGTCGCGGCGTTTACAAGCGCATCGTTCTTGAAGACGGCAAGATCAAGGGTGCGGTCCTGTATGGCGACACATCCGATGGCGGCTGGTATTTCCAGCTGATGAAGGACGGCGAAGACGTCACCGAACTGCGTGACACACTTGCCTTTGGTCAGGCATTTGCAGCGGGATCTTCTGGAAACCCTCTTGATGCCGTTGCAGCCCTGCCAGACGATGCAGAGATTTGTGGCTGTAACGGCGTTTGCAAAGGATCGATCGTTGCCGCCATCAGTGAAAAGAGCCTGACCACCCTTGATGAGGTCAAAGGCCATACCAAGGCATCGGCATCCTGCGGGTCCTGTTCAGGTCTTGTTGAAAACCTGTTGGCCGCTACCCTTGGCGGGGATTATCAGGCCGCGACGGTCAAGCCGATCTGCACCTGCACCGATCATGATCATGACAGCGTCCGTCGTCTGATCATTGCCAAAAACCTGAAATCCATGCCGGCTGTCATGCAGGAACTGGAATGGAAGTCATCTGATGGCTGTCATGTTTGCCGCCCGGCATTGAACTATTACCTGCTGGCGGCGTGGCCGGGTGAATATGTCGATCACGGTGCGTCACGCTTTATCAACGAACGCGTTCACGCCAACATCCAGAAAGACGGCACCTATTCGGTTATTCCGCGCATGTGGGGTGGCTTGACCAACCCGCGTGAATTGCGTGCGATTGCCGATGTTGCCGACAAGTTCGAAATCCCCACCGTCAAGGTTACCGGCGGTCAGCGCATTGACCTTTTGGGGGTCAAAAAAGAAGACCTGCCGGCTGTCTGGGCCGACCTGAATGCAGCGGGCATGGTATCGGGTCATGCCTATGGCAAATCGCTTCGAACAGTCAAAAGCTGCGTTGGGCAGGAATGGTGTCGCTTTGGCACACAGATGTCGATGGGCATGGCCGTCGAACTCGAAAAAATGACATGGGGGTCCTGGATGCCCCACAAGTTCAAAATGGCCGTATCGGGCTGCCCACGCAACTGCGCCGAAGCAACCATCAAGGATTTCGGCGTTGTGGCCACCGATGGTGGCTGGGACCTGCATGTTGGTGGCAATGGCGGCATTCATGTCCGTGCGACCGATCTTCTGTGCAAGGTCACCTCTGACGACGAGGTCAAGGAATATTGCGGCGCGTTTATTCAGCTTTACCGTGAAGAAGCCCGATACCTTGAACGCACGGCCCCATGGATCGAACGGGTCGGCCTGAAACATGTTCAGGAACGGGTCGTCGATGACGAAGCCAACCGCAAGGCGCTGTTTGAACGCTTCATGATCAGTCAGAAAACAGCGCAGATTGATCCATGGGCAGAACGCGCATCCGAAGGCGTTGACGCGCACGAATTCACCCCCCTTTCGATGGTCGCAGCGGAGTAAGACAGATGAGCAACACTCTGACATGGGTAGAAGTCGGACCCGCTGCCAACATCCCGCAGCAAGGGGCACGCACCCTGCAAACCGAAACGGATCGCATTGCGATTTTCAGAACGCTTGATGATCAGATCTTTGCGTTGCTGGACCGCTGCCCGCACAAACAAGGGCCACTGGCACAGGGCATCGTCCATGGTCATTTCGTGACCTGTCCGTTGCACAACATGGTGTTCTCGCTTGAAACCGGCGAGACACAGGGACCCGATGACGGCTGTGCTGCCAAGGTGGAATGCCAGGTCATTGATGGGATTGTCCGTGTTGGCCTGACCGAACTGCAAGCTGGATTGCGCCATGCAGGATGAGGTCAAAACAACCTGCCCCTATTGCGGTGTTGGCTGTGGCCTGATCATTTCGCCAACCCGTGATGGATGGGCTGTCGGCGGCGATCCGGATCATCCGGCCAATTTCGGGCGGATATGTTCCAAGGGTGCCGCGCTGATCGATACCATCATGGCCGAGGAACAGCGCGATATTCGCCTGCTGGAACCCGAAGTCGATGGCAAGCCGGTCGCATGGAATGATGCGATTGGCGAAACGGCAAAGCGCCTGCGCGATACCATCGAACAGCATGGTCCGAAGTCGGTGGCGTTTTATGTCTCGGGTCAACTTCTGACCGAGGATTACTATGTCGCCAACAAGCTGATCAAAGGCTTCATCGGATCACCGCATATCGATACCAATTCCCGGCTGTGCATGGCATCAACCGTAGTCGGACATAAGCGGGCGTTTGGTGCGGACGTTGTGCCGGGCTGTTACGAGGATCTTGAAATCGCCGATCTGGTCATTCTGACCGGATCAAATCTGGCATGGTGTCACCCGGTGCTAAACCAGCGCCTGCGTGCGGCCAAGGAAAAACACGGCACAAAGATCGTCGTGATTGATCCCAGGCGGACGGCAAGTTGCGATATTGCCGATCTGCACCTGCCGATCAAACCGGGCAGCGACGTTGCCCTGTTTAACGGGTTGCTGGCCTGGCTTGATCAAACCCGCAATACTGACCTTCGTTACGTGGCCCGTCATGTGACCGGCTACGAACGCGCCGTGGCAGAAGCACGTGCTGACTGCCCTGATATCGAGACAACCGCAGAAAAATGCGGGCTCGACACCCATGAAAGCGCTGATGAACTCGGCTCGGGTCTGGGAAAACTGGAAACGTTCTTTAACTGGTTTGCTGCCTTTGAACGCACCGTCACCGTGTTCTCGCAAGGGGTAAACCAGTCCTCAAGCGGATCGGACAAGGTCAATTCGATCCTGAATTGCCATCTGGCAACAGGACGCGTCGGAAAGCCGGGTTCAGGCCCGTTTTCCGTCACCGGCCAGCCCAATGCCATGGGCGGACGCGAAGTTGGCGGGCTTGCCAATCAATTGGCCGCCCACATGAACCCCAATGACCCGATTGATGTTGATCGCGTGCGTCGGTTCTGGAAATCCGATGTTCTTGAACAGGGCGAAGGATACAAGGCGGTTGATATGTTCCGCGCCATTGAGCGTGGTGAAATCAAGGCTGTGTGGATCATGGCGACCAATCCGGCTGTCAGCCTTCCGGATGCCGATCGCGTACGGCTTGCGCTTTCGCGCTGTCCTTTGGTGATTGTTTCGGATGTGGTGAACGATACCGATACATTGCGCCATGCCGACATCAAACTCCCCGCTGCCGGTTGGGCCGAAAAATCGGGCACGGTCACCAATTCCGAACGACGCATTTCGCGCCAACGTCCGTTCCGAGAGGCCCTTGGCAATGCCAAGCCAGACTGGTGGATCATGTCCGAAGTCGCCAAGGCCATGGGCTTTGCCAAGGCGTTCAAATACAAGGACCCAAGCGACATCTTTGCCGAGCACGCCGCCCTGTCGGAATTCGAAAATGATGGCACACGTGCCTTTGATATCGGTTCATGGCACAAGGCCAGAAAATCGGCCTACGATAGCATGGCACCGTTTCAATGGCCGGCCTCGCGCAAATCTCAGCCTGCGAATGGCGCAACCCGCCTTTATGGCGATGGGATCTTCACCACATCAAGTGGGCGCGCCAAGATGCTTGGAATTACGCATAGTGGCCCGCAATCTCAAACCAGCCGGGAATATCCGCTGATTGCCAATAGCGGTCGTTACCGCGATCAGTGGCACACCATGACGCGCACGGGCACTGCCGCCCGGCTCAGCGCGCATCGCCCTGAACCCTTGCTTGAAATTCACCCAACGGATGCTGCGCTTTACGGCCTTGCTGATGGCGGGATCGCACGGATCAAAAGCCCGCATGGCACTGCGTTGATGCGGGTGGCAATTACGGATGCACAAACACCAGGACAGGTTTTCGTTCCGATGCACTGGAACGATGTCTTCTCGGCCGCGGGTGGGATTGGTCGACTACAGCCCCCCAATGTTGACCCCCACTCCGGCCAACCCGAAAGCAAGCATATTCCGGTCGCCCTCGAACCGTTTAGCGCCAAATGGCAGGGATTGCTGTTTTCAAGCACACCGGTCGATCTTTCCAAACTGCCCTACTGGGTGGGTGCGACCGGACCGGGCAGCATGGTTTACGAAATCGCCGGTGATGCCCCGATCCTGTTTAAATCCCTTTTGCCGATTGCCGCAAACAGGGACGTTGAGCAGATCATTGAATATTCCGATGCCAACAAGGGGGTTCATCGGTTTGCCCGCCTCGAGGGTGATCGCATGACCGGGGCGCTGTTTGTCGACCCTGATCGCCCGGCACTTGGTCGTGACTGGGTTTCAAACCTGTTTGGTGCGGATGCCATCGCGCCGGTTGAACGCAACGCGCTTTTGGCCGGGCGGATGCCCGATGCCGGGGCGATCAATGATCGCCTGATTTGTTCGTGCTTCTCGGTTGGCTTGGCCGCAATCAGCAAAGCCATCTCTGAACAGAATGCCGTGACGGCGACCGATATCGGCCGCTTGCTTCAGGCCGGGACAGGATGCGGATCCTGCTTGCCGGAAATAAAGGAGATTCTCGATGACGTATTACCGCGCGCCGCAGAATAGTACTCTGAACGCCACGGCACCTCGGGCAACCACCGATCAGCCGGACGAAAAATTCGCCTACTTCCCGGCATTTGTGAAAGTGCAGGGCAAGAAGGTTGTTGTGCTTGGGGGCGGCGAAGTTGCCGCAGGCAAGCTCCGCCTTCTGCTGCGCAGTCACGCCGATATCACGGTGATTGCGCCAGAAGTGTGCGATGATGTTGCAAAGATGCACAATACCGGTCAGATCACTTGGGAACGCGCCCCGTTTGTCGATACCATGATTAACGGCGCGATCATGGTGTTTGACGCGACGGACAATCCCCATCTGACCAAGCGGGTCAAGGCGGCAACCAAACGACGCAACATCTTGCTGAATGTCGTCGACAAGACCGCGCATTGCGATTTCATTGTGCCCGCCATACTTGATCGCGCACCGATCATGATCACGATTTCGACGGGTGCCTGCGCCCCGGCACTGGCGCGCATGTTACGGCAACGACTTGAAACCGTGTTCCCGGCAACCTTGTCAAACCTCGCCAAGATCGCCCGTGACGCCCGCGAAACCGTGGCCGCACATTTGAACGACAGCTTGTCTCGACAGCGCTTCTGGACCCGTTTTTTCCAAAACGCCTTGCGCGCGGACAACACTGGCAAAGTCACACCCGATGACCTCGCACATGATCTCCGCACCTTTGTCCCGCAAGGCAGCAGCGCAACCGTGCCATCCGGTCAATCCTTGCACGTCACAATCAGTGCCGATAACGCCTATGACATCCCGCACGGCGTTGCCGGCAACATCGAAACAGCCGATATCATTTTCCACGACAAGGACGTGGCACCCGACATCCTTGCCCTGGCCCGCCGGGATGCAACCCTTATCAGCATGAGTCTCTCTAACGACAAACACGGCGAAATACCTGACACCGGATTGGCGATCAGCAAACAAATCCAGTTCTTCACCCAACAGGGCATGAACGTCCTGCGGCTTTGTCAAAACTGACCGACAAAGCAAGCAGTTGAAGGTTATTCACCCCCGCGACGACCAAGACCACTGGTGGCTTTTGCAACGTAAAGCGAGGTGATATCAAACCTCACTCGAAATCAAAATCCGGTTTTAATACGACCACCCGCATGGTGTTGAATAGCGCGCTTTTGCAGGGCTTCCGCGTTCAGGTTGTTTGTAATCTGGCAGGCCCTTAAAGAGCCAGGTCCTACACGCCATGCCCGTAATCGGGGAAACTTCGGTCGCCTCGTTCATAATGTTGGAGCTGAACACCACAAGCACGCTAAGCACAGCCATGACTACATGCACCGCAAGGCTTGTCACCATGTTGCAATTGTGTGCCCCGTTGGGTCCTGGATCAAACAACGGCATCACTTGCTGTCGCGCTGGAATATCCAGTCATGGTCCGGATGGTTCTGAAACCGCCATTTGCGCATAGGGCCTGCCATGACATTCAGGTAATACATCTCATAGCCATAAGGGCTGCCACATGGATGATGGCCTTTGGGCACCAGCACAACATCACCGTCTGACACCGCCATGGTTTCATCTAGTTCGCCATCTTCGGTAAAGACCCGCTGGAAACCAAATCCCTGTTTGGGATTGAGGCGATGGTAGTATGTTTCCTCAAGATAGGTCATGTCGGGATAGTTATCCTCGTCATGACGATGCGGCGGATAGCTTGACCAATTGCCTTGTGGAGTAAAGACTTCGGTCACCAAAAGACTGTCGGCAATGTCTTTTTCTTCCATTGCAATCGGGTGAATATAGCGCGTATTCGCGCCTTTGCCACGTTCCACCAGTTCGATATTCTCGATCACGCGTGCCGGGTAATTTCCCTTGCCCGGTGCGGTGCAGACGCCGATTGTGCAATCCGTGGTCGCCACCGCTTGCCATTCACTGTCATTCGGGGCGTACACACAGGCTGGTGGAATGCGCTCAAACACGCTCATACGCTTGCCAAGCTCACCAAAATCCTGATCACCGACCGAAATCTGCGCCTTGCCTTCGACCAGAACCAGAATGACCTCGCGATCGCCGGTTACTTCGGCTGCACTCTCACCGGCCTTGAGGTGATAGAGGCCAAAGCCGACATATCCCCAATTGGCACTTTCAACCGTGATATCGTGGACCTTGCCTGTGGTTCCATTTGGTTTTCTGAGCAGGTTGGCCATCAGGCTTCTCCCTTATCCAGTCCGGTTTTGCGTGCCATATCTCGAAGTGATTTCAGTCCCAGAGACTGATACTCAAACGGGTTGCGAACATTTGGGTCCTGTTCGGCCTCGATCACCAGCCAACCGGAATAGTCGTGGTCACCGGCAATTTTCAAAACCGGTTCGAACGCAACGCCACCCTCGCGATCGCCGGGCACGGTAAACACACCCCGGCGGACACCTTCAAGGAAACTAAGCCCCTCTTCACGAACCTGTTTGCTGACTGCCGGACGCACATTCTTACAATGGATATGACCAACCCGGTCCATGTACCGCACAGCGAGCTCTTCCGGATCAGCCCCGCCAAACCAGGCATGCCCGGTATCAAGCAAAAGCTTGGTCTTTGGGCCTGTATTGGCCATGAAGGCATGAATTTCATCGGCTGTTTCAACAATCGTGCCCATGTGATGGTGGTACACAAGATCAATGCCCTGCTCGGCACAGTAGGCCGCGATTTTTTCGATATCTGCGCCAAACTTCGCCCAGTGATCTTCATGCAGAACCGGGCTGTTATTCAGTGCCATGTCATCATTTCCATGAATGGCGTTTGACGTTTCACAGACAATGCAAACCTTACATCCCATCGCCTTAAGAAGATCCAGATGAGGCTGGATCGCCTTTTTCTCATCTTCGACCGAATGCACCAGCAGATTAAGCGAATGCCAACCCGAAACGAACTTCAGTCCATGCGGGTCAAGGGCTGCTTTAAGTGCCGCCGGCTCAGTCGGCATTTTGTGGCCTTTTTCAATGCCATCAAACCCGATCTTGCCTGCTTCGAACAGGCAGGTTTCAAGGCTGATTTCTGCACCCAGTGTCTGGTCATCATCATTGGACCATGCAATCGGATTGGTACCGTAAAGGATCATGTTCTTAACCTCCGGGACGCTGATTTTTCAGCGCAGCTTCGTAATTTTTTCTGGCTTCGTTGACGCTTGGGCGAACCGATACTTCCGGCACGGCGACATCCCACCAATGACCACCGGCCTCCGTGCTTGGCAACGGATCGGTATCAATGACAATGACGTAGGATCGATTAGCCTCTTTGGCGCGCACCATGGCGTCTTCAAGCTCGGTGATCGAAGACACCTTTTCAGATATTGCGCCCATCGCACCGGCATGCGCGGCAAAATCAATTGCCGAGGGCACAACATGACGCGCGGTATCAAGCAGATTGTTAAAGCTTTCCCCACCGGTCGCCATCTGCAAACGGTTGATACAGCCAAAGCCCCGATTATCAAGGATCACAGTGATGATCTTATGCCCCAGCATCACACTGGTCGCGAGCTCGGAATTCATCATCATGTAGGATCCATCCCCCACCATCACGACAACCTCGCGATCCGGGCAGGCCATCTTGACACCGAGCCCACCGGCAATTTCGTATCCCATGCACGAGAAACCATATTCAACGTGATAGCCATTGGGCCGGGCTGCTTTCCAAAGCTTGTGAAGTTCGCCGGGAAGACCGCCAGCTGCACAAACAACAATCGCATTTTCATCTGTGCTGCGCTGAACCGCACCAATCACCTGTGCATCGGTCGGCAGCGCGTTTCCTGTTGGTGCTGCGGTGACGCCCCCAACGGCATCCATCCAGCTTTTCTTGAGTGCCGGATCCACCGCATCTGCACGATACGAACCCAGCGCGTTGGTGAGCTCCGCCAGTGTGACCTTGGCATCACCAACGACCGAAATCGCGTCATGTTTACGCGCATCATAGGCCGCCACATTGATCGAAAGAATACGACGATCGGGGTTCTTAAAAAGCGACCAGCTGCCCGTCGTGAAATCCTGAAGACGTGTGCCAACCGCAACGATCAGATCGGCGTCCTCGGCAATGGCATTGGCGCTGCTTGCCCCGGTAACACCAATCGAGCCCATATTGAGATCATCATCCCAAGGCAGGGCAGATTTGCCCGCCTGTGTTTCGGTCACCGGGATATTGTGACGATGGGCAAAATCACGCAGATCACCGCATGCCTGGGCGTAATGCACGCCACCACCGGCAATGATCAGCGGTTTTTTCGCAGATCTGATCGCGCCAATCGCGTCTTCAATTTGTTGAACGTCAGCCCGCGGACGCAGGTGTTTCCATGTTTTCGGCGCAAAGAAGCTTTCTGGCCAGTCATAGGCTTCTGCCTGCACATCCTGACAAAACCCCAAGGTCACCGGCCCACAATCGGCCGGATCTGTCAGAACCGCCATTGCGCGCGGCAATGCTGTCAAAAGCTGTTCCGGGCGGGTAATACGATCAAAATACCGACTGACCGGTTTGAAGCAGTCATTGGCTGAAATCGTGCCATCCCCGAAATCTTCGATCTGTTGCAAAACAGGGTCCGGTGCACGGTTGGCAAATACATCGCCGGGTATAAAGAGAACCGGTAACCGGTTCACATGCGCCAGTGCCGCGGCTGTCACCATATTGGTCGCACCCGGCCCGATTGACGTGGTCACCGCCATGGCACGTTTGCGATTTGATGCCTTGGCATAGGCAATCGCCGCATGGGCCATGCCTTGCTCGTTGTGGCCACGCCATGTCGGGAAACTGTCACCGGCACCATGCAGGGCTTCACCCATTCCGGCGACATTGCCGTGACCGAAAATCGCCCAACAGCCCCCGAAAAAACCTTCGCCATCGTGATTAAGCTGCACACTCAGATACCGCACCATGGCTTGGGCTGCGGTTAATCGAACGGTTTTCATTCCGCTCCTCCCGATTTCTTGCGTGCCGCGTCCCAGGTTTCACACAGGGCGCGATACTTTTGAGCCATTGATGCAATGGCCTGATTATCTGTCATCGTACCTTGCATCCAGTCGCGCGCAACGTCGATAAAGATGGTGCGTCCAACAGCAAAGCCTTTGACCATGTTAAAGCGTGCGGCGACCTCGAAACTCTCGACAAGCTCCGCCTCGGGCGCATCAAGACCAAGCACGACGATACCCCGGCAATACGGATCGTTGTTGGCGATGGCGTCACAGGCATTGCGCCATGCCGTATCCGTTTTCATCGGTTCAAGTTTCCACCAGTCGGGATAAACCCCGATTTCATAGAAACGTTCAATCACCCGGGCCGTTGTTTCATCATCACAGGCGCGCACTTTGGATGGAATGACTTCAAGCAGAAATTCCAATCCATTGCCACGTGCCGCGTCGGCAAGACGCAAAATGGTAGCTTCCTGATTGGCCTTGGTTTGATCATCATCATCGGGATGATAGAAGCACAGAACCTTGACCACATGTTCAACCGGCCATTCGCTCAAATCAGTGCCAAGATCCGGGCCGATTTCAAGTTCAAGTGGACGCGAACCCGGAAGCTCTACCGGTCGTCCGATCCAAAGCCCGGTGCCAGCCGCCGCATAAAGCGCATCACGACCAAGTCGGCGGTCACACAGAATACCGTACCCTTCCTTGCCGCCCGAAACTTCACGAACAGTACTCAGACAAAGTTCCTTGAACGGTCCGATACGATCCCGTGAAACGCTGAGCTCATCTGCAAGGTCTTCAAGCTGCATTCGGTGGTCAAAGGCAAAAACCCGCATGTCCGGCCATTCACCGGTCCGATTGGTTGACCAGTGGATTTGCTCCAACTCCGCGTCATTGCGCAATTCCGGGGTCTTGAGCCCGCGATCAAAGAAGAATTGCAACTCTTCCCAACTTGGGTAAGCCGGCGTACAGCCGTGGCGCGACACGGCAAAGGCCCCGCATGCATTGGCATATTTAAGTGATTTTTCCCAATCCTCATCACTCAACCAACCTTTGAGAAGGCCGGACATAAATCCATCACCAGCGCCAAGAACGTTGAAAACATCGACGGCAAATCCCGGCCCGGAAATACCGTCATCAAGACTTTTGCCAATCCTGTCGGAAAACGCCACGGCCCCCATTGGTCCGCGCTTGCAAACCAGCGTCGCGTTTGAAACCACGCGCACATTTTCCAGTGCTTCCAGCGTTTCGGTAACACCGCCGGCAATGTGGAATTCTTCCTCGGTCCCGACGATAAGATCAAACAGATGCAAGGTCGCCTGTAGTTCCTTGGTGACTGCGTCCGAGGCAATAAAGCGGTTTTCACCATCCCCATGCCCCGACAATCCCCAAAGGTTAGGACGGTAATCAATATCCAATGCAGTCTTGGCACCTGCTTCACGGGCAAGCCTGACAGCCTTAAGAACGGCCGCACGGGTTTTCGGATGGGAAAGGTGCGTCCCGGTTACCGTCACACAACGTGCGCTTGCGATAAAATCAGGATCGATATCATCCTCGCACAGCGCCATATCGGCACAGTTTTCGCGATAGAAAATCAACGGGAACTGTTCCTGATCGCGCACCCCCAAAAGAACAAGTGCAGTCAGGCGGTCAGGATCAGTTATCACCCCCTGGACGTCGACACCCTCGGCAACCAGCTTTTCGCGGATAAACCGCCCCATATGCTCATCCCCAACACGGGTGATCAGCGCAGACTTAAGCCCCAACCGCGCAGTCCCGCAGGCCATATTGGTCGGAGAACCACCGATATATTTTTTGAACGACGCCATATCCTCAAGACGCCCGCCAATCTGGGCGCCATAAAGGTCGACGGATGATCGCCCAATTGTAATGACATCAAGCCGCTTCATTAAATCGTCCCTCCGAGCGACCCTTCGAGTTCGGCCAGTTCCTGACCGCCCGCCATAAGATCCTGAAGCTCTTCCGGTTTGATTTCACCACGTTTTGCCGTGCCGTGGGTTTGACCTCGGTTCAAAACCGTAAACCTGTCGCCCACTGCCATCGCGTGGCGCACATTGTGCGTAATGAAGATGACGCCAATTCCGGCTTTGCGCACCCGATCAATGGTCGCCAGAACGTTTGACGTCTGGCGCACTCCAAGAGCCGATGTCGGTTCATCAAGGATCAGGACCTTGGCGCCAAAATACACAGCACGCGCAATCGCAACGGTCTGCCGCTCCCCACCCGACAGCGTGCCAACCGCCTGTTCAGGTTCGCGCAGATTGATGCCCATGGATGCCATTTCATCCAAGGTCACCTTGTTGGCATGCTTGAAGTCGATCCATTTGAATGGGCCAAAGCTTTTGCGCGGTTCGCGTCCCATCCAGAAATTTCGTGTCACCGACATCAACGGGATCATTGCCAAATCCTGATAGACGGTGGCGATACCGGCTTCCATCGCATCACGCGGACTGTCGAAAACGGTCTCCTGACCACTGACGCGCATGACACCCTTGGTCGGCTTGTGTACGCCTGACATGGTTTTGATGAAGGTCGACTTGCCTGCACCGTTATCACCCAGAAGACAGTGGCACTCGCCTTCCATGACGTTGAAGGAAACACCACCCAACGCGATTACCGGTCCGAAATGCTTTTCGATATTGTCCATTTCAATCAATGGTGTGCTCATTACCGTTCTCCCGTAATCATGCGGCGGATATAGGTATTCATGATCACAGCAAAGATCAGGATACCGCCGAGGAACACGCGGAACAGCGAACTTTCCGCACCGGCAAAGAACAACCCTTGCTGAACGACACCAAAGATCAGCGCGCCCAATGCCGCACCGATGACCGAACCATAACCACCCGTCAGGAGCGCTCCGCCAATCACCACACAGATGATGGCTTCAAATTCCTTGAGCAAACCACGATCAGCCGCAGCCGACCCAAATTCCATGACCTGACAAGTCGCAAACACGGTTGCGCAAAAGGCCGTAAACATGAACATCAGGATTTTAACGCGATTGACCGGAACGCCGACATACCGCGCGGCTTGCGCATCGCCACCAGACGCAAAAATCCAGTTACCAAATCGGGTTTTGGTCAAAAGCCAGTGACCGAAAATGATCAGAGCCAGCGCCCAGATCACAAGCATCGGCAGACCTTCAACAACGGGCTGCCCCATGCGTGAGCCACGGGTAAAGGTATCAATGACGCCGATATCACCAAGCCACTGGAACAACCCTTTGAAGATGACGCCACCAAACAGCCAGGCAAGCGGATCACCTTCAGCAGCTTCCTTTACGCCGCCAATAATGGTTTGGCGTGTGGTCAGAATGGACAGCCAGATGGTCAGGCCGCGCAGAATATACAGAAACGCAAGGGTAACGATAAAGCTCGGCAATCCTGTTTTGATCACCAGAAATCCGTTTAGTGCGCCCAGTGCCGTGCAAACGATGAAGGCCGCAATAATCGACAGCCAAACTGGCAGTCCCCACTGAACAGACAGGATGGCGATCACTACCCCTGCAAACCCGATCATCGATCCAACGGAAAGATCGAATTCTCCTGCGATCATCAACAGGCAGGCGCCAACGGCAATAATGGCAAACTGGGCAGATACGACCCCCCAGTTCTGAATGCCTTCCGGGGAAAACATGCCGCTATCACCGGCAATCATAAAGAAGAAAACAAAGACCAGGATCGTACCGCAGATCGCACCGAGCTCGGGCCTGATCATGGCACGGCGAATGGCTGAGACTTGCTTGAGCCGCTCGTCCGACATGGCATTACTCTTTTAACTAACGGGTGGGTGCCAAGGGCGGCCAAAGGCACGCCCTTGGAGGGAGGAAGTCTTAACGGTATTCGCCAGCGTATTTTTCGACCTGCGCGATGTTGTCCTTGGTAATGAACCCGGGGCCCGAGTTGATATGACCGGACGGCAGGACGCTATAGCGGGCATAGTTGGTCAAAATGACGACCGGAAGATAGCCCTGAAGGTAGGGCTGCTGATCAATTGCAAAGTTGATTTCACCAGCTTTGATCGCCTCGGCGATCTCCGAGGACAAATCGAACGTGCCAAACATGATTTCGCCCGCAAGACCTGCATCACGAAGTGCCGCAAGGGTTGGATGGGCAGAGTTCGGACCAAGCGTCAGAACGGCATCAACATCCTGATGGGCGTTCAGATACGCGCTAACCTTGTTTTTGACTTCCGACGGGTCCTGGCCGCTATCAATCATCTGGCTGCCAAGCTCGACACCAAGCGCGTCGGCAAAACCACGGCAACGCTCAACAGATGCCGGGTTGGTGATGTAGTGGTTTACACAAACAAAACTTTTCGCACCGGCTGCAGCCGCACGTTTACCCGCACCAAAGCCAGCATCATATTCCGGTTGTCCGACATGCATCAGAGCACCAAGTTCTTCGGACTGCTCCTGCGTGCCCGAGTTGATGGTGATGACCGGAATGCCTTTGTCAACGGCGTCGGTGATCGGTCCTTTAAGAACGTTAAAGTCAGCGATGGTAACGATGATGCCGTCAGGATTGGTCGCAGCAGCCTGTTCGACAATACGCGCCATGTCGGCAAGGTCACCGGTCGGCGGATTACGATACTCAACTTCCGCACCCATCTGATCACCCGCGACTTTGATCGCGTTTTTGATCACGTTCCACCAGCTATCAGAATCCGGTGCATGACTGATCAGAACAAACTTTTCATTTTCTGCAGATGCAGTTCCGGACAAACCGGCAAATGCAAATGCTGCTGCCGCAATGGCAGTAAGCGCCTTTTTCATCTGTTGCCTCCCTAGTCGGCTGAAATATTGGGATTTTCCCATTGAACTTATATGTTCTTCCTGCAGCCAGTCGTCTTTACGCAACTTTACTGCATCTGTCGGCGTGGCTGCGTTGAGCCCGTGAAACCGTTAAATAGAATTTTTGTTCTATTTATTGATTAAATCAACATTTTTTTTCTATTGCACTGCGACATAGCCCTGAATTGGCGGCGCAGAATTTTGACAAATAGCCAGTAAACCGCCGTACAGCGGCCATGTGATCAAATCTGGTCGGATGGACAGTCATGGCCAATTTAAGCCGATATCAGGTGGCGTTTTTCAGGTCTGCAAACGACTCGCCCAGCAGAGTCCCCTAAACGACAAACAAAAACCGGCACCACTCATCGCAGTGCCGGTCTGTTTCCAAGCGCTGATCAGCATAGAGTTTGATCAGGCGAGAATTTCTGTTGCAACATCAACGCTACGCCCCTCACGGGCTGACAATGCAGCCGCCTCGGCAACGATCAAGGCATTGATGCCGTCCTTTAAGGTCACAGGCAGCGCCGCAGATCCCTCAACACCCTCAATGAAACTGTTCCATTCAATTTGATAGGCCTTGGCATAGCGCTCAAGGAAGAAATGCTCCGGCTTGGCCTTGGTTGCGCCATCAGCGGTGATTTTCTCAACCGTATTTTCCAAAACGTTATGCGCCGCAAGCAATCCTTCAGATCCAAGAAACTCTATACGCTGATCATAACCATACGCCGCGCGGCGGCTGTTTTTGATCACAGCCATGCGCCCGCCGGAGAATTCCAGTGTCGTAACCGCTGTATCAAAGTCACCTGCCTTGCCAATTTCCGGATCAACGATACTCGACCCGATTGCCGTAACTTTGTCTGGAAGTGCGCCATACATCCAGCAGGCCATGTCAAAATCATGGATCGCCATATCGCGGAAGATGCCGCCCGAAACCTTCACATAACTTACGGGCGGCGGGGCCGGATCAAAGGAGGTGATCGAAAGCAATTCGCCCTTGCCTATTTCACCTCGGTCAAAGGCTGCCTTCAGACTGGCGAAGTTCGGATCAAAGCGACGATTAAACCCAACCATCACAGGCTTGCCATAAGGCTCACATCGCGCAAGACAATCCAAAGCACGCTTAAGGTCAAGATCAACCGGCTTCTCGCACAGAACCGCCTTCCCGGCAGCCGTCGCAGCTTCAAGCAAATCTGCATGAGTATCGGTCGAGGTGGCGATCAGAACCGCATCAATCGCTGGATCTGCAATGATATCTTCACTGCTGCGAACAGCGGCACCATGTATCTTTGCAAGCTTCTGGGCAGGCTCATCAAACTTGTCCGAAACCGCGACCAGTTCACTTTGCGGATGCGCGACAATATTCACCGCGTGGACCTGGCCGATACGCCCTGCGCCCAACAAACCTATTTTAAGCATTCCGATATTCCTTCCCTTTGGCGTAGCCGCCTTGATTGGCGATGATCGTCCCATCTGCGCGCCAAATGCCTGCAGGATCTGAGCAGGTAAATCGGCAGAGCGATGATTTCGGGATGATCATGCGGATGTCTATCGCATCCGTTTACGGTGATATCATGGAATATTTATTCCATTATTTTTGTTTTTCAATAATTATTTTCCATGACTAAGCTTCTCGCGCTTTGCCCCGACCGACACGGCCAAGGCAATCGCCAACGAGATCGTCGCCGAAAGCGCCCTGAACGCGCCCACATCCACTTCGGACACGGATAACATCAACGCATCGGTTTTGCGCATCGGTCCGCTAAGCGAATCGCTGATCGCCACAACCTTGTTTCCAACGTCATGCGCATAGGCGGCAAGATCGATCGTTTCCTGTGAATAGGGCGCAAAAGTGATGGCGATTACGATGTCCCCCTTCCGGATCGCATGGTATGGATTGAGGTTCCCCACACCGTCATGCAGCACTGCAGCAATATTCATTTTTTCAAATGCATAAGACAGATAACTCGCGACCGGAAAGGCACGACGAAAGCCAACCACATGGATCATCGGGGCCGCGGCCAGGACGTCGACTGATTTTTCCAACGTCTCTAGATCCACCGTCGAAGCCAGATTTTCCAGCGACAAACGCCCGGCTTCAACAAATTCCGCCAACAAGGCACTCGGACTGTCATCCCCGTTCGCGCGCAGGTTTTCCAGTCTGGTGGCGTAATCAGGCCATTTTTGCGCATAGGTTTCGCGAAACATCTTCTGCATTTCGGAAAAACCGGAAAACCCCATCAATTGGCAGAACCGCATGAAGGCCGATGGTTGAACACCTGCGCCGACAGAAAGTTCAGCAACTGTGGAAACGGCGATGCGATCCGTATTTTGCGCAACATACTCCGCACATTGGCGCAATCTTTTGGGCATGGTTTCCGATATTTCGGCCAAGCGGTGATTGAATTCCTCAAGCGAGACAGGTGCGATCTGATCACTCATGGCGTTTATTCTTCCTTGTTTTGTTTCTGCTTGACGCGTGGCACGTTCCATGACCATCCATTAAATAGAACAAAAATTCTATTTTGACTAGATGAGGAGTTCCGGCAAATGAAATCTCTTGGTATTGGCCTGATTGGCACTGGTTTCATGGGAAAGGCGCATGCGCTGGCATTTGGTGCAGCACGGGCTGTTATGGGCGATATGCCGGAGTCTCATCTTGCGGTTTTATGTGATACGCCGGTCGAAAAAGCCAAACAGATGGCCGACCAGTTTGGCTTTGCAAAAAGTACTGCCGACTGGACATCGCTGATTTCAGATCCGGATGTCGATATCGTCTCGATCACCACGCCGAATGCGCTTCACTTCGAAATGGCAATTGCCGCCATCAAGGCGGGCAAACATGTTTATTGCGAGAAACCCTTGGCTCTCACGCTGGATCAGGCGCGTGAAATGCGCGATGCCACCCGCAAGGCAGGCATCAAAACCATGGTCGGGTACAACTACATCAAAAACCCGGCATTCACACACGCCTGTCGGCTGATCCAGGGTGGTGAAATTGGTGAGATCGTCCATTTCCGCGGCTGCGTGGACGAGGATTATCAGGCTGACCCGGCACTCCCTTGGACATGGCGGGCCAAGCTTGCCGATGCTGGTCTTGGGGCGTTGGGGGATATGGGATGCCATCTGGTATCAATGGCATACGGCCTTGTCGGACCAATCGACAGCTTGATTGCCGATATGCAAACTGTTCACACCACGCGCCCTCTCCCCGATGGAACCGGGCGGGCCAAGGTCGAAAACGAGGATACGGCATCTGCCTTGGTGCGGTTCGCCAATGGCGCTCAGGGCAGCCTTTCGACATCGCGCTCCGCCTGGGGGCGAAAAAACCGGCTGGCTTGGGAAGTTCATGGCACCAAGGGTATGATCTGCTTTGATCAGGAGCGTATGAACGAGTTGCAGCTTTATCGCAATTCCGGCGACAAGGCGCAGCAGGGTTTCACCACCATCCTGACCGGCCCGGCACATCCGCCCTACGGTGAATTCTGCCCAGCACCGGGACATCAGCTTGGCTTTAACGATCTCAAGGTCATCGAAGCTGCCGCACTGCTTCGTGCGATCCGCGATGACAGTCCGGCCTCCCCCGATTTCGAACACGCTTACGAATTCGAAAAAGTCATCCACGCAATTGCCAAGTCCGCGACTGACGGCACAAGAGTCTCGTTATCCGAGGTATAGCCCCGAGTTATGAGAACGTCCGAGGCAATAAAGTACGACAATTGGAAGATCGGGAGAGGTTATGACGCAAAATAGTCATATAATATTACTATTTACCCCAAAATGAACTCAGTCGACGCTACTTCCGGCAACTTCGACTTCCCTTCGCGTGACCGACATTCCCTCATTCTCACCGCGTTCAATTGCAAACCGATCAAACGCAGAGACCCTCAAAACGCTCTCTTCATTGTGCAGATCTCTTAAAACCCGCACGCCATCTTGCAAGGCTGCACGATCAAAATCATCAGGATCAATGCCGATGACTCCCATCTCAATGGGCACACCCGAGTTAGGGGTATGATACAGGCGGGACTTAACCCGCCTGAAATCAAGCGGCTCGCTTCCTGACGATAACTCTTCTTCTATTCCTATGCTGTAACGCCCGGGCAAAAAGCTTTGCACGCGACCGTCAAGGCTGAATGGGTAGGCAAAGTCGTAGGTTTTATGCGTTGTTTTCATCGCATTCATGACTGCCAACTTCCCTGATGCAAAACGTATGTGCCGCATGAATATGCGTCACAGAGTAATCAATTCTAAACAGTCACGAACATCTCACAAAATAAAACTCAAATACACATCACAGGTTAGTTTGTGCTTTTAAAACACGTCCATAATGAATTTTCCAAAATGAGAAAAATCAACCAAAGGAAAATGACATGTTTGGATTTACAGGTGGCGAGACGCCCGAAACGCTTAAACGCAAAAAAGGCTACCTTGCCGACGCCAAAAACAATTGGGACTTCCTGACCCACTATGACCTGTCAACTATCAAGACCAAGGGGCAGCTGTGTAACATGATCAAAGTGCGCCGCGCCATTTCCGAGGAAGAAGCCGTTGCTGATGTAGAAAAGTGGATGATTGGCAAAGATTTCTCGTAACCAACAAAATTGATCAGGATGACTTACGATACAAGTACAGGGCCAACCTGATCGAGGTATCCCATTTCAAACTCAGCAAGTTCGGTCAGTTTTTTCAAATCGTTGAACTGGACAACTCCCTTTTGGAAAGTGACCAAATTCTGTTCACGCAGTTGGCGCAAAACGCGATTGATGTGGATGGCGCTAAGGCCAAGCGTATCGGCCAGTTGGTATTGCGATAAAGGACACGGATAACCTTGCGCATCACCGACACCGATTGATCTGAGCCGCGCACCTAGTTCCAGAAGGAAGTGTGCAGTTCTCTCGATCGCCGAGCGCCTGCCGATATTGACGAGATGCTCCACAACCATCGCCTCGTCGCAGGACACTGACCACAATATCGACATCGCCAAACGCGGCGCTGATGAGAAAGCCGATAGCATGTCTTGCGCTTTGACTTCGCCAACCAGAACATCCGTTACCGCCTCAAAGCTATGGTCCGACGTTCGAAGCAACAAACTTCGCAACCCAAGGAAGTCACCGGGCACCTGAAAGTCAATAATCTGGCGCGCACCTTCGGGAAGCAACTTGTAGGACATCACCCAACCGTCCTGCAAAATGAAGGCACGGTGCCCGCTTTGCCCCTCGTGAACGATTTCTCCACCTGCAGAAATCATCCGCGACGGACCAATCATTCTTGAAAGGGTATCGAGCTCCTGCTCTGTCAGGTCGATATAGTTTTTCAGTCGCTTTGAAACAGCCGCCGTCGAGGAAACCATCAAACCTGTCCTCACCATTGAATATCGGCACCCCTCATTGTCGCAAGGATGTCAGCACACCTTGTGAAGGCCGACCTGCCGATGCAACGCCAGACCGAGGGGCGATATGAAAAGCTGAACCCGAACCACGGCATTGCGTACCGAAGCGCACAGAAGAAAGGGCGAACCATGAATTATTCTATGGATATCCAGGGATCTGCAGCGCTGTCGATTTGCGAGTCTACTCTAATATGCCTGGGCGATCTTGGAATTCTCAGCACGGAGGATATCGCCGGTATTCTTGAGGATGCGAGAGACGCACATAATCCCGCATCCGCAGGCACCTCATCCCAAACAGATCATCAGGCTGTCCACCACCTGATCGACAGGATCATCAAGGGCGGGAATGCGCTGAAACTCAAATAGATCAAATTCGCTGGGTAGATTAATTAGCAAAAACAAGTTTACTGAACTGGCGCGGGATTTAAGTGATGAAGACGGCAACGTTCATGTCAATAAGTGCGCCCCTGCCCCCTGTGAACTCGCCGGCAACCGGAACGGCCTGCGTCATTTCACGAACCACGGCGACCGAAATAAGATTGCCCGATCCCACACTGCGGTTTGTCGGATCAAAGGCAACCCAACCGGCACCAGGAAGAAAGACCTCCGCCCAGGCATGCGTTGAACCTGACCCATCTGATCCTCTTAAGCTGCTATCTGTATTTACCAGATACCCGGACACAATTCTTGCCCCGAAACCAAGGCAACGCGCCGCGGCAACGAACAAAACAGCAAAATCGCGACACGATCCTTCCTGATTGTCCAGAGTTTCCAGCGGTGTTTGAGTGCCTTCGCTCTCCCGCCTTCTGTAGTTCGTGCGTTGCGATATCCCGAAGCTAATGTCCTTTAACAAGGACAGCGTGTCTGTCGGGCTGCTGAAAATAAAACCATTCACCCAGTCTGATAACCGCCCGGTCGGATCTGGGTAATGCTGTGCTGTCAAAGCACCGAGATCAATCCATTCGTCGTCTGAATATGAGAACGGAAAAGTACACGCCGCGGCCGAGATTGTAAAAACCGGCCATTGCGAAGCGGCCATCTCGATTTTGGACCGGCTTTCAATTTTAAGATAGTCGGTCTTGTCCTTGAAATTTGCTGTTGCGATCGCGTTGCCGGCAACATCATGAGTCCAGACCAACTCTGTCTCCGGGCTCATTGTGACCTCAAAGGACACCAGACGGGTATCGCGCGCCTCTCGTGGGCGGAGCATCAATCGATGCGGCCCAAGTAAAACCGGCCAGTGATAGCGGTAGATCGTTGAATGGACCAGATCAACAGACAGCATAAGCTGGCCCCGCTATCTCTTGAGCGGTTTTTTGGAACCCATCATGAAAAAGCATCACAATTCTTCCGTCCAAACACGGAAGTCTCGCAAAATGCTTTCGCCAAAGGTTTGCAGCAATGGCACATCGGCCGCATCCCGTCCTCTGGCGATCAATACACGACCAACCCGCGGGGAATTGTTTCTGGGATCGAACACCCACCATCGGCCAGAAAGGTAAACCTCCATCCATGCGGCAAAATCGCCGCTCGGATGGGGCAAAGGTTCCCCGATATCACTGAGATATCCGGTGCAGTAACGCGCCGGAATATTCATGCAGCGACACAGTGCGATGGCAAGATGCGTGAAATCCCGGCAAACGCCGCGTCGCTCCTCAAGCGCCTCTGATGCGGTCCGGGTCGCGCGTGCATCAAGATATCCAAACGTAATGTGATCGTAGACGAAATCACATATCGCCTGAACCCTTTCCGAACCCGGCGGTGTGCGTTCAAAAAGTCGCCACGCTTCGTTTGACAGCAGGTCCGTATCGCAATAGCGACTGCCAAGAAGGTAAATGATCGTATCAGACGGCAAATCCTCAACCGCATGCTGCTTGGCATCCCGGCATGGCTCATCCTCGGTCCCGTCGTCGAAGATAACGCCGTCTGATTGCAAGACGAATTTACCGACCGGCGCAGTCCAACGCGTACAGATATTGCCAAACCCGTCGACATAACGTGTTTGCGCCAGTTCCGGTACTGTCTGCAGGCGGTCGTCGCCCTCAAGATCATGAACGCGGGAGTGATGAACATTTAGCAGCGCGATCATTGGTGTGATTTGCTGCAATTGATACTGGAAATAATATCCGATGCTTAAACGCATTTAATCTGTCCTGACCGAGTTGAGTGGACCAAAGCAACAGCCGTGCAAAGCGCCCTCAAGATAGTGAGAGCTTCGCAAGGGCCGCGGCTGCAAGGGCATGCTCGCGGTCGTGATAGTGCCCGCGAAAAACGCCATCCACACTGATTTCCCAGATGCTGTTCTTTTTGATCAATTGCACACGATCAACACGGCCGCTGCGCTCTATACGCTGTCCATAGGGTGCGTGGGCAAAGCCGACACCGCCCTGCTGCCCGACCGACGTGTTCTTGCTCAGCGCGGATTTGTCACGGGCTGTCAGGCCTTTCGCCTCAAGCAACATCACAGCGCGAATGAAATCTTCGGCATATTCGTCTGTTTCTTTGTGGTCATGCTCATGAGGCGCCCGCGACATCGGCGCAACGAACCTGTCTTGCAGATGCTCAACAAATCGCGGATCGCTTCGCGACATGTAAGCGATAAGCGATTGCAAAATCCTCTCATGGGCAAGAACCCGCCGCTCCAAAGATGTCTCCTCAGGCGGCAAAGAAGAAGTCGTCCTCTCGTCTGACACTATCTTTATCTCCTTGGGTCTCGCAATTATGACAACTCCGGCTCAAGCGCTTTGACACAAGCCTGTGCAAGATCGCGGTTTGGAATATCGGTGCCTGGCATCGTTGCCCAGCCGGCTTCCATCAGGGCTTCTCTTTGCTGATAACTTGAAGCCCCCCGGATCGTTTCGAGTTTTGCCGCACGATTTAAATCCGCACTTGCCTTGGCAACACAAACAGGCACCAACGCGGCGATCACTTTGTCATCGGACATTGTCTCTGACATCTGACGCGCGTCACCGCCCGTCACCCAGCCGCCCCACGTAAAGCCGACAACCGTTGCCAAAGCAGCACCGGAAACCGCACCAAGAACATAAGGCTTCAACCAATCGGGATAGTTCATAATCTTGTCCTCCAAAAGGGCAGATAAAGGGCTCAAATGTCTGGATTGTTTCGCGCAAAGAGGGCTTGATAAAACACGGCTCTTTGCTTTGCGAAGTACGCATAACGACGCGAACGAACATGCGTCTCGAATTTTCAAATGATTGGAAAATTGCGGATTGATACAGCGACCAAATCGGCGCCTGCCAGCAACCCGCAGGCAGAGACCGGCCTTGATGTTAATCCAAGCCGACCGGTTACGAGATGCGATCCAACATCGCAGAACATTTAATGAAGACTACTCTTTTACACCGATTGTGTGCCTGTGGAGCTAACCTCGGTTAGTTTTGGCAAAATGGTCCGTCTGCAATTGAAAGAAATCCGTTCAGATGCGAGATCGATTTTGGCAACGGTGAACAGCCCTTCTATCTGCGTGCCAAATAGCGTTATGAACGCACAGCTAATCCACATTAGCTCCGCCGCGCACAGCTTGATCCATAATGTCAACCACATGGCATTTCGCCAGGGCAGTTAAATCAGGCTTCTTGCCAAAGATCTAACACCGACATTTGCATGGATTGGTCTATCATGATGGAAAACTATCCAAACGGCCTCGACACACGATACGACAGGTTTCTGCAAACAAGGATCGGTGCAGGTTTGAACGGAACGCCTGTTACGACACTTTCAATGTTGGCCAGACTTGGGCTGGATCCATGGCAAGTCGCGCGCGACCTCAGCGCGATGTCAAAAGAAACCGCCTGGGCAAAACTTGAAAAAGTAATGATCAGTTTCGCAGACCTGACGCACTCAGCTAAGAATCGTCAGAACATTGTAACGGGCTTGATCGCGTCTTTGCACTAAACGACATGACCCGGTCTGACGGCACAAATTCTGTGACCGGCATGTTGTTCGAACGCTGCGATATCAGACTGATTTTTGCGCGAAGATTGAAAGCGATGTAGCAGTGGTTACGTTTTGCAATCACTGCTCCATTGTTATGTGCCACAAAAGCTGACATTTCTCTCAAAGTACGTTTGCAGGTCTATGACTTTCTCTGCCTGAAACGGTCAAACGCCACGGCAATCACAATGAACGATCCAACAAACGTTCCCTGCCAAAATGTGCTTATGCCAAGCAAAATAAGGCTGTTGCGGATCACTTCAATCAACAATGCGCCGACGACAGCACCAAATGCAGTGCCTCCGCCACCTGCAAGATTGGCACCGCCAATAACCGCGGCGGCAATGACGGTCAGCTCCATGGCCTGACCAAGATTGGTCGTAACCCCACCGAGCCAGCCAACTTCCAGAACCCCGGTGATACCTGCCATCAGGGCTGAAAACATATAAACGCTGACTTTGATGCGCGCGACGGGAATGCCGGTCAGAACCGCTGCGTTTTCGTTACCGCCAATCGCGAACAAATGCTGGCCCCAACGTAAATGCCTGAACGCGAACGCCGTCAGGCAAGCCAGGATCACCATAATGATCAACGGATGCGGAAGACCAAGCGTTGAACCGCCCCCAAGCCAAAGCAAAAAGTCGTGATCCGGCCCGAACTCGTAGATCATCTTGTTATCAGAAAGCACCATTGCCAGACTGCGCGCGACCGACAGCATGCCAAGCGTCACCACGAATGGCGGCATTTTCGCATAGGCAATCAGCACGCCATTAACCGCCCCGACAAGCAGCGAGATGCCAAGTGCGGCAATACAACCGAGCCAAAAAGGCATTCCTGCGGACATGATCACGCTGACCGTCATCGCGGAGATCACCAGCGTAGAACCAACAGAAAGGTCAATCCCGCCGGAGGCAATAACCGCCGTCATGCCAAGCGCAATGATTCCGACAAACGCAAAATTGCGGGTCACATTGAACAGGTTGCGCTCTGTTGCAAAACTGTCAGTCAGGATCGTCAATGCCAGGCAGGCAAAGACAGCCGCCATAAACACCCAAAAAATCTGCTGGCTTGTGATCCGCGCAATCAGCCCATGATGCTGAGAACGATTGATGACTTCAGCAAGAGTCGGCGTTGCCATATTCATTGTTCCTTTTTTTGGTCCACTCATGCGTGCTCAATCGCGCCGGTAATCAGGCCCGTAATTTCTTCTGGCGAAGACTGCGAAGCTTTTTTGTCTGCAACAAGTTCGCCGCGCCTTAGGACAACAACCTTGTCTGCGACCTCAAAGACATCGGGCATTCGGTGGCTGATCAGAACAACGGCGATACCCTGATCACTAAGCTGCCGGATAAGGTTGAGGACTTCCGCCACCTGCCGAACGGAGATCGCAGCCGTTGGCTCGTCCATCAAAACGATCTTGGCATCACTCAAAAGTGTTCGTGCGATTGCAACGGCCTGACGCTGCCCGCCGGACATTTTGTGCACCAGATCACGGGGACGGGTTTCCGATTTCAATCGCGCAAACAGTTCGGCGGATTTGCTGCGCATGAAGGCATAATCCACAACCTTGATCGGCCCTATCCTGCGGGTTGGTTCACGTCCCAGAAATACATTAGACGCTGCACTCAGATTGTTGCAAATCGCCAAGTCCTGATAAACGACCTCGATACCGGCTTTCTGTGCATCCAATGGTTTGTTAAATGCCACTTTCTTATCGGAAATAAGGATATCGCCCGACGTCGGGGCAAAGTTCCCCGCAATCACCTTGACCAAGGTGGATTTCCCCGCACCGTTATCGCCCATAAGTCCGACAACTTCGCCCGGCGCAATGGCAAGTGACACGCTATCAAGCGCCTGTATGGCACCATAACGTTTGGATATGTTTTTAAGTTCAAGCACATTCATGAACACCCCCCATATCTGCTAATCCACCTGACGTGGTAACAAGCAGACGGTTTTCTTTTGTGATTTATGGTTTTTGCAGCAAACCCAGCGCCCTTTCGGTATTTTTTCTGGTGCGATAGGCTGCAAATTGCTGATCTGCCAAGACACCCAGTAAAATCACAGCGCCCATCACTGCGAAATTCAGCGAAGATGGAATGCCCAGCAAATTCACCAGGTTCTGCAGTTCTTGCAGCAACACGGCCCCAAGAACGATCCCGATCACTGAACCTTCGCCCCCGCGCAAAGAACATCCGCCCAAAACAGCCGCCGCAATCGCATACAGCTCGTAAAAGTTACCGTGCGAAGACGGCTGGACGGACTTGGTGAACATTGCGAAATATATCGCCGCAATCGATGCGAGCACGGCACAGATCACATATGCCATCACCGTGACGAAACGGGTGTTTATCCCCGAAAAGCGTGCGGCTTCCTCGTTCTTGCCGACCGCGCAAAGGTGACGGCCAAAAACTGTGTGATGCAATACGACCCACATCACCGCCGCTACAATCAGCATCGCGACGAAAGAGTGCGGGACGCCGAAACTCCGCCCGATTGTAAGCCATTCAAGCTGAGGATAACTGGAACCAAAAGGAAAGCCTGCCGTTGATTCCGCAGTGTATCCACGTGCGATGCCGCGATAAATCAAAAGCCCGCACAAGGTAACGACAAATGGCTGCAGCCTAAATCGTGTAATCAGGATACCGTGCGCCAGCCCGATCAGAACACCAAGGCCTATGATGATCGCCACGGCCAATGGCCAGGGAACACCGAACTTACCGACCATGTCGACAAACAACACACCAAGCAGTGCGATCACCGATCCGACGGAAAGATCAATACCGCCGGTCATGATGACAAACCCTTGTCCAATGGCAAACAGGCCAAACAGGCCGATAAGATTTGCGGTATTACCAAGGTTGATGGGCGACAGAAACAGCGGGTTGCGCATATAAACAATTGCGCCAACCACGATAATCAGAATGCCAAGACCGATATCTTTTTTTTGCATTTCTCAGGCCTCTTCCAGCACTTTACCGACGGCAAGATTGAGCACATTGCTCTCTGAAAAGCGAAAGCGCGGCAATTCCCCGGTAATCAGCCCGTCTTTCATCACGACAATCCTGTCTGAAACCCCGATTACTTCTTCCATATCGCTCGATATCATCATCACCCCCACTCCGCGATCGGCCAGCGATCGCATCAATCCATAAATCTCGGCTTTTGCGCCGACATCGATCCCCCGGGTCGGCTCATCGAAAATGATGACTTTGGGATCCATAGACAGCCACTTTGCCAGAACGACTTTTTGCTGGTTTCCACCAGACATTTCATTTGCAGCCCGGCGAACATCATGTGTCTTGATCGCCAATGCACTGCGCTGGGATTCCGCCACAGCGATCTGACGTTTCTGGGAAACAAGTCCGCGCGATGTGTATGCTGGCAAGTTGGCCATCGTGACATTTTCCAAGGTCGGAAATTCAAGGATCAACCCGGCCCGCTTGCGGTCTTCGGGCACAAGATAAAGCCCTGCTGCGATGGCATCGGCCGGGCTATTGATCTCGGTCTTTCTGCCATCAATCAGAATGTCCCCACCAAGCTTGTCGCCGACACCAAATATTGCCTCGGCCAAGTCTGTACGCCCTGCCCCGATCAAGCCCGCAACGCCAAGGATTTCGCCCGCCATCACATCAAAGCTTGCCGTGCGATCAGGTTTGCTTTTGATCGCAAAGTTTTTGACAGAAAGAACGGGTTTGGTGGCCGGCACCGAAGGTGGTGTGTAAAGCGCCTTGAGCTCTCGTCCAATCATCATGCGGATCATCGCGTCATGCGTAACGGCCTGACGCTCAAGCACCCCGACATTATGGCCATCGCGCAGGACAACCGCACGGTCGACACATTCCTCCACCTCGCTCAGGCGATGTGAAATATAGATGACGGCAATCCCTTGCGCCTTAAGGTCAGCAATGACCTTAAGCAGCATGTTGGTCTCAGAAAGTGTGAGACTTGATGTCGGCTCATCCATGATGACCAACCGCGCATTCATCGACAACGCCTTGGCGATTTCCAGCAACTGGCACTCCGCCAAGGATAATGTGGAAACCGGTGTATCTGGCTTGAACGGCGCGCCAACACGCTCGATCAGCGGCTCCGCCATTTTATTCATGGCTTTGCGATCCGTCAGCCGCAGAGGCCCACGCACCAGTTCCCGGCCAAGGAAGATGTTTGCGGAAACATCCATGTTATCGAAAACATTCAGTTCCTGATGGACGAACGCAATCCCTGCTTGTTGGGACTGTTTGACGTCAAAGGCGTCATACTGCTGTCCATCAAGAATAATTTTCCCGGATGTAGGCGCGATCAGCCCGCCGAGAATCTTCATCAGGGTCGATTTTCCGGCCCCGTTTTCACCAAGAAGTCCAACAACTTCGCCAGCTTTAATCTGCAATGAAACATCATTAAGGGCCACCACACCGGGATAAACCTTGGTGACGCCTTCAAGTCGCAGATCAAGCCCATGCACTGCACTCATATATTCGGCTCCCCAATGTCCATTCGACATCGTTGGAAAGGTGCGAGCAGGCGCACTCGCAGATTTCACACGCCCGCTCGCTAGGCAGGGGGAAGAAAATTACCCGCCTATTCTTTCCTTAACGACAGCCTCGAACTCATCAACATTGGATTTGTCGATTACCTGGGTCGGCACGATGATCAAGCCATCTGCGGGCACCTTCGACATATCGCCCTCAAGATAATCCGCCATCAGGTGCATGCCCTGATAACCCCACTGGTACGGGTCCTGAACAACCGTGCCGGCAAAGCTGCCCTCTCGAACCGCGCCAAGCGTTACAGGATCTTCATCAAAGGCAACAACCGTCACCTGCCCCAATTTGCCCGCAGCCTGCAATGCTTCGTAAATTTTAGGCGGGTTGTAGGAATAAAACCCGACCATGCAATCAATGTCGGGATTTGCCGCAAGCACGTCATCGACGTTTGATCGCGCACGCGCAAAATCAACATCATCACCACGCACATCAACAAGCTCAATACCGCTGCCTTCAACCGCCTGACGGAAACCGGCGATGCGTTCAATCGCGTTGTCGGCACCAAGGAACCCGACAAAGCCCATGCATTTTCCGCCGTTTGGCAGTGCGTTCACGGCAATCTCACCAGCCTGAACGCCAGCGGCAACGTTGGATGATCCAAGATAGGCGATGCGATCACTTTGCGGGGCATCACTGTCGGTAGTAAAGAGCGGCACCTGGGCCGCAATGCGATTGAACGCATCAATAGAGTTCTTTGGATCGGCCGACGAAATCATGATCGCATCCGTTCCCCCGGCAACCAAATCATCCATCAGCGCATTCTGAAGTGCTGCCGTTCCCTGTGCAGGATAACGGAACTGCAGCTCATATTCGGGGAGTTCTGCCTGTGCGGCTTCGACCCCTGCTTCTGCCAGTTTCCAAAAGTCCGAAGCAGCATTCACCACGAATGCAAGCTGCTGCTTTTCTTGTGCGAACGCCCCGCCAGCCAGAACCATTGACAGGCCGAGGGTCGCGAATGTTGTTGCAAATTTCATGCGTTTAATCCTCCCGATTAACAATCCGCACGACTGTATTTATAAATTATCTGTGCGGCTTATCATTAATAATATCATTAATAATTTTGGATCAAGCGTTTTTCACCCCAGGTTGCGTAAGTTGATGGTTTTAATTACAGATTGACCCACGTTTTTTGCTCTTCGCTCGCAAAAACCGCATCAAGAACACGCATGGAGGCAATCGAATCCTCGATGCCGTATGGCAAACTTCTTCCTGTCAGAATGGCCTGCGCAAACATTTCCGCCTGTTCGGTATATTGATCACACGCTGGCACGACCTCGCAGCCAGCCAGGCTGCCATCCAGGCTCTCGCCCGCATCGATAATCAGGGCGGTTTCTTTATCTGCCGGCGCATTGTAGGGGATCATGATTTCGGCCCGCGCCTTCGTGCCAAACACATTCAAGGTCTGATACGGACACAGTTGCGTCGAAACCATGAATGACAATTGCCGACCGCCGCCAAAGTCCGCAACCGCACTCGCCATCCGATCGGTTTTGAATACGGGATCTCGATCGATCAGGGCCATAACGCGCAAAGGCTCGTCTTCGAACAAAAACCGTCCCACCGTGATCGGGTAGCAACCGATATCCATGATGGCACCACCACCGGCCTCTGGCCTGTTGCGAATATCCTGACCATCATCGTTAAAGTAACTGAATGCCGCCTGGATCGCCCTGACCTCACCAAGCTCACCGCTTCTAACCATCTCGCGCACACGTATCCATTGCGGGTGGTAGCGCACCATAAAGGCCTCTGCGACCAACACATTTTTCGGACACGCGCGTAGCCGCTCTGCATCGCGGGCATTTAACCCGATGGGCTTTTCACACAGCACGTGCTTACCCGCCTGTGCCGCAGCCAGCGTCCAGTCGACATGCATGTGGTTTGGCAACGGGTTGTAAATCGCGTCAATTTCCGGATCAGCAATCAACGCCTCGTAGGACGCATAGGACTTCTGAATTCCAAGATCATTGGCCACCCTCGCCGATCGCCCTGCATTGCGCGATGCAATCCCCAGCACATTCGACGAGGCTGATTTTTTGATTGCCGGAATAACTTTCTCCACGCCGATATTGGCCGTCGAAAGAATGCCCCAGTTGATTTTTGTTTTTGTCACGTTGTCTTCCGCCCTGTGTAAGTCCGGATAAAAATCGAGCCGGATCTGATCAACAAATCCGGCCCAGTTCATCAAGGATTGGTATTAGTTATCCGCGCAAAAACCCGGATCCGACTGATTGCAAACATCCAGCCCCGTATAGAGTGGATCATCTACCTTTTTGCCATTAATCAGTTCGATCATCACATCAGGCGCCCGATACCCCATTTCAAACGGACGCTGACCGACCTGCGCATGACTGCGCCCGTCGCGGAATGCCTGGGTTTGCGGAGGAAGTGTATCGCCCGCAATCAGGATCAGTTCCTTGGATTTCAGCCGGTCCATGACCTGATCGGTAACCTGGGCATAGGCTTGCGGTGCAAACTGTGCCCAGCCGCCAATCAGAATAAAGGCATCAAGATCGGGATTTGCCGTGAAGGTATCGGCCATCTGCTGATTGGCAAGATCGACCTGATCATTGGTAAAGACCGGACACCCTTCAATTTCCGTCCAGCCATTGCTGTTCGCAAGGCGCTCTGTCCCCTTAGCCCCTGAAATCGTGTCGCGGAAGCCAGAAGCACGCGCGTTGATATTGTCCGCCGCAACATTCCCCAACTGCAAACATACCGATCCCCCATCCGGCTTAAGCATCATGGCTTCTTCGGCCATTTTGACACCCATCAGATAGTTGTCAGTCCCCAGATAGGTCGCACGCAAGTCACGATCTTTTTCAAGGAAATCGGCATCAATCGTCATCACCGGAACATTCGGGTTGATCTGACGAATTCGGTTTGCCATCGCCGGCGCATTTGACGGCGAAATTGCGATTGCGGCAACACCGCGGGTCAACAGATCATCGACGATCTGAACTTCACCAGCCTCATCAGCACTGGATGCAGGCCCGGTGTACAAACACTCATATTCAGAGTCCATGTTCTCCGACATCCACTTCTGACAACCCAGATTGATTTGCTCGAAGAACGGGTTATCCAAGCCTTTCACCACAATGGCCAATGTCTTTTTCCCATCAGCATTTGCAGCGCCAACACCTGTCGCAAGAATGAGCGCAGATGTGAGAGTTAGTAACATTTTATGTTTCACGTTTAGCTCTCCCTAGTTGGTCTGGCCCGGAATTGATTACCCCGGATACCAGATTTTCCGAGGATCGCTCGGGCTTCTTTCATATGCCCACGCCCGCTCGATCATCTCCTCGAAATCTACTTGCGGCCGCCAACCTAAGGCGTGCCGTGCCTTGGTGTTATCAAGCCAGTTGCTGTGAAACGGTGTGGGGATTTCCACGGGTTCCATATCGCGCGTTCGCACCAGGTAATCTGCGACCTGCGCGTAATCGACCGGCTCATCCATAGAGATATTGAAAAGCTCCTGCATCGCGGCAGGGTGATCGAGGGCTGCCATCAATGCAGCGACCAAATCATCGACATGCACAAAGTTGCGCTTAAGAGCTGCGCCCTTTTTATCACGCATCAACGGCACAAATCTGCCCTCGGCAAGGCGCGCAGCCTTTTCCGCGCTTATCAAGTCGCTCCAGACCGGGCCACCAAACTGGTCCGGACCAAACGAAAGCGCATATTTGAAATCGTCTTTTTCCATAATCCAGGGCGCACGCAAAACGGTGCCATTCAGGCCATACTGGATCTGATATTGCTCGATCATCACCTCTTCGAGCACCTTGGTCAGCGCATAACAGCCACTATAAGCCTGCCGCGGGGAGGTTTCCGTGATTGGCGCCGGATAATCCTTGAAAATGTGCCCAACAGAGCAATCGCCACCTATCAGAATGAACTGCTTAAGCGTCGATGACTGGCGCGCGGCTTCCAGAAGCAGGAACATCCCCTTTATCGCAACATCAATGACCAGATCGGGGCTTTCTTTCACCGCCGCCATATGAAGAACGTGGGTGACACCCTCCATCACGTGCGCAACCGCATCCGGATCCGACAGAGACCCCGTAATGACCTCTACCCGTTCACCCGCTTCGACCTTGCGGTTGTGGCACAGCGCCACGATCTTGGCCGATGTATACTTGGGGTTATCAAGAAATGCCGCCAAAAATGCCTTGCCGACCTTGCCGGTTGCACCCGTAATCAAAATTTTCATTAATTATCCTCCCTATTGAATTAATAATATTAATTAATAATATGGAGTCAAGTGACCTCAGGATAGAATGCCGATATAAATTCAACTGCAAGAATGATTACTAATTATGCTGCAGGCGCGGCAGACGGCTTGTCTTGATCGTCTTGAATAAGGTATTACCAATATCGGCTTGGTGGTTCAGACGTGCGCCAACCTGTTCAATTCTAAGGGCGAAAACGCCGCCTATCGGTCGTTTTTGCACCATCTGACGCAATCACTGCTCAATATCGGTTGGCTAAAAGACCAGAGGCAAAACGAGTTCAATGTCGCAAAAGAAACATTACGGTGGCAAAAATCGCCCGACGATGATGGATGTTGCCTCGATGGCGGGCGTATCGCAGGCAACAGTCTCACTGGTCCTGAACGGGAGCCCGGCCAAACTGACTGAATCCACACGTCAGCGCGTGATCGATTCTGCGAACAAACTTGGCTATCAGCTTGTTCGGCGTGAAAACCAGGTTGCGCCAAGCAACAAGTCACGATCCGTCATAATCTTTATCGCAGACGAAATCAGCACCGATCCCTGGATGGCGCTGGCCTTCGAAGGGGCGCACAACAAGGCCCTGGAATACGGGATCAATGTTTGCCTCGCAGTCAGCCACGGCAATGCGAACATCGAAGCCAGCATCGTCAATCAACTGGCAGACTCGAACGTCATCGGGATCATTTACGGTACAATTCTTACCCGACTGGTGGAATTGCCACCGATCCTGTCAAAGAAGCCCACTGTCCTTGTCAATTGCTACGACAGCACCCGCACCCTTCCGTCTGTTTTGCCAGGTGACCTGCTGGGGGGACGGGCGGCAACTGAACGTCTGATACAAGCCGGCCGCAAACGTATTGCGATCATTAACGGGCAAAAAGGTGTCGACGCCTCGCGCGACCGCCTCAAGGGATACCGTCAGGCACTTTCGAGCAACGATATACCTTTTGATCCGGCACTTGTCCGGCCAGGCAACTGGGAGCCCTCAACCGGTTATTCGATGACCCATGAGCTTATGGCACTCGATAATCCACCAGACGCGATTTTCTGTGCCAATGACCTGATGGCGCTTGGTTGTTTTGACGCCCTGCGTGAACTGGGGAAAAGCATCCCGGACGATGTGGCTGTGATCGGCTTTGACGACCGCGAAATCGCCCAGCACACACACCCTGCCCTCACGACGCTTATTCTACCGCACTACGAAATGGGCGAAATTAGCGCAGAACTGCTGATCGACAGCGTAGGCGGTCTTCTGGCAACACCAAACCAGATCAAGGTCGAATGCCTTATGGTAGAACGCGATTCTGTCGAGAAATCCGAAGAAAATGCTTGATTACCCTGAATTATGGCAATTTGGATGACAGCAGCGTCAGACTGATTCTTGCGGGAAGATATAGAGCGATGGAGCTGTCAGGTGCCACAAAAGGTGACAACCGACCTCTTGCGAAATCAATGCCTTAGCATTTCCAATTGTCAGATAAGTTGTCATCGATTGTCACAAAAGCTGACAAAACTCTGCAGAATTGACAGAAAAGCTGACATTTTTCTCAAAGTACTTTTGCCAACGGAAAACTGACGCGCTTCGTTTACCGGACACGTTTACAGTTTGAGGGTTGAACATGATTTCTTCCTTGCACAGTTCTTCGGATATCGTCGCCCAATAAACTTGGTCAACGTCAACGTTAACTGTCTCAGTGCAATCAATTGAAGCTCAAGCTCCTAGTCACTTGACCACTGTCAATAATCAGGAATCTGCGATGGAATATGAGAAGCATTATGGAAAAAATGCTTCGCACATTTCTGTTGTTTCTGATCGCACTTTCCCTGACCGGAACCGGTGTTGTTCAGGCTATTGCTCAGGTGACGAAGCAAACTGCAGGTGCTGACCTTGTTCAAATCACGATCTGCAGCACAGACCAGACTCCCGTGACAATATTGATCGACCGGAACGGCAACAAAGCACCCGCACCTGTCGAATGCGATTACCCAAATTGCATGAACTGCCTGAGCGGATCTGCATTCCAGCTTCCAGACCCTATTGGCGTGCCAGAACATGACCGCAAAGTCGTTCTGACGATCTTCCCCATGTCATTTGACCACGCTGGCGCAACACTGACTGCACCGGCGACGGCACGCGCGCCTCCGCACAAGGTTTGAATTCATGAACATCCCATTTGCCCCACGTCATCTTCAGACCAAATACAAGGCACCCAGAGCATTGATGCTCCTGCAGTGTCTTCTGGTCATTGCTGTTGTTTGTATTCTTTCTTCAGTGCTGTGGGTTTCCCGGGCAAACGCGCAAAACAAACCTGTTCTGGCGCAGTTCATTGAAAAAGTTCCCGCGTCGTCACTGGTCGAGGACGCTGATGGTTATGGTCCGGTTCAAAAAGACGTGCCTGTCGCACCGGTTCTCAAGAACGGTGAGCGGATCGGCTGGGCTTTCATTACCTCGGATTTTGTGGGCACCACCGGCTATTCCGGCAAACCGATCCACGTCATGGTCGCTGTTGACTCAAATGCCCGGATCATCGGTGTCAAACTGGTCAAGCATTCCGAACCGATTGTTCTGATTGGCATTCCAGAAGAGCGGATCGCGTCACTCACCGAGGGATATGTCGGCTTTGACCTGGTTGCAGCGACAAAAGATGCCGACCATGACCTGAACATTATTTCCGGTGCAACGGTCACCATCATGATCATTGATGACTCGATTCTGCGGTCTGGCATCAAGGTTGCGCGCATGCTCGGACTGGGTGGATTGAGTGCCCCCGAACCGTCTAACGCAGCACAATTTAAAATCAACTCAGATGCGACCGCCCCGGAAGACTGGTTCACACTGGTTGGTGACGGGACAGTTCGTCGCATGTCACTTGATGTCGGTCAGGTGAATGACGCTTTTGCCGCGATGGACGATCCAAGAGCGCTTGAGCGACCGATTGAAGCTCCCGCCGACGAAACCTTCATCGATATGTATGTCTCGCTTGTCAGCATTCCGGCCATTGGCAAGGCAACAATTGGCGAGCGTGGCTACAACAATCTGAAATCATGGCTCAAGGACGGAGAAGAAGCTGTTCTTGTGACTGCGCGGGGACAGTATTCGTTCAAGGGTTCGGGATATGTCCGCGGCGGATTGTTCGATCGTATCCAGCTCATCCAGGGCGATATGTCGGTACGTTTCCGCGACCGGAACCATCGCCGTGTCGGCGACATCATGGCCGATGGGGCACCGGAATTCAAAGAGATGGATCTGTTCAAGATCCCGACAGACAGCGACTTTGATCCAACGCAACCCTGGCGCCTCGAACTTCTCGTCCATCGTGATGTCGGCGCAATTGAACGCCTCTACACCACCTTTGACATCGGCTGGCAGCCGCCAGCCAACTACCTCACCAAGGTAGTTGCGCCGACGCCCGCGGCAGACAACTCAACCGGGGCCAGTTTCGCAACGGACGAACAGGTTGCCAAAACCGCCCTTTGGCAGCGGATCTGGCGTGACAAAACGGTCGAAATTGTCGTGCTCAGCATCATGCTGATTGTTCTGACGGCGGCATTCTTCTTCCAGGGCTTCCTGACACGTTCTGCAAAATTTACCTTCTGGTTCCGCATCTGCTTCCTGACGGTCACGCTGGTGTTCCTTGGCTGGTATGCCAACGCGCAGCTTTCCGTTGTGAATCTTATGGCGCTGACGAACTCACTTGTGACGGGCTTCACCTGGGAAGCGTTCCTGCTTGATCCACTGACCTTTATCCTGTGGTTCTCGGTTGCGGCGGCGCTGATCTTCTGGGGGCGTGGTGCCTATTGCGGCTGGTTGTGCCCGTTTGGCGCGCTTCAGGAACTGACCAACCGGATTGCCAAATTCTTCCATGTCCCGCAATGGACGCTTCCGTGGGGGCTGCATGAACGGCTCTGGGCGGTGAAATACATCATCTTCCTTGGCCTGTTTGGCACCATGCTGGCCTCCATTGATCAGGCGGAGAAACTGGCCGAGGTCGAACCCTTCAAGACCGCCATCATCCTCAAATTTGATCGGGCATGGCCGTTTGTTCTTTACGCCCTTGTCCTTCTTGGCGCCGGGCTTTTCGTCGAACGGTTCTATTGCCGGTATTTGTGCCCATTGGGCGCTGCCCTCGCGATCCCGGCGCGTATGCGCATGTTTGACTGGCTTAAACGCTACAAGGAATGCGGCAGCCCCTGCCAGAGCTGCGCGCATGAATGCATGGTTCAAGCCATCCACCCCACAGGAGAAATCAACCCCAACGAGTGTCACAACTGCCTTCACTGTCAGGTGCTGTATCAAAGCGAAAAAATCTGTCCGGTCGTGATCAAGAAACTCAAGCGGCAGGAAAGCCTCTTGGCAAGCACGGAAGGCGCACAAAAAGCGCTGAACCGGGCCCGGACGACCAAGCAAAATCTCAAGGAGAAGTCATGATGTCTGACAAAACATCCAAACCCGGAATCAGCCGACGTGATCTATTTGGCGTTGCCGCTGGCGGTGCTGCCTTTGCCGGCGCGGCAGGTGCTGCACGCTTGGCAGCAGTCGGTGGCGCAACCGGTGCTGCAACAGCCCTTTCGATTGGCAGCGCCCAGGCTTCAACCGGCGCTGAGGCAAGTCTCGCCCCCGGTCAGCTTGACGAGTATTACGGTTTCTGGTCATCGGGCCAGACGGGCGAAATGCGCATTCTGGGTATCCCGTCCATGCGTGAACTTATGCGCGTTCCTGTTTTCAACCGTTGCTCGGCAACGGGTTGGGGGCAGACCAATGAAAGCCTGAATATTCTTACCGAGAACATGTTGCCCAAAACCAAGGAATTTCTCGCTGCCAACGGCAAGAATATCCATGATAACGGCGACTTGCACCACGTCCATATGTCCTTCACCGAAGGCAAGTATGACGGCCGTTTCCTGTTCATGAATGACAAGGCGAATACGCGTGTGGCGCGTGTGCGTTGCGATGTCATGAAGGCTGACAAGGTCCTGGAAATCCCGAACGCAAAGGCCATTCACGGCCTGCGTCCGCAAAAATGGCCGCGTACCAACTATGTCTTTGCCAATGGCGAGGACGAGACGCCGATGGTCAATGACGGCAAGGTACTTGATGATCCGTCGCAATATGTGAACTTCTACACTGCAATCGACGCAGACGAGATGCAGGTCGCATGGCAGGTCATGGTATCGGGCAACCTTGATAATACCGACGCCGACTATGACGGCAAATATGCCTTTTCAACCAGCTATAACTCGGAAATGGGGATGAACCTTGCGGAAATGACCGCGTCCGAGCTTGATCACGTTGTTGTCTTTAACATCAAGGAAATCGAAAAAGGCATCGCAGCAGGCGATTACATCGAACTCAATGGTGTAAAAGTTATCGATGGCCGCAAAGGCAAGAACAAGAACTACACCCGATACATCCCGATCCCCAACAGTCCGCATGGCTGTAACATGGCACCGGACAAGAAGCACCTTTGCATCGCCGGCAAGCTTTCCCCGACTGTATCGGTGATTGATGTCACCAAGCTGGATGCCGTGTTCTATAACGGCGCAGAACCGCGTTCCGCCGTTGTTGCCGAACCGGAACTGGGTCTTGGTCCGCTACATACCGCATTTGACGGCAAGGGTAACGCACTGACCACCCTGTTCCTCGACAGTCAGGTGGTCAAATGGAACATTGAAAAAGCCGTGCGTGCCTATGCTGGTGAAAATGTCGATCCGATCATCAAAAAGGTCGATGTCCATTACCAGCCGGGCCACAACTCCACCTCGATGGGGGAAACTCTGGAAGCTGACGGGAAATGGTTCATTTCAATGAACAAGTTCTCCAAGGACCGCTTCCTGAATGTCGGCCCGCTTAAGCCAGAAAACGAACAGCTGTTCTCGATGCAGGGCGATGATCTGGTTCTTATGCATGATGGTCCGACATTCGCCGAACCCCATGATTCGATCATTGTTCACCGTTCGGTGGTCACCCCGGCCAGTGTCTGGAATCGTCAGGATCCGATGTGGGCCAAAACCCGCGAACAAGCCGAGGCAGATGGCGTCGACATTGACGACTGGACCGAAACCGTTGTCCGCGATGGCAACAAGGTCCGTGTCTATATGAGTTCTTCAGCGCCAACCTTCAGCCTTGAGTCCTTCAAGGTCAAGGAAGGCGATGAAGTAACCGTCATCATCACCAACATGGACGACATCGATGACCTGACACACGGTTTCACCATGGGGGACCATGGCGTTGCATTCGAGGTCGGCCCACAAGCAACTGCATCGGCAACCTTTGTCGCCTCCAAACCGGGTGTCTACTGGTACTATTGCCAGTGGTTCTGTCATGCCCTGCACATGGAAATGCGTGGCCGTATGTTCGTTGAACCGCGGAGTTAACCTGTGATGTTGCGCCCCGTCATGATGATCTTGGCCATGGCTGTCTTGCCGCTGCAGGTTCTTGCGGCAACGCAATCTGTGCCGTCAACTGACGGGGCGCTGATCTCTGCCATCGCCGGGGCTGCCCCCGGCGATGTGCTGCTGCTTGATCCGGGGCTCCATCAGGGTCCCATAGAACTCGATAGGCCCGTCACCATTGATGGTCAGGGCAAAGCAAAAATTTATGGAAACAAGACCGGAAGCGTCATTTCTGTAACCGGAACGGATATCACCATCCGTGGGCTTGAGATCGTGGGTTCGGGTTCAGCACATGAAACAATTGATTCCGGCATCCAGCTCCATCGGACAGCCGCACGTATTCTGGTCGAGGATAACCGCATCCTCGGAAACCTCTATGGGGTTGATATTCACGGCGCCAAACAAGCCACGGTGCGCGAAAATGTCATTATCGGACGCCGCGATCACAGACTGAATTCGCGTGGCAACGGCATATATGTCTGGAACGCGCCGGGAACACTGGTCGAAAACAACGAGATCCAATTCGGACGCGACGGCATTTTCGTGAACACCTCCAATCGCGGCGTCTTCCGTGGCAATCTGATGCGCGATCTGCGATTTGCGGTGCATTACATGTATGCCCATGATTCAGAAATCTCGGGCAATGTGTCGATTGGCAATCACCTTGGTTTTGCCCTGATGTATTCGAACCGCATCACGGTGCGCGATAATCTGTCTCTTGCTGATCGTGACCAGGGCTTGATGCTGAACTATACCAACAAGTCTGATCTGGTCGGAAATCTGGTACGCGGCGCAGGAGGGAAATGCCTGTTTATCTATAACGCGCATCACAATCTGATCGGGGACAACCGGTTCGAGGGCTGCCAGACCGGCATACATTTCACCGCTGGTTCCGAAAGCAATGCCCTGACAGGCAATGCCTTCATCGCCAACAAAACCCAGGTCAAGTATGTCGGGACCCGTGACGTCGAATGGAGTTTCGATGGCCGGGGAAATTTCTGGTCCGATCATCCGGTATTCGATCTTGATGGCAACGGCATTGCTGACAGCCGGTTCCGGCCAAACGATCTTGTCGATCATATTTTATGGTCCCAACCCGCAGCCGGTATGCTTTTGGGATCACCCGCCGTTCAATTGATCCGCTGGAGCCAGGCACACTTCCCCGCAACGTTGCCGGGCGGGGTCGTCGACAGCTTCCCGCTCATGAAACCGATCGAAATTCCGGTTCCCGAAGAAATCGTCTCTCTTGAAATGGCTGCTCGCGCCAATCCTGTCTGGCTGCGTGAAAGGACTGAAAATGTGTCTGACCCTCTCGCAAGTCACTAAACGCTATGATGATCATACCGTTCTTGATGCGGTTGGCTTTGATGTTGCCGCAGGTGAACGCGTTGCCTTGCTCGGCCATAATGGTGCCGGAAAATCGACACTGATGAAGATCATTCTCGGCCTTGTCACTGCAGAAGGGGGAACGGTTTCTGTCCATGGTCTTGCACCCGGAAGTTACCGGGCCCGCATGCAAACAGCCTATCTCGCGGAAAACGCGTCCTTTCATCCGTCGCTGACCGGACAAGAACAGCTTCGATATTATCTTCGACTTCGCGGCGAAGATCCCCGAAAGGCCGCATCGCTTCTTGAACGCGTCGGATTGGGGGCAGCAGCAAACCGCCGCATTGGCACCTATTCCAAGGGAATGCGCCAACGTGTCGGCATGGCTCAGGCGCTTATTGGTGAACCGAAACTCCTGATCCTTGATGAACCGACAAGCGGTCTCGACCCGGTATCACGACGCGAGTTCTATGTCATTCTTGATGAACTGGCAGCACAAGGCACCGCAATTCTTTTGTCTTCTCATGCCCTTACCGAGGTTGAGGCCAGAACTGATCGGATCGTCATTCTTTCGTCAGGCGTAATGGTCGCAAACGATACCCTGGCAAACCTGCGTCAACAGGCATCGCTACCCATCCACCTTCAGGTATCTGCCCAACGCGGCAAGGCAGACGAGGTCGCCCAAAAGCTTTCCGGGGAACGCAGCAACGGCGTGATGGTCGATCTGGTGTGCAATTCCGAGGAAAAGCTCGCACGTCTTGGCGATATCTCGGCACTGGGGCCATTGGTCGATGATGTCGATGTCATTCCGCCAAGCCTGGAAGATATCTATAGCCATTTCAGCAAACGGGGGAACGCATGAACAAGGTTCTGGCAACAGCCCATAGCGAATTCATCATTGCGCTTCGTAACCGCTGGGTCGCGATCTCTGTCGCGATGATGGTGTTGTTTTCTCTTGTGTTATCTGCGGCCGGCAGTGCCCCGACCGGCGCAGTTGGTGTGGATAAACTGTCCGTCACCGTCGCAAGCCTGACATCCCTTGCGGTGTATCTTGTGCCGTTGGTTGCACTGTTGATGTCATTTGACGCAATCGCAGGCGAAATCGAACGCGGCACCTTGTCCCTTGTTCTGACCTATCCCGTCGCCCGCGGGGAACTGGTCCTTGGAAAATTCATCGCCCATCTGGCGATCCTGAGTATCGCGGTCTTGGCCGGCTACGGAATTGCCACCGTCGCTGCGATTGCATCGGACCCCAATGCGCTTGTTGGTATCCCTGCCCTGTTTCGCCTGTTCTGGTCGTCGCTTCTTCTTGGCGCGACTTTCCTTGGCATTGGTTATGGCATATCGGCATTCGCACGCCGACCCGGCGCAGCAGCAGGGTTGGTGATCGGGCTCTGGCTGGTTCTAATCGTTTTATATGATCTTGGCCTCTTGGCAGCCATCGTCGCCGATGATGGCGGAACCTTCACAACGCATTATTTTCCGTGGCTGTTAATCGGCAATCCGGCAGATGCCTTTCGGATATATAACCTTGCCGTTTCGGATGCGACCGCTGCTGCAGCCGGCCTGACAGGGGCTGCCAATAGCATCCCCGCTGTTCATGCCCTGATATCCATGCTGATCTGGCCGGTGATTGCCACGGTCCTCGCCTGGCAGATTTTCAGGAGGGTGACACCATGATTTCCCGACTTGCGCTATCTCCAGTCACAATCGGCCTGCTTATTCTTGCCGGATGTCAACAGCAAACGAAAGATACCATGCCGCCACCGGTCGCCATGACCGAAGAAGCCGTCGGACATTTCTGCCAGATGAACATTCTTGAGCATGCAGGCCCGAAGGCACAAATTCATCTTGAAGGTGTACCCTATCCCCTGTTTTTCAGCCAGGTTCGCGATGGCATTGCCTATGAACGCATGCCCGAACAAAACTATAAAATCCGTGCGATTTACGTCACCGACATGTCGAGGGCCTATGACTGGGAAAATGTCGGACGAGAAAACTGGATACAGGCAACCAGCGCGCATTATGTCGTCGCCTCTGCCAAGACCGGGGGTATGGGGGCACCGGAACTTGTTCCCTTCTCCGATCAGGACGACGCCAAGAATTTCGTCAGTCGCCATGGTGGCCAGATAATGCGCCTTGAAGACATTGACGACGAGCTGGTTCTAAACAGTGCGCCACTCACACCATCTGGCGAGACACACGAAACGGCGATCATGCCAGATGACGACGATTATCGCGCGCGTCTTGAAAAACTTCGCAAAGAATGAGGTCCACCATGCCCGACTTTTCTCGACGCCGGTTTCTGACGATATTTGCCGCCGCTAGCGCACTATCGGCTGCACCGTTTGCATTAAAGGCACAGCATCCAGTCCGTACTTGGAAGGGCGTTGCAATGGGGTCTGCTGCATCGATCAGCCTGTCGCACCCCAACGCTGACGATATCCTTTTGCGTGCAACCCGCGAACTTGAACGACTGGAAAATATCTTCAGTCTCTATCGGGAAAATTCCACGCTTGCACAGTTGAACCGCGATGGTGTGATTAACACTCCGCCTTTCGAACTTTTGGAATGCCTGGGACTGTGCGGGACCATAAACCGGGCAAGTGGCGGGCTTTTTGATCCAACGGTTCAATCGCTTTGGCAAGTCTATGCGCAAAGCTATTCAGAAGGCCGGGCGCCCGAGAATGCATTGATCCGTAAAACGATTTCAAGAACAGGCTGGGACAAGCTTGTTATCAATCAGAGCCAGGTCAGCTTCAAAAGACCGAACATGGCAATGACCCTGAATGGAATTGCCCAGGGCTACGTTGCAGACCGTATCGCCAAGTTGCTTCGCGATGACGGATTGAACAACGTCCTGATCAATACCGGCGAGTTCGCGGCACTGGGTGGCCACCCTGAAGGTGAAGACTGGCCTGTTTCAATCAACACCGGATCAGAAATTCGAAAAGAAAGGGTAATGTTGCGCGACAACGCCTTGGCAACATCACTGCCGAACGGCACCTTCTTTGATCAGGCGGGCCTTGTTGGTCACATTCTTGATCCGCGCACCGGCCTTCCCGCACAAGCACGCCCAACGGCGGTTAGTGTGACAGCAACAAAGGCAGCTGTGGCAGATGGGCTCAGCACGGCAATTTGCCTTATGAATAAAGGCGAAGCAGACAAATTACTCGCACAGTTCCCAAGCGCAAAACTGGTCTAGCTTTGCCTCCCATACTGGATGACATTTCTGGCAAACGTTGGAACGCCGCTGACCTAGTGGGCCAGTTCCAGAAGTACGTCACGATCAAGTATCTGCAGTTTCGGCCCCGCTGATATGGCGCCAGATGCTTCAAGCTTGCGCAAGGACCGGGAAAACGTTTCTGGTGTAATACCGATCCGGCTGGCAATCTGGCGCTTATCGGGAAAGTTCTTGCCACTTGTGCCGTCGATGGTCGCGCCATTTCGGTCTTCAAAATCGATCAGAAACGCAGCAATTCGTTGGATCGGACGCGTATGACGCAGTTTATAGATTTCCTCAAGGAAGAACCGTTCCCACCGCAACAGGCTTGCCAGTACATCTCCGACAACGTCAGGCGCGCTTTTGAGGATGCCAAGATAGGCCGTGCGCGGAATGGCCACGATTTCACAATTCTCGACGACCTGACATTCAACCGGATAGGACCGGCCCGCAAAGGAAACTGCCTCCGCAAAGGAACCGGCCTCGGTCAGGAAATGCATCACTGTTTCATCCCCCTGCGAGGAGGTTTTCACAAGCCGCAAATGACCGGACAAAAGAATGTAGAAATATTCGGCCACATCACCGGCCCGAAAAAGATGTTCCCCCCGGTCATGGCTTTCGACCTTGCATGTTCCCAGCAGTGTCTTTAGCCGTTCTTCCCCAAGTGCCGCCAACAGCGGCACCTGAAAGATTACATCGTGATCTGCGCTAGACAGCGACCTTGAAACCATCAGACTGTTCCTCCCTGGCTTCACTGCTTGATAAACCACACCACTCGGCCAGCATCTCGGTATCTGCAATACGGATGATGTACCCGTTGGAGTGTTGGGAAACGCCATGTTCCGACAACTTTTTAAGCGCCCGGGAAAATGTCTCGCTTGTCATGCCAATCTTGCGAGCCAACGCAGACTTTTCCACGGTAAGCGGCGTTTCATGCACATCTCCGACAGGAACGGCATCTGCAAGCAAATATATCCCCAAACGTTGGGCCGCTGACCGGCATTTGAGTTCCTCGGTCTGGCGCAACATTTGACATAGTCTTTCTGTTACGACCGACATCATGGTTAGTGCCCGATCAAAGTGCGCCGAGAGAAAATCAGCAAAGGCAGCTCCGTCAATCCGGATGGCGGTCGTCGCGTCCAGCGTTTTGATTGAAACGGCGTAACAGGCTTCAGGTGCGAGCGCACACTCACCTACAAGCTGTCCGTCACCCAGCAAATCAATAACACCGTCCTTGCCCTCCCCGTCCGTGTAGGACAACTCAACATGCCCATTCACAATCAGAAAAAGGGCTGATGCTGGGTCTCCGGCATGAATGATTACCGTATCTGGATCATACCGAACCCACGTACACAATGACGCCAGTTCCAGAATGTCGTCTTTCGGCCAGTTTTTGAAATAGCGCCCAGACTGGAGAACACCCGAGATGCGATCAATATCTCTCATTGTGAAGTTTCCATGGAAAAACGCGGTGGTTGTTAAGCATTGGAACAAATCTAACATTCAACCGCTCGGGTTGGATTGTTCCATGTCAAACAAGTTGGTCAGGTCCATAAAACCAGATGCACTATCCAGCAAAAAAGCCCTGCTGATCAGCAGGGCTTTGCCACAAAAATGCTTAACGACATCGCCGTCACATTTTGCAGAAAACTATTCAAACCGTGGGAACAGGATCGAATTTTCCAAATACATATGGGCAACAAGATCTTCGATCAGCTTGCTGGTCCCGCTGTATAATCTGCGCCACGAACCACATACCCCGTCGGGCAAGGTGCAATTGTTCGTCAGTTTCTGCAGCTTGTGAATGGCTTGACCATGATCGTCATGCTCTTCGCGCATACAATGGATGGGCATGGCCAGTGCTGGCGTGATCGGGGTGTTCCGGCTCATTTCACGCATCGCCGGAAAAAGAACATTTTCCTCTTTCGTCATGTGCATATCAAGTTGCTCTGCCATTTCCATCAATGCATCTGCCAGCCCTACCGGCGCGTCCGGATGGTCACCATGGACAATTTCAATTTCGCGGGACAGCGCAATCAACTCGATCAATTCATCGCGGTGAACATCGTGATAGCGCGTAAGAATGAAATCGATAAACCCATCGACATCCCCCACATTTGGCAAGGTCAAAGGCCCCTTGGGAAGCGCACAGAGTTCCTCCGCAATCACATGCGGATCAAGTTCCTTGCGCTTTGCAGCTTCTTGAAGCGTCCGGTCAGGATGACAACAAAACCCGATGCGATGACGGCGAAAAACCAGCGTTGCGCCAGGGAAACATGAAATCAAGCCTCCCAGACTCTGATCAAGCAGTTCGGCGGGCTTAACGTCCAATGTTGCCATGTTCAACGCATCTTGCATAAAGGTGTCCTCCCTAAGATCGGCATCCAGCAAACAAAAGGGAGTTTAAACCAGCGATAATTTAGCAGATTGACGATGGTCAAATGGATTTATGCCAAAAAATGTTGCGGTCGGTTCTGTTTGATTATCACGTCAAAGTAACATCCTGTCGGGTTGTTCCAACTAAGCGTAATTCCAATCTCACGGTGATTTGACAAACATCAAACGCCAACCCGCCCGGGCCAGTGATACTTCGCCATGCAAAACGCCGGAGTATGCCGTGACAGAAAGCTATCCATCCTTTACGCCATTTTTGCTGGCAAACCCGTTCATACGCAATGCGCCAACCCTTTTGGTCGAGCGCATATGCCGCCACGCGATGGCGACGATGCATCATCGCTACAGACCGGTATTTGAACGGGTGGCAGAGCAAGAAGCATTCGCGTTGCTGATTTCTCCGACTGACCTGGATTTGCAATTCTATTTAAAAATAGATGCCGATCATCCTGAACTCCGCCCCGCAAGACATAGCGAAGAAGAAACTGTCGCAGCACAGATATCAGGACCGTTACCCGCATTGCTGGAGCTTCTTCAAGGGACATCGGATGGTGACGCACTGTTCTTTTCGCGCACATTGCGGATCAAGGGACGCACTGAACTTGTTGTCGCACTTCGCAATGCCCTGGATGGAGAATCAATTGATCTGCGATCCGCTGTGGCTGAAAGCTTTGGCGTGATGGGCCCTGCAGCCAGGGCAGCACTTGGCCTTGCCGAAAAGATTTATCGACAACTTCAGCACGACATGAACCGGACGGCAAATGCATTGACGTCCCCGACCGCCAAACGTTTGCTCGGCGTGGAAAAACGCACATCCGCGCAAGCGGTCACACTGGCTGAGATCGAGAAAACAATACAAAGGCGGAACCGCCATACGCGACCCAAACCGTCCGGTGCGGCCAAGGATGATTTCGCGCTGCCCGCAAATCCCTGATCCACAACCAGTCACAGGTTCAATATGGAACTCGTTTGTCCTGCAGGAACACCTGCCAGCCTGCATGCCGCCGTCGCGGCGGGTGCTGATGTTGTATATTGCGGTTTTCGGGACGCAACGAATGCCCGAAACTTTCCGGGATTGAACTTTTCACGTGCCGAATTACGCGATGCCGTCAAACACGCGCACAAGCACGGAGTTCATGTCTATCTCGCCTGCAATACCTATCCGCAAGCCGGGGCCGAAGAAATCTGGCATAAGGCAGTTGATGATGCCGTGGCAATTGGTGTCGATGCCATCATCCTTGCTGATATCGGTTTGCTGCGATATGCGCGCGGTCATCATCCTGACGCACGTTTGCATTTATCCGTGCAGGCATCGGCCTCGAACGAAGAAGCCATTCGATTTTATCATCAGGAATTCGGTGTACGGCGTGTTGTGCTGCCCCGTGTTTTGTCGCTTGATGAGATACGCACCCTAAATCAGCGCATACAGGTTGAAACAGAAGTATTCGCATTTGGCGGGATGTGCGTCATGGCCGAAGGTCGTTGTTCACTGTCTTCATACGCGACGGGCGAAAGTCCGAATATGAACGGCGTCTGTTCGCCGGCAGCACATGTTCACTATGAAGAACGCGGCGACGCGACAGTTTCCCGACTGGGGAACTTCACCATCAATATCTATGACAGCGATGAAAAGGTCGGCTATCCGACGCTGTGCAAGGGCCGGTTTCGTGCCATGGACAAATCCGGCTATCTGTTTGAAGAACCCACCAGCCTTGATGTCACCGCCATGCTGCCGGAACTTGCAGATGCAGGCGTTTCCGCGCTCAAGATCGAAGGGCGGCAACGCGGGAAGGCATATATATCGCAGGTCGTTGGCGCATTTCGAACATCACTGGACAAGATCGCCGAGGGCCAACTCAACGCGCGATCAAAACTCAGCACGCTGAGTGAAGGTCAAAGCGATACCACAGGTGCATACCGGAGAAGCTGGCAATGAAAAGATCGCGACTTGTTATGGGCCCGGTTCTTTTTCACTGGGACGAGGACCGCAAAAAGGATTTCTACAGCCGCATTGCAGATGAAACCGACGTCGATACCGTCCATGTTGGCGAAGTTGTCTGCGCAAAACGGATGCCCTTCTTTGACAAGCACCTCCCAAGCGTTATCGAACGACTTCAGCGCAGCGGCAAGGAAGTTGTTCTCTCTACACTCGCACTGGTGATGAATGAGCGCGAAGTTAATCAAATACGCGACATCGCGCAGATGCCCGACATTATGATTGAGGCCAACGATATTTCCGTTGTGCGTTTGCTCGCAGGTTAGCCGCACATGATTGGTCCCTACATCAACACCTATAATGAAGGGACGCTGTCCTACTTTGCCGAAAAAGGCGCTAAACGGATCGCCCTGCCATGGGAATTACCGATGTCCTCGATCGCAGCATTATGTGGCGCGCAGACCGCGGCCGAGATTGAGGTACAGGTATTTGGTCGTATGCCTTTGGCCATTTCGGCCCGCTGCTATTCAGCACGGGCGCAAGGCCTGCACAAGGATGGCTGCCGGTACGTTTGCGGGGACCACCTTGATGGCATGGATGTCGAAACACTCGACGATACGCCGTTTCTGGCGGTCAACGGGTTGCAAACCCTGTCCAGCCACTATGTTGAAATGGCGGACAATATCGCACAGATGCAAACCGCCGGTGTGACAGCGTTCCGCCTGTCGCCACATAGTCTGGACATGACAAGGGTTTCGGATCTCTATCGTCAAGTTCTCGCGCGTAAAACCGATCCGGAAGAACTCAGGCACCGCCTGAAGGAAATGCGTTTCCCGATGAACTTTGCCAACGGCTTCTTGCACGAAGCCCCTGGGGCCGAGTTTCGTCAGACGCGTGCGCGGCAGGCAGAATAAGAACCACGCCAGAACCCACCATGAAAGAAAGGGCTGCAATCTGACCGATCGCAGCCCTTCAATACATTCACAATTCGGGGAGTTAGCATGACATTACATTGTGAACACCAAGCAGCTTAACACTGCGATGTTAGGCACCCTTGACAATGATCAACTGGAAGTGCCCGAATGGAACCATGTCGGGAAGGGCACTAGATGTCCTCAATCCAGGTTTTCGCGGCAACCGCACGCGGCAAACCAAGAGGGCCGATAGACAACATCGCAATATGTAACAGATCTTCCTGTGCGATACCTTCGGCCTTGGCACGCCGGGTGTGTGAATGTACCGCTCCTTCAGAACCAATACCGATTGCAAGCGCAAGCTTTACAAGGCGGCGTTCCCGATCCGTCAAAGGTCCTGCCTCTGCAGCTGCCTTACCAAGTTCTGCATAAGCCTTCCAGATATCGGGATACTGGTCCGCCAGTGTTCCGGCAGCACCGGGCATAGATTTAACCATAGGCTCTCTCCTTACGTTTGATCATCGTCAATCAGAGATGTCGGCTTGGCAAATTTCTGAAGAAGGGCGGGGTTAGTTATCTCTATTTTTTCTCCGTTAACCGCGACCCCATATGCCTGAAGTGCCTTGAACGCGCGGCTGAGATTTTCGGGTGTCATCCCTAAAACCGACGCAAGTTGCCGTTTTTCCAGATCAAGATCGAAACTCGCCGGGGCACCATAGGCCCGATGTCGGGACAGCAAATAGTTCGCCAGACGTTCGAGGGCTGTGCGCAACTTCAGGTTCTTGGTGGTCTTGACCACTGAACGATAACAGGCGGCCAATTCGACGACAACCGCACGTGCAAAGCCTGCATCAAGGTCAAAGATCGCCCGAACATCCTGACTGGGGATCATGACAATCCGGCTTTTCTCCATTGTTCTGGCCGACATCAAATAGCGAGCATCGCGAATGGTAGCGGCAAGAATGAAAGTTGAAACCGGCTTGACGATCATGACACTCGTTTCCCGGTTATTCCAACTCGAAAACAGATCCACCGCGCCTGAGACCAAAACATGAAGGAAATCAGCACCTTCACCTTCACCTATCAGGTCAACATGCGGTGGAAATGTTTGCAAATAAGCGCCGCGCATGAGCTTGGCATAGTTCTCGTCGCTCATATCAGCGAAGAGATCCAGACTGCGTACCTCCGGGAAGGTCGAATCGGACATTTGTTCCTCTCTTGTCACCTTGCACAGAGACACGTCTGTCGCTTGATTGATATTTATCAAGCTTTCATTTGCTCTTGTTCTTGATATTCTTGATGTTCGGCAATTCGCCAGAACACATACTTGGCGTGCCTGTTTATTTCACCAAAGGGTTCCACGTTTTCTGATTTAGATCAACCCTGAGCGGCCCCTTCCCAACAGATGATCGGTATCGCAGCAAACACTGCAATATGATGACAGATGTTTGAGGGGATCGAACATGCATACCTTAGAAGGGGTATCCCGAACCGATCAATACCGCGCGTTGGGGCTTAGTACTTTTGCCTTTACGATATGTTTCGCGGTCTGGACAATCTTTTCGATTATCGGGGTTAAAATCAAACAGGACCTCGGGCTGAGTGATACTCAGTTTGGCCTGCTGGTTGCGACACCGGTTTTGACCGGTTCCGTTAGCCGCATTTTCCTTGGTGTCTGGACAGAACAGTTCGGCGGGCGGGTTATCTTTCCACTACAGATGCTGATTACGGCAATTTGTGTGTGGCTTCTGACCTCGGTTCAAAGCTATGAAGTTTTTCTGATCGCCGCACTTGGCCTTGGCCTTGCCGGTGGTTCCTTCATCGTAGGTGTCGCCTATACGTCGCGCTGGTTCGAAAAGGAACGTCAGGGCACCGCGTTGGGCATCTTTGGTTCCGGCAATGTCGGCGCGGCGGTTACAAACTTTGCCGCCCCGTTTCTGGTTGTTGCTTTGGGATGGGAAGAAACGGCGCGTATCTATGCCATTGTGCTGGCCATTACGGCTGTAGTGTTCTTCCTCCTGGCGAAAACCGATCCGCTACAAAAAGCACGTCTGGAATCTGGCGAAAAGCCGGTATCGACACGTTCGCAGCTTGAACCCCTGAAAGACATTCGGGTCTGGCGTTTTGCCACCTATTACTTCTTTGTCTTTGGTGGCTTTGTTGCACTCGCAAGCTTTCTGCCGCGCTACTATGTCGGGGCCTATGGTTTGGAACTGACGACTGCAGGTGTATTTGCAGGGCTTTATTCATTGCCCGGTTCCGTTTTTCGCGCGCTTGGCGGCTGGATGTCCGACAAATGGGGGGCACGTGCTGTCATGTACATGACATTCATCGTGTCCCTGATTGTTTTGTTCATCATGAGCTATCCCGAAACGACATACCTTGTTTCGGGCATCAACGGACCTATCCAGTTCAACTTCGGTGTTTCTGCGGGTCTGTTTGTCGCGATGACCGTGGTACTTGGGTTCGTCATGAGCCTTGGCAAGGCTGCGGTCTACAAACATATCCCGGTCTATTATCCATACCATGTCGGATCAGTGGGTGGTCTGGTTGGTATGATCGGCGGTCTGGGCGGCTTTTTCCTGCCAATCTCCTTTGGCGTTTTGCTTGATCTGACCGGTGTCTGGACAGCACCCTTTATGCTTTTGTTTGCGCTGGTGGCTGTATCAACAGTCTGGATGCATGTTGCGATCCGCCGGATGGAACGTGCCCGTCACCCGGGACTTGCAGACGAAAAATCTCTTTCCGATTTGCCCGACAAGCCACTGGGAAAACAGGTCGTAACGGATTGGAGACCCGAAGACAGCGGCTTCTGGTCAAACACAGGCAGTGCCATTGCACGCCGTAACCTCTGGATTTCCATTCCGTGCCTGTTGCTTGCCTTTGCGGTTTGGATGGTCTGGTCGGTCGTGGTTTCCAAGCTGCCGGTTATCGGCTTCACCTACACGACCGGCGAGTTGTTCTGGCTGGCGGCGCTTCCGGGGCTGTCGGGGGCAACCTTGCGGATTTTCTATAGCTTCATGGTGCCTATTTTTGGGGGCCGTGTCTGGACAACCGTAAGTACGGCATCTTTGCTGTTGCCAGCACTTGGTATCGGCTTTGCCGTTCAGGATCCCAACACATCCTATAGCTGGTTTCTTGTTCTGGCCCTGCTGTGCGGGTTCGGAGGCGGCAACTTTGCATCATCCATGGCAAACATTGCCTATTTTTACCCGAAAAGCTCCAAAGGTAATGCGCTTGCACTGAATGCCGGGCTCGGAAATCTCGGGGTTTCGGTCATGCAATTCGTCGTGCCATTGGTCATTACTGCCGGTGTATTCGGTGCGCTTGGGGGGGAAGGCCAGAATATCGCTGATGGCAGCACGATCTTTTTGCAGAATGCCGGGTTCATCTGGGTACCCTTCATCGTGGTTTCGACGATTGCTGCCTGGTTTGGCATGAACAGTATTGCCGATGCCAAAGCCAGTTTCAAAAAGCAGTCGATCATCTTCACCCGCAAACACAACTGGATCATGTGCATTCTTTATACGGGCACATTTGGCAGTTTTATCGGTTACTCCGCCGGGTTCCCGTTGTTGATGAACATTCAATTCCCGGAAGTTAATGCCCTTCAATATGCCTTTCTTGGCCCACTGGTGGGTGCATTGAGCCGTGCCGGAACCGGTTGGATATCCGACCGGCTCGGTGGTGGCCGCGTCACCTTCTGGACGTTCATCGGCATGATTGTCGCTGTTGCTGGTGTCCTTCAATTCCTGCCGCTTGGGGACAATACCGGCCATTTCTGGGGTTTCTTTGCCTGCTTCATGGCTTTGTTCTTCCTGACCGGTGTTGGAAATGCGTCAACTTTCCAAATGATCCCGTCGATCATGCGTCAGGAAATTCCACGCCTGATGCCCGATGCCGACCAGGCCACCCTGCTGAAACAGTCAGAACTCGAAAGTTCAGCCATCATCGCCTTTACCAGTGCGATTGCCGCCTACGGCGCATTCTTCATTCCAAAAGCCTATGGCACATCCATTGCGCTGACCGGTGGCCCGGCAGGTGCACTTTGGGGCTTTGCAGTCTTCTACGCAGTTTGTGTCGCAATCACCTGGTTCTACTACAGCCGCAAGAACGCACCGGTTCCTTGCTGATCACTTGAAATTCTCCCTGCCCGAACCTGCCGGTTCGGGCAGGGCCCCGCAGCCTTGAGGAGAAACGCCATGAGTCACCTCTTAGACAGACTGAACTTTTTTCAGAACAAAGAACTGGAAAAGTTTTCAAACAATCACGGTCACGTCACCCGCGAAAACCGCGACTGGGAAGACACCTATCGCAACCGCTGGCGCCATGACAAAATTGTTCGTTCGACACATGGTGTGAACTGCACCGGGTCGTGCAGTTGGAAAATCTATGTCAAATCCGGGATTGTCACCTGGGAAACCCAGCAGACCGATTACCCGCGCACCCGTGCCGGATTGCCAAACCATGAACCACGTGGTTGCGCCCGTGGGGCAAGCTATAGCTGGTATCTGTATTCTGCCAACCGCGTTAAAAACCCGCTGATCCGTGGCAAGCTGCTTAAGCTGTGGCGTCGGATGCGTTCGACAATGAACCCGATTGAAGCCTGGACAGCCATTCAAAATGACCCCGTCTTGCGCGCAAGCTATGTGGCAAGCCGTGGCAAGGGCGGGTTTGTCCGTGCAACCTGGGATGAGGCAACAGAACTGGTTGCCGCCGCAAACGCCTTTACGGCAAAAACTTATGGTCCTGACCGGGTGTTTGGTTTCTCGCCCATTCCGGCAATGTCGATGATCAGTTATGCGGCGGGCTCACGCTATCTCAGCCTTCTGGGCGGCGTGTGCATGTCATTCTATGACTGGTATTGCGATTTGCCGCCGGCGTCTCCGATGACCTGGGGGGAACAGACCGACGTTCCGGAATCCGCAGACTGGTACAATGCCGGATATCTGATCCTGTGGGGATCGAATGTGCCGCAAACCAGAACACCGGATGCGCATTTCTATACCGAGGCCCGGTATCGCGGAACCAAGTCAGCCGTCATTTGCCCGGATTATTCCGAAGCCGCAAAATTCGGTGACGTATGGCTGAATGCCAAGCAGGGTACGGATGCCGCACTGGCATTGGCGTTTGGCCATGTGATCCTGCGAGAATTCCATCTTGATCGTCAAACCGAATATTTCGAAGAATATTGCCGCAAATATTCGGACTTCCCGATGCTGGTGAAACTCGACGAAAAGAACGGTTCGCTTATTCCGGGGCGGTTCCTGCGCGCTTCTGATCTCAACGGCAAACTTGGCGAGGACAACAACCCCGACTGGAAAACCGTCGCGATTGACGAAAAGACCGGCAACCTGGTTGCGCCGAACGGGTCGATTGGCTACCGCTGGGGCGAAGCTGGTGAATGGAACCTGGAAGAACGTGCTGCGGGGGCTGACACCAACCTCAAGACGTCGCTGATCCTTGAAGAGGATCATGATGACATTGTCGGGGTTGATTTCCCCTATTTCGGTGGTGATGCCTCGGAGCATTTCGCAACTGATGCTCAGCATCCAAACATTCTGACCCGGAATATTCCGGTCAAACGCGTTCAGACTGCAGATGGGGAAATTATGGTTACGACCGTATTTGACCTGTTCTGTGCCAACTATGGCCTTGATCGCGGGCTGGGTGGCGACTGGGTCACCAGTGACTATGCCGACGGCATGCCCGGCACCCCGGCATGGGCCGAAAAGATTACCGGCGTTTCCGCCGACAAGATCATTCATGTTGCCCGTGAATTCGCCCAGAATGCCGAAAAGACCAAAGGCAAATCGATGGTCATCATCGGGGCTGCGATGAACCACTGGTACCACATGGATATGAACTATCGTGGTGTCATCAACATGCTGGTGATGTGCGGCTGTGTCGGCCAATCGGGTGGCGGTTGGGCCCACTATGTCGGACAGGAAAAACTCCGCCCGCAAACCGGCTGGCAACCACTGGCCTTTGCCCTTGATTGGGGACGCCCGCCCCGGCACATGAATTCGACCAGTGCCTGGTATGCCCATACCGATCAGTGGCGCTACGAGACGCTGACGGCCAAAGAAATCCTGTCTCCGACGGCGCCGGATGGGGACTGGGACGTTTCAATGATCGACTACAACATCCGTGCTGAGCGGATGGGGTGGCTGCCATCGGCACCGCAGCTGAAGACCAACCCGCTCGACGTTGCAAAGGCGGCGAAAGCCGCTGGCAAGGAAATTCCGGTCTATGTTGCCGAACAATTGAAGTCCGGAGATCTGGAAATGTCGTGCGAAGACCCGGATGATCCCAAAAACTGGCCGCGCAATCTGTTTGTGTGGCGGTCCAACCTGCTGGGGTCTTCGGGCAAGGGCCACGAATATTTCCTCAAACATCTGCTTGGCACTGACCACGGTGTCATGGGCAAGGATCTTGGCGAAGAAGGCCGTCAACTGCCCAAGGAAGCCAAATGGCATGATGAAGGCCCGCGCGGAAAGCTTGATCTTCTGGTCTGCATTGATTTCCGGATGAGCACGACCGCGGTCTATTCCGATGTCGTTCTGCCAACCGCAAGCTGGTACGAAAAGAACGATCTTAATACATCGGACATGCACCCGTTCATCCACCCGCTTCAGGCGGCTGTTAACCCGGCCTATGAAAGCAAGTCGGATTGGGAAATCTTCAAGGCCATTGCCAAGAAATTTCAGGAAATCGTTCCGGGTTATCTGGACAAGGAAACAGATATCGTTGCCTTGCCGATCCTTCATGACACACCGGGTGAAGTCGCCCAGGATCAGGTCAGGGACTGGAAGAAAGATGAATGCGAACTTATTCCCGGCAAGACTGCGCCAAACTATATCGCAGTTGAGCGCGATTACGCCGCAATCCATGACCGCTTTACCGCACTTGGTCCGTTGCTCGACAAGCTGGGCAATGGCGGCAAGGGGATCAACTGGAAGACCGAGCCGGAAGTTCAGCATCTTCGCGATTTGAACGGCGTGTGGCAGGAAGGTTCTGCCAAAGGCTGTGCGAAGATCGATACCGATATTGATGCCACAGAAGTGGTTCTGATGCTGGCACCCGAAACCAATGGTGAGGTTGCGGTCAAGGCATGGGATGCGCTTGGCAAGGTTACCGGACGCGATCACACACATCTTGCCCTTCCCAAGGAAGACGAAAAAATCCGCTTCCGCGATATTGCCGCCCAGCCGCGCAAGATCATCTCTTCGCCGACCTGGTCGGGACTTGAGTCCGAGCATGTCTGCTATAACGCGGGCTACACCAACGTTCACGAACTGATCCCGTGGCGAACCCTTACCGGGCGTCAGCAGCTTTATCAGGATCATCTGTGGATGCGGGCCTTTGGCGAAGGGTTTGTCTCCTATCGTCCGCCGGTCGATCTCAAGACCGTGACCGAGGAAATCAACGACGAGGCCCGTGACGGTGTGCCGCATGTCGTGCTGAACTTCATCACGCCGCACCAGAAATGGGGCATCCATTCGACCTATACCGACAACCTATTGATGCTCACACTCAACCGTGGCGGTCCGGTTATCTGGATCAGCGAACATGACGCGAAACGTGCGGGCATCGTCGATAACGACTGGGTGGAACTATACAACACCAACGGTGCGCTGACCGCGCGTGCGGTTGTATCCCAGCGCATCAAGGATGGTACGACCTTCATGTATCACGCTCAGGAGAAGATCGTGAATACGCCCGGCTCCGAGAAAACCGGCAATCGTGGCGGCATTCATAACTCTGTTACCCGCACCATCCTTAAACCCACGCATATGATCGGGGGCTATGCCCAGCAATCCTATGGTTTCAACTATTACGGAACCGTCGGGGCCAACCGTGATGAGTTCGTCATTGTCCGCAAAATGCAGAAAATCGACTGGCTTGACGAAGAAGCAAACGACAAGGAGGTCGGGAAATGAGAGTCCGCGCACAAATCGGCATGGTGCTGAACCTCGACAAATGCATTGGGTGTCATACCTGTTCGGTAACTTGCAAAAACGTCTGGACCAGCCGCGATGGCGTTGAATACGCCTGGTTCAACAACGTCGAAACCAAACCGGGTACCGGCTATCCGACCGACTGGGAAAACCAGAACCGCTGGAACGGTGGTTGGGAACGCACCAAGTCGGGCAAGCTGCAACCCAAACAGGGATCGAAATGGCGCATTCTGGCAAATATCTTTGCCAATCCGGATTTGCCGGAAATCGACGACTATTACGAGCCGTTCGACTTCGATTACGATCACCTGAAATCCGCCCCGGAAATGAAAGCCTTTCCGACGGCCCGTCCGCGCTCACGCATTACCGGCGAACGGATGGAAAAAATCGAAAAAGGTCCGAACTGGGAAGAGATTCTGGGCGGAGAGTTTTCGAAACGCTCGGAAGATTATAATTTCGAGGGCATCCAGAAGGAAATCTACGGCGAATACGAAAATACATTCATGATGTATTTGCCGCGCCTGTGTGAACACTGCCTGAACCCGGCATGTGCCGCAAGTTGCCCGTCTGGTGCGATTTACAAGCGTGAAGAAGACGGCATCGTCCTGATTGATCAGGAAAAATGCCGCGGATGGCGCATGTGTGTTTCCGGCTGCCCCTACAAAAAGGTGTATTACAACTGGTCGACCGGAAAGTCGGAAAAATGCACCATGTGCTATCCGCGTATTGAGTCCGGCAACCCGACGGTATGCTCCGAAACCTGTGTCGGGCGCATCCGCTATATCGGTGTCATGCTTTATGATGCTGACAAGATCGAAGCCGCGGCCAATGCCGAAGAAACCACCGATCTTTATGATGCCCAGCTTGGTGTGTTCCTGGATCCGAAAGATCCGGAAGTTATCGCGGCGGCCCGTGCCGACGGCATTCCGGAAGACTGGATCAAGGCAGCCCAGGACAGCCCGATCTGGAAAATGGCGATGGAGTGGAAAGTTGCCTTCCCGCTGCATCCGGAATACCGCACCCTTCCGATGGTTTGGTATATCCCGCCACTTTCCCCGATCCAGAATGCTGCCGAAGCCGGTGCAATCGGCATGGACGGGGCAATGCCCGATGTCCGCAACCTTCGCATTCCTTTGAAATACCTTGCCAATATGCTGACAGCAGGGGACGAGGAGCCAGTGGCACATGCTCTCGAACGGATGTTGGCCATGCGGGCCTATATGCGGTCGAAAACCGTCGATGGTGTCATTGATGAGTCGGTCGCCAAGCGCGTCGGTCTTGATGGTGCAACCATCGAGGACATGTACAAAATCATGGCGCTTGCCGATTACGAAGACCGGTTCGTCATCCCGACCACCCATCGCGAACAGGTCGAGGAAGCCTATGACCTGCGTGGCGGCGAAGGGTTCACCAACTGCAACGGTTGTTCTTCGGGCATCAGTCAGGGGTCCCTGTTTGGTGGCAGCAAGAAGCCTCTGAAAATGCCAGAGGAGGTACGCTGATGGACCGCACACTCAAATCGTTCTCGCTTCTGCTGAGCTATCCGACAACAGAACTGCAAGAAGCCATGCCTGAAATCGGTGGTGTTCTGGCATCGGACACCCGCCTGACAGCGGCGGCGCGTCGCGATCTGCGACCGTTGGTAGAGGCCATGTCAAACGATGACATCTACGATCTTCAGGAACGTTTCGTCATGCTGTTTGATCGTTCGCGCAGCCTGTCACTTAACCTGTTCGAACATGTTCACGGCGAAAGCCGCGACCGTGGTGGTGCCATGGTCAGCCTGCTTGAAACATATCGGGCTGGCGGCTTTGAACCGGCAACAACGGAGCTTCCAGACCATCTTCCTGTTCTGCTGGAATTCCTGTCAACCCGGCCGCGTGCAGAGGTGCAGGACACATTGGCTGACGCAGCACACATCTTTGAGGCAATCCGCGCCCGTCTTGAAAATCGCGAAAGCCCCTATCAGGCGGTGTTTTCCGCCTTGCAGCAACTGGCCAATGTCACGGCTGACGCCAATGCCGTTGCCGAACTCCTTGAACAACCTGAAGACGACCCCAATGACCTCGAGGCCCTCGACGAAGTCTGGGAGGAAAGCGAGGTCACGTTTGGACCGGACCCGAATGCCGGTTGCCCGCAGGTGCGTGACATTCTGTCGCGTATTGATCAACCCGCTGGACCGGTACCGCCGGCAGCAGCAGAGTAAAGGAGGCCCAAATGCATAACTTCCTTTTCGGGATCTATCCCTATATCGCGCTATCGGTCCTGGTTATCGGCTCTATCGCCCGATATGAACGTGATCCCTTCACCTGGAAAACATCATCAAGTCAGCTTCTGCGTCGCAGGCAATTGATGCTGGGCTCCGTTCTGTTCCATGTCGGTGTGCTGGTCATTTTCTTTGGCCATCTGGTCGGACTTTTGACGCCAATCTGGATTTTTGATGCCCTTGGGATCACTCATGGTGCCAAACAGACCCTGGCAGTTGTGGCCGGTGGCATTGCCGGTGTCATGGCCCTGATTGGCGGCCTGATGCTGTTTCATCGCCGGATCACCGATCCGCGTATCCGCAAAACGTCAAGCTTTGCCGATATAGGCATTCTGGCCCTGTTGCTGGCACAGCTTTTTCTTGGGATCGGCACCATCTTTGTGTCGCTTGAACATCTCGACGGGTATGAGATGACCAAGTTCATGGCTTGGGCACAGGGAATTTTCACGTTCCAGTCTGATGCCGCCAGCCACATTACCAATGTGGCCTGGATCTTCAAACTGCATCTGGTTCTGGGCCTGACGATTTTCCTGGTGTTCCCGTTCACGCGCCTTGTGCACATGCTGTCAGTTCCAGTGCGGTATTTCTTGCGTCCGGGGTATCAGATTGTCCGGTCACGCCGCACCAGACCTTTGTCACATCGATAATGGACAGTCGGCGCATTCATGCGCCGACGACTTCCTGCAAACAAAGGACAAAGCGCTATGAATACGCAAATGTTTCCCGATCTCGTCATCAATGGCGAAACCATTCCGCAAACAGCGGTTGCTGCGGAATTGCAAAACCACACAGCGTCAAAGGACAATTTTGCCGACGCTTTGCGTAACGCGGCAAATGCACTGGTCATCCGTACCCTGTTGCTTCAGGAAGCGCGCAAAAACGGTATTGAAGCAGTCCCGCAGGAAGTTTCACCAAACCGGTTTGAAACCAACGAAGAGGCCATGATCCGCGCATTGCTTGAAGCAGAAATCGATATCATCCCCCCAAGCGAAGACGCCATTCGTGCCGAATGGCAAAAGGATCCTGAACGGTTTCGCTCGATGCCGTTGTGGGAAGTGTCCCACATTCTGTGCAAATGCGATCCGAATGACGCCGTGGAGAGAGAACTGGCCCTCAGACGGGCAAACGATATCCTCAGCGAACTTCGCAAAGGTGGGCAAACGTTTGAAAATATTGCACGCACGCAAAGCGACTGTGGATCGCGTTCAGCTGGCGGATCGCTTGGTCAGTTGCGCCCCGGCGACACGGTGCCGGAATTTGAAGCCTCTCTTCGCCAGCTTTCTGAGGGCGAAATCGCGCCCGAGCCTGTACTGAGCAGATATGGCTATCACGTCCTCCGGCTAGATGCACTGGCAGAGGGGCATCCACTGCCGTTCGAGACCGTGAAACCAAAAATCTCCGAAGCGATGGAAAAAGCCCAATGGGCCCGCAAGGCAAAGGCGTTTGTCGACGGCCTTATTGCGTCCTCCTCCATCACCGGAGCCGACCTTGGACGCGGGACCAACAATACGAAACCCAATTAAGCGCGCGGTTTTAGCGCATATAACCCACAACCGGTGTGAGGTTTCCATGCTTGAAAACCTTTTGGAACGAAACAAGGTCTGGTCGCGATCACGGCAAGACGAAGAGCCGGGATATTTTTCCAGACTGGCAAGCCATCAGGCGCCAGAGTTTTTCTGGATCGGATGTTCAGACAGCCGGGTACCGGCCAACGTTGTTGCCGGGCTTGATCCCGGAGAAGTTTTTGTTCACCGCAACGTTGCAAACGTGGTGCATTCATCAGACCTGAACCTTCTGTCTGCGCTGGAGTTTGCCGTCGAAACCCTGAAGATCCGCGAGATTATTGTTTGCGGTCACTACGGGTGTGGTGGGGTGAAAGCCGCGACGGAGGACCTTCCCCATGGCTTGGCCGATCACTGGCTTGAACCAATCCGTCGTCAAGCCCGCTATCATGCCCGTGCACTTGACCAGCACAGTGACATCGAGGTGCGGCGTGACAGGCTCGCGGAGCTCAATGTGATTGAGGGTGTTAGCCGGGTGGCCGAAACCCCGATCATGCGGCGTGCCTGGCGCGCTGGCGCAGAAATCAAAATTCATGGCCTGATTTATAGCCTGAAAGACGGCCTTCTGCGTGACCTTGGATGCACGATCCGTCGATCGGATTTTCCCAATTCCGAGGAACAGGCTTCCTGACTCAGGTGAGCTATTCCCCGACGAAACGAAACAAGGAATACGAAGATGAAAATCGCATACACGATGGCAGCGGGTAGAGGCGACACAGACTTGCTTTTGTCGCGCGTTGCCCGGTGCCTCTTGGACAAGGGCTTGCGCGTTTGCGGAACAGTCCAGATCAATTCAGAACGGGAAATGGACGATCCGTGCGATATGGATGTCAAGGTACTGCCGGATGGTCCGGTTATTCGCATTTCTCAGGCACTGGGCAAACATTCACGCGGCTGCCGCCTCGATACAAGTGCACTGGAAGATGCCGTTGGCTTCGTCACCCAGGAGCTTCAAAAAGGTGCTGATGTTCTCATTATCAACAAATTCGGCAAGCACGAGGCCGAAGGGCGCGGTTTTCGGGATGTCATTGCCGATGCTTTGGTAAAAGACATCACGGTATTGGTCGGCCTGAACCAACTAAACCTCGAAGCATTCAAGGAATTTGCCGGAGGTCTGGAAATCGCCTTGCCTCCAAAAGAAAACGATCTTTTTGATTGGCTTGAGGAGAATTGTGCGTTGGCCCAGCCAGCCTAGCACACGCATTAACCGAATATGACAACGTCACGAAAACACCCGAGGCAAAAAGTGAGACCATTGGTAGACGGGGGAGACTTTACCAGGGATAATAATCATATCGTATGATTATTATCCTGTGCCACAAAGGGTGATATCTGCCAAAACAACTACAGCGTTACCGAAGTAGCTTTAGGATTAAATATCAAAATTGGTCGGCAGAACGATCATGTCGCGGATGGTGACGGTTCTTGGACGTGAGAGCATATAAATCACGGCATCCGAAACTTCTTCAGGATCAAGCAGCGCACCATTTTCCTTCGCCTTGCGCAGATTTTCTTCCGGCCAGTCGGCCAGAAGTGCTGACACAACAGGCCCTGGTGACACCTGGCCCACGCGAATGCCGTGTTTGTTCAGCTGGCGGCGCATGGTCTGGACAAAGCAGGTAATTGCCCATTTCGACCCGGAATAGACCGGCTCCCATTGAATGGGCATGTGGCCTGCAACCGAGGCGGTGACAATAATATCGCCCGTACCGCGTTCCTGCATATGCGGAATGACATCGCGGACATTCTTCATCACCGCATTCACATTCAAATTCAGCATCCGGTCGATGGTCGCTGTATCAGTTTCAGTCAAATCACCACCGATATAAGAACCTGCATTGCAATGCAGAATGTCGATCTGATCGACCTTTTGCAGGATTTCCGGAACCATCGCCGCACAGCTGTCTGCATCAAGCAGATTGGTATGTTGGGCAATGGCATTGGGGCCGAGCTCTGCTGTCAATTCCGCCAGCGCATCCTTGTTATAATCGACCATGACAACCTTTGCGCCTGCATCAAGCAGTGCACGTGTGGTGGCAAGGCCGATACCCGACGCCGCACCTGTAACAACGGCAATCTTGCCCGCAAGTGATTGAGCCATAATCTATCTCCGAAAAAATAAGGATTTGATTGGATCAGACAGCCAGAAAACCGCCATCGACAGGAAGAACCGCGCCACTGACAAAGGACGCTTCATCATCCAGCAACATGACAATAGATCGCGCGACTTCTTCGACCTCGGCAAAGCGGCCATGGGGATGACGCACCATCATCGGGTCGCGTTTTGCCGGGTCTGACCAAGCCGCGGCCGCCAGTTCCGTCATGGTCACGGTCGGAGCCACCGCATTGACACGAATGCCATGTGGGCCAAGTTCCTTGGCCATCACACGCGTCGCACCTTCGAGCCCGGCCTTGGACGCGGCATAACACATATGGTCGACAAAGCCGCGATGACCGGCAATGGACGTGACATTGACAATCGCCCCGCCCCCGCCCGCCGCAACGCGTGCGCAGGCAAACTCCTGCGCGCATATAAGGGCAGCACGCAGATTGATCCCCATGACGGTTTCATATCCCGCATCAGTCATCTCAAGCACGCTTTCAAGGACGTTGGTCCCCGCGCAATTGATCAGATAATCCGCCGGGCCCGCGGATTTCATCGCGTCGCGGGCAGCATCGCTATCGGCCAGATCAACACGAATGCCCTCTGCGCCGATGTCGGCCGCCAGCGCATCAAGGTCGGCTTGCGTGCGTGCCATGGCAATGACGGACGCGCCGCGTTTGGCCATGTTTTCCGCACTGGCACGCCCGATGCCCTTACCGGCCCCGGTGATGATGACTTTCTTCCCTGAAAATGTATCTGTCATATCTCGACGTTTTCCCTGATGTAAGATCGCACAATGCCCTGTTTCTATTGCCATATACCCTGGCTTACTGGCGTGCGCAGAATTGGTTATCTCATGGTTTCGAGTAAAAGCTCCGCCGTCAGGTCATCGGTCACAAGTGTGTCGACCAGTCCCCGCCTGATCGCAGCCCTGATGATCGGAACCTTGTGCCTGCCTGCGGCGGTCAGGATCTTGTTGGGGATATCAGCCAGCGCATTCAGGTTCACCCCGACGGTGCGTGCATTAAGTGGATGATCAATCTCGTTACCCTCGGCATCGAGGAAACGACCAAGCACATCACCGACCGCGCCGGCATCACGCAATTCCTGCATGGTCACGTCGCCGGGCAGTCCGTATTTGACCATGAACGACAGGTCGGACACATCGCCAACAACCAGCAAGACAGCGTCTGCCGATAGGCAGCGTTTGATATGGGATGCATAGATTTCCTGACTGAGGAAGACATCCTTATCAACGTCATCGGGCAAATAGATCGGGGCCACCAAATGAGAGTAATTGGCATCAAACCGTTCAGCAAAACCCGAGGCTATGCTAAAGGCGTTAAAGGATGACCCGGCCGATGTCCCCCCCATCAGCGCCAGAATTTCAAGATCTGGTACGGAATGCAGCGGCAAACGTTCCATGGCGCGTTGCAAGGTAACGCCCCAGGATACGCCAATGCGTTTCCATGGTTCGCTCTTGAGCGTGGCAGAAAGATAATGTGCCAATGCCGCGCCAACCGGCGCATGGTTGTCGTAATTTTTGTGGTCAACCGGCACCACCAGCGCTTTGCCTATGCCAGCCAGTTCAAGACGTTGTTGTACTTCCAGACGCGTCACAAACGGCGATTCGATCTGGATTTTCACAAGACCAAGCGATTTTGCCTTCTGAATCGCCTGATTGACGCGAAGACGAGTCACCCCCATGTCGCGGGCAACTTCCGCCTGTGTTTGGCCATTCACATAGTAACGCCAACAAACTTCGGTGACGAACCCTTCCCCGTCCTCAAGCGACTCTCTTGGCATGCGCGACTTCCTCTCCTGGCACTGCTCGTTGCGGCAGTTCGTTTTGTTACAGGCAGAAACTAACAAATGTATTTTGATAAATACAAATGAAAATTTTCACTTGCATGCACTATAATACATATGCATTCTTCCCGCGACTGGAATCGCGATTCCGAAGCAACGCAAGATTGCTGGTTGCGGTACCCCATCAATCCAACGGGAGGAATAACCAATGAATTTTGCACTCAAAGTGGGCGTTTCCGCTTTGGCGATGGCCGTTGCATCCAGCACGGCATATGCCGACGATGCGTTCTGGAAAGAAGCTGCTGCGCCGTATCAGGACGTCACCCTTCATGGCGTGACCGAATCCACCCCGCCTTCGAACTACATTCGTGAAGTTCTCGCACCGCAGTTCGAAGAACTGACCGGCATCCGCGTAGATATCGAAACCACGTCCTGGGATCAGATGTATGACAAGGCCATCAAGGACATGGAAGCCGGCACCGGCATCTATGACATGGTCTTCATCGAACAGGACATCGTCTATTCCTATCTGGCACGCGACTTCCTGACCGACACGACCAAGCTTCTGGCTGATAATCCGGATCTTAAGGCGCCGACCTATAGCGAAGACAACTTCACCACCTTTGCTGATTATTTCCGCGGTGAGGACGGTGATCTATACGGCGTTCCGATGGAAGCGTTCATCAAGATCTATCTCTATCGCACCGATCTGTTCAATGATCCGGAAATCAAGGCGGCCTTCAAAGAGCAGACAGGTCGCGATCTTGTCCCGGCCAAGACCCATGAAGAATATGCCGAAATCGCGCAGTTCTTCACCAAATGGGGTGAAGATCACGACATGGATCTGTGGGGCACCACCGCACAGGCCCATACCGGCCATCCGGCATCATGGTACGAGTTCTTTGAAACCATCGCGCCGACCTTTGGTGTCTATAACTGGGGCATTGATCCAGACAACAACTACGCAGCATCCGTTTCCAATGGCGGTTCAATGAACAGCGATGAAGCCAAGGAAGCCATGAAATGGTGGCTCAGCATGCGTGATATCGCGCCGCCTGAAAGCAACGCATCCACCTGGACCGAAGTCGGCACCACATTTGGCGCCGGACGTGTGGCCCAGGGCCTGGTCTATGGCGAAAACGCAGGCTGGATCGCAGCTGACGAGTCGAAATCACTCGTGGTTGGCAATGTTGGCGTCGCCCTTCCGCCAATGGAAGATGGCATTCTTGAAGAAGTCGAAGGGGGCGAAGGCTACATCGGGTATTACGATGGCGGTGCATTTGGCATTCCTTCAACGTCAAAAAACCAGAAAGCCGCGATGCTGTTCCTGCAATATATCGGTCAGGACGAAGTTCAGCCTGACTGGGCAGTTGCAGCACCACGTGTAACCAACAAGACCACTTATGACGACCCCAAGGTTCAGGCAATGAACGAGGAACTTGGCGGTTACTACGACCTGCTGCGTGACAAGGGTTACCTGTTTGCCGGCGCGCCGGCATATCCGTTCCACGCCCAGGTTCGCGAAGCCACGGCTCCGATCCTCTATCAAATCCTGACCGGTGACCTTGGTGCTGACGAAGGTCTTGATCAGATGGCGGCCAAGGCCGAGGCTGAACTGACCGACCTTGGCTATCGCAAATAGGTCTGTTTCCTGAGAACATCCGTCGTGGTCGCTGTCCTTCCATTGGGCAGTGACCACGAAGCGGCTTGGCCTTTTCGGGCCATGACCGTCTGACTGCATCCTTTTTCCAGGGAGTAGACGATGCAATCCAACAAACTCGGTTGGATCCTCCTGGCCCCGACGCTGGTGATCCTTTTCTTCTTCGGTGTTTTGCCGTTTCTCTATGTCGTTTTTGTCTCGTTCCATCAATGGAACCCGTTTGCGGCATCACCCGAGATGATCTTTAACGGGGCGGAGAATTTTCGCCGCATTGTCTTTGACGAAGCCTTCCTCAATTCGTTGGGGGTCACCGTCATGTTCGTGGTCTTTGCTGTGCTGTCCGAACTTGTTATCGGATACTTGCTTGCTCAGGCCTTCATGAAGGAATTCCCCGGAAAATCGATTTTCCGCACCATTCATACCCTGCCTCTTATCATGGCGCCCATCATTGTCGGTTCGGTCTGGAAACTGATGACCACGCCGTCGATCGGGATCATTCCGCATTACCTTGATGAATGGTTTGGTATTTCCATGAATATCGGCACGTCGGCACCAGCGGCCTTCATGACGATTGTCATCATGGATATCTGGCACTGGACGCCGCTTGTTACCCTGACACTGATCGCAGCCCTCGTGTCGCTGCCGCGTGATCCGTTCGAACAGGCGCAGATTGATGGCGCCAACAAGGGGCAGATTTTCTGGCACATCACGTTGCCGATGATCACGCCGGCCCTTGTCGCGACCATTTTCATCCGCCTGATGGATGCCCTGCGTACCGTTGACGAGGTCTGGATGCTGACCGGTGGCGGACCTGGTTCGTCGACCCGTTTCCTTGGCGTGCACATCTTCAAGGAAGTCTTCCCCAAAACCAATTACGGCTACGGGTCGACCATTTCCGTGATCGTGCTTTACCTGACCATCGTGGTCTGCTGGTTGCTCTATGTCAGCATGCTGGCCCCGCGCAAGAACCGGAAGGGATAAGACCATGAAAAAGCGTAATCCGCTCCTTACGACACTCTTCTGGGTTCTGATCAGCCTAATGACCCTGTTCCCGATCTACTGGTTGTTTGTCATTTCCGTCAAACCGGCCGTGCAACTTTTCAGCACGCCTGACCTGATCGTGAACAACCCATATTGGGGCAACTACACCGAGGTACTCGGCAACCGCCTGCTTCGAAGCTACATGATCAATTCGCTGGTGATTTCAACGGGCAATGCCGTTCTGTGCACCGTGCTTGGCTTCTTTACCTGTTACGCACTTTCGCGCTTTCAGTTCCGGGGCAAGGAATCGATCTTTTTCTGGACGATTACCAACCGCATGGCGCCACCGGCGGTCTTCCTGTTGCCCTTGTTCCTGCTAATGACACAGGTCTATCGCATTGGTGACTTCACGTTGCTGGATACCCGCATTGGCATGATTTTGGTCTATTGCACCTTTAACCTGCCGTTTGCGATCTGGACGCTCCGCCCAACGATTGACGCCATCCCGCGCGAACTCGATGAGGCCGCCTATGTCGATGGCGCAAGCCCGTGGAAAGTCATTACTGAAATCGTCTTCCCGCTGTGTCGCCCCGGTCTGGCTGTAACCCTTATCCTGACCTGGGTCTTTGCCTGGAATGAATATCTTCTGGCGGCAACGCTGACCAACTTTGAAGCCCGGACACTCACCACCGGCCTTTCGGAATATGTCACCACCACCGGGACGGAGTGGGGAATTATGGCGACCATCTCGGTCTTTACCCTGATCCCGGCGCTCATCGTGTTCGGTCTGGTGCAAAAACACATTGTCGCAGGCCTGACCTTTGGCGCGGTGAAAGGATAACACCATGACAAAGCAAAACGCGACGCAGCTCGACACAGCCCCTCTGACCGAGGAAGAAAACGAAAAAAAACCGACCACGACGCAAGAACGCCAGGGCTTCCTGCCGATTGAAACCAACGCCTTTGACAGGTGCTTCATTTCGGTCGTGATCTGGGTGGCGATGTCGCTCTTCTGGTTCCGCTTTATCGAACCGATGGGCGCGTCAATCTGGATTTCGAACATCATCGCCCTTGCTCTTGCCGTCTATATTGTCAGGAAAGGATAACATCTTGAAATCCCTGGTTCTTGAAAAAAAGGATGACATCACCCTGCGTGACTTTCCTGCCATTGACCGCGAGGAAGAGGTCCTTGGTTCGCGCGATATTCGCATCAAGATGCATACTGTCGGCATTTGCGGCTCTGATGTGCATTACTACACACACGGTCGTATCGGTCCATTTGTCGTCAAGGAACCGATGATCCTCGGTCACGAGGCATCGGGCACCGTTATTGAGACGGGGAGCGAGGTCACAACCCTTTCCGTCGGGGACCGCGTCTGCATGGAACCGGGCGTACCCGACCCCAACAGCAAAGCCACCCGTCTTGGCATGTATAATGTTGATCCTGCGGTCCGGTTCTGGGCCACCCCGCCGGTACATGGCATTTTGCGTCCGACCTGCGTGCACCCCGAAGCCTTTACCTTCAAGCTGCCCGACAATGTCTCCTTTGCCGAGGCTGCCATGGTTGAACCATTGGCGGTTGGTGTCCATGCCGCGACCAAGGCCAAGATAAAACCCGGTGATATTGCCCTTGTTATTGGTGCTGGCCCAATTGGGCTTGTTACCGCGCTTTCTGCCCTTGCTGGCGGATGTGCGCGCGTCTATGTCGCCGACCTTGCGGAAAAGAAACTTGAAATTGCCGCATCGCTCAGCCCGGCCATCACCCCGATTAACGTCAAATCCCAGGACATCACCGAAATCGTCAAACGCGATACGGATGGCTGGGGTGTTGATGTTGTCTTTGAAGCCACAGGCTCGCCAAAGGCAGCCGCTGGCGTGTTTGAACCACTGTGTCCGGGTGGATGTGTTGTCATGATTGGCGGCCAGCCTGACCCGATCAGTTATGACGCCGGGGCGGCGATGATCCGCGAAGCCCGGGTCGAAAACATTTTCCGTTATGCCCACGTCTTTCCGCGCTGCGTTGCCATGCTGAGCTCAGGCGCGATCGACGTCAAACCACTTATCACCAGAACATTCGCATTCGAAGACAGCGTGCGCGCATTCGATATCGCAGCCTCCGCGCCACCCGCGGACGTCAAATTGCAGATCGAACTGCCGCAATAGGGAGAAGCCTTATGGCCGATGTAAAAATAGAAAACGTAATCAAACGCTACGCCAATGTTCAGGTCATGCATGGGGTGGATGTCGACATCAAGGACGGCGAGTTTGTTGTACTGGTCGGGCCATCGGGCTGCGGCAAATCAACCCTGCTGCGCATGCTGGCCGGACTTGAGGAAATAACCGACGGCACGATTTCGATCGGTGGACGCGTCGTGAATGACGTGATCCCCAAGGATCGCGACATTGCGATGGTGTTCCAAAGCTACGCCCTTTATCCGCACAAGACGGTCTATGAAAATATCGGCTTCCCGCTCAAGATGGCCAAGCGCCCTGAAAGCGAGATCAAGGAAAAGGTGACCAACGCGGCGGAGATCCTTGACCTTGCCCACCTGCTTGACCGCTACCCCAAACAGCTTTCCGGCGGTCAGCGCCAGCGTGTTGCCATGGGCCGCGCGATTGTCCGTGACCCGCAGGTCTTCCTGTTTGATGAGCCACTTTCAAACCTTGATGCCAAACTGCGCGTGACCATGCGCGTCGAGATCAAGGAACTTCATCAGCGCCTTGGCACCACAATCGTTTATGTCACCCACGATCAGATCGAAGCCATGACCATGGCTGACAAGATTGTCGTGATGCGCGATGGCCGGGTTGAGCAGATCGGAACGCCGCTTGATCTTTATGACTATCCGACCAACGTGTTCGTCGCCGGTTTCATCGGATCGCCCTCAATGAACTTTGTGCATGGGAAAATTGGCGCGACCGATGGCAAGAAGCATTTTGAGTCTGATAACGGCTTGATCCTGCCGATCCCCGAAACAACCGCCGAGATTGGCCAAGGTGTTACTTACGGCATCCGTCCGGAGCATATTGATATCGGGGAAACCGGCATTGCGATGAAGGTCGTTGTCGTCGAACCCACCGGGTCGGAAACCCAGGTTGTCGCCAAATCCAATGGTGATCTGATTGACGCCTTGGTCAAACAGCGCATCTCTGCCCGGCCCGGCTCGGAGCTTTACTACGTGATTGATCCTGCCAATGCGCACCTGTTCGATCGTGATACCGAACAACGGATCTAGAGGCTGACAATGGATGTACCTGCCGCGGTTATTTTTGACCTTGATGGTTGCCTGGTCGACAGCGAACCATTGTCACTGGAAGTCATTGCCACCGAGATGAATTTTCTTGGTATTGATGATGTCACCATCAATTATGTGCGTGACCGTTTTCTCGGTGTGTCGATTCAGGACATCTGCAAGCATGTCTCTGAACGGCTTGGCAAAGCCTGCCCGGATGATTTCACCAAGCGGGTCGAAGACCGCCTGCTTGGTGAATATAAAACACGGCTGCGGCAAATTCCTGATGCCGAGAACCTGTTGCGCCGACTGACAGAGGCCGGTGTCAAAACTGCGTTGGCCACTGGTAGTTCGCTGCGCCGCATGGGGGCGACACTCGACATTTCCGGGCTTGTGACGCATTTTGCGGGTACGGCCTTCAGTGCCGATCAGGTCGAAAATGGCAAACCTGCCCCTGACCTGTTTCTGTTGGCGGCTGAGGGCATAACTGCACCGCCGGAAAACTGCGTGGTGATCGAAGATTCTCCGCATGGTGTCAAAGGTGCGCGCGCAGCAGGCATGACGGCATTGGGCTTTGTTGGTGGCACGCATCTGAACGATATTCGCAGCGATCAGGCGCAAAGGCTTCGTGATGCAGGTGCGACGCAAATCTTTGAAAGTCTTCAGGAGATCGGAGACGAAATTCTGAACAATCTTAAATGATGCCATGCTATGACGGCCTACCGCGTATCGAGTTACCGGCTTGAATTTCCTTAAGAAAGCGATGGAATGACTTTTCTTGGTATTGACCTTGGAACCTCAGGCGTACGTTTGTTGCTGGTCGATGAAGACGGCCAGCCCATTGGCGCGACCGAACGTTCCTATCATGCAGCGCACCCGCATCCGGGTTGGTCGGAACAAGATCCGGCTGACTGGATCGCTGCCCTGGAAGAGGCCGTCGCCGAACTTCGCGACCAATTTCCGCAATTCTCGGCCCTGCGTGGCATTGGCGTTGCTGGTCATATGCATGGCGCGACACTTCTTGATGATGCTGGTCGTCCGCTGCGCCCATGCATCTTGTGGAACGACACCCGATCACATGCGCAGGCTGCCCGCCTGGATGCCAAGGATCAGGTGCGGGCCATTTCCGGCAACATCGTCTTCCCGGGCTTTACCGCCCCCAAACTCGAATGGGTGCGCGAAAATGAACCGGAAATCTATGCCAAAATCGCCAAGGTCCTGTTGCCTGCCGCGTATCTAAATTTTTACCTGACCGGTGAATATGTGGCAGACATGTCTGACAGTGCAGGTACATCATGGCTTGATGTCGGCAATCGGACCTGGTCCGACACCCTGCTTGATGCCGGGAACATGCGCCGCGACCAGATGCCACGCCTTGTCGAGGGCACCGAGGAAGCCGGTCGTTTGCGCCCTGCCCTTCTTGATAACTGGGGCCTCAATGGTGCGGTGACGGTTGCCGGCGGTGCAGGCGACAACGCAGCAGCAGCCTGCGGCATTGGCGCGCAAAATGAAGGTCAGGGCTTTGTCTCGCTCGGGACGTCGGGCGTGTTGCTTTCCGCGCGGGATGGCTATCACCCGGCACCGGAAACCGCACTGCATACATTCTGTCATGCCATTCCCGGGCGCTGGTATCAAATGGGTGTAATGCTATCGGCAACCGACAGCCTTAACTGGCTTGCACGGATCACCGGGAAAAACCCGGTCGAAATGACAACAGAGCTCGGCGGCACCTTGCAAAAGCCCGGCTCGGTGCGTTACCTGCCTTACCTGTCTGGCGAACGCACCCCACATAATGATGCCGAAATCCGTGGCAGTTTCACTGGCCTTGCCACCGACACCAGTCGGGCAGACCTCACGCGTGCGGTGCTTGAAGGCGTTGCTTTTGGCCTGCGCGACAGTTTCGAAGCTCTTGTCGCAACCGATGCCAAGCTCAATCAACTGATTGCTATTGGTGGCGGTTCGGCATCCAGATATTGGATTGAGCTGATTGCAACCACCCTTGGCGTACCATTGTCGCTTCCCAAAAGTGGTGAATTTGGCGCAGCACTTGGGGCTGCTCGCCTTGGCATGACGGCAGCTACGGGCGCTGCCCCAGACAGTATTATGACCATTCCCGAAGTCCGTAAAACGATCCAGCCGAATTACTATCACCGCAACGAATTTGAAGATGCGTACATCAGGTTCCGGGCAGCCTACCCGGCAATCAAGGTCTCGCAGTAGGCTGAGTGCAAATTGATATGTTTGGCAACAAATACCGACAGTATTGTTGCATACCCCTGAATTATGACAACAGGACACAGGCTTCGGTTCAATGAAAATCGTGACTATCGATCTTCAGTTTTGGTGCTTTCAGGGCTTCTGATGCGTGTGATTGGCTCAAACTGTTCAGTCCGCCTGTCCAGCGCAGATTACGCGGATGGGTATTGTTACTCCGCGCAATTTTGGTCGTATCTGTCAAACCTTGTAACATCCCGGTCAGATCTACAAGCCTGTCCGCAATGATGTGGGTTACACTATCTTCCCGCTGAAGTTTTCCGGCGACACCAAGCACGGTGGCGGTCATCACCTCGCGGCGGTGTTGTTCCATGACCTTGCTCCAGACCACAAGGTTGGTGATGCCGGTTTCATCCTCAAGGGTTATGAAAACAACTCCGGATGCCGTGCCGGGGCGCTGGCGGACAATCGCCAAGCCGGCATGGGTCAAACGATCCCCATTTCGCACATTGGGCAGATCAATGGCAGTACAGACCCCGGCGGCAGCCAATGCATCGCGCAGCATCGCCATTGGATGGCCCTTAAGAGATAAGCGCAGGCTGGCGTAATCTTCGATGATCTCCTCGCCCGGACCCATGATCGGCAGGTCCACCGGGGCTTCGGCGCCAAATTCGGCCGAGACACCCATATTGTGGTTGAAGTTCTGGGCGGCTTCAAACAGTGGCAGGCTTGCTGGTGCCTTGCGGCCCTTGCCAAAGCGGCGCACAGCCCAAAGGGCTTCGCGCCTTGATAAGCCCAGTGACCCGAACGCATCGGCCTCGGCCAGTTTTTCAAGCGCGGCCGGGGATAGTCCTGTCTGGCGCGCCATCAGATAGACATCCTGAAACCCGCCAGCGGGCCGATTGGAAATCAGGGCAAGGGCATCGAGCTCGCCAAATCCCTTGATCTGACGAAAACCAAGCCGCACGGAATGATACCCTGCGGTTCGGCCCAGTTCGCGTTCCAACTGATTGTCCCAGAAACTGTGATTGATATCGATTTCAAGTACACGCACCCCGTGATTGCGGGCATCATTGACCAACTGTGCCGGGGCATAAAACCCCATCGGTTGCGAATTCAGAAGCGCACATAAAAACACATCCGGGTGATGGCATTTCAGCCAGGAAGACGCATAGGCCAGAATGGCAAAACTCGCCGCGTGGCTTTCGGGGAAGCCATAATCGGCAAAGCCTTCGATCTGTTTGAAGCAGCGTTCGGCAAATTCCATGTCATAGCCGTTACCCAGCATGCCATTGATGAACTTGGTCCGATGTTCGCCAATGGTGCCGGTGCGCTTGAACGTTGCCATGGCGCGCCTGAGGTGATCGGCCTCTCCGCCGGAATAGCCGGCGGCGACAATGGCGATCTGCATCGCCTGTTCCTGAAACAGCGGCACACCGCAGGTGCGTTTCAATACGGCTTCGAGTTCCGGGGACGGGTATTCGACCTTTTCGCGGCCCATGCGTCGCTGCAAAAACGGATGCACCATACCGCCCTGGATCGGGCCAGGGCGGACGATGGCAACCTGAATGGTCAGGTCATAAATGCTTTGCGGTTTAAGGCGGGGCAGCATGCTCATTTGTGCGCGCGATTCCACCTGAAAAGTGCCGATACTGTCGGCCTTTTCAAGCATGCGATAGGTTGCCCGGTCTTCCTTGGGCAGGCTGGCAAGGTCGTAATCAATGTTCTTGTGCGTGCGCAACTCATCCAATGCCTTTCGGATGCAGGTCAGCATGCCAAGTGCCAGGATATCGACCTTGAGGATACCCAGCGCATCAATGTCATCCTTGTCCCATTCAATCGTGGTACGGTCCGCCATGGCGGCATTGGCAATCGGGGAGAGTTCACAAAGCGGCCCGCGCGTGATGACAAAGCCGCCAACATGTTGCGACAGATGGCGTGGAAAACCCGTCAGTTCGCCCGCGATATCCAGAACAGCCTTCAGGCGCGGTTCATCAGGATGAATGCCCGACTGGCGCATCATGGTGTCATGCGCGCCCTTGCTGCTGGATCCCCAGATGGTTTTGGTCAGTTTGACGATGGTGTCTTCAGACAGGCCAAACACCTTGCCGACATCGCGCATGGCGCTACGCGACCGATATGAAATCACCGTTGCGGTCAGGCCTGCACGGTCGCGGCCATAGCGTTCATAGATGAACTGAATGACTTCCTCGCGGCGTTCATGCTCAAAATCGACATCGATATCAGGCGGTTCATTGCGCGCATTGCTGATGAAGCGCGAAAACAGCAATTCTACCTTGTTGGGATCGACCGATGTGACATGCAAACAAAAACACACTGATGAATTGGCCGCAGATCCGCGCCCCTGACACAAAATGCCCTTGGACCGGGCAAAGGCGACAATGTCATGCACGGTCAGGAAATAGGGGGCATAGCCCAACTCGTCGATCAGTTTAAGTTCTGTCTCGATCAGGTTTTTGACCTTGCCCGGCACACCTTCGGGATAGCGTTTATGCGCCCCTTCCCAGGTCAGGCGGATCAAACGTTCCTGGGTGCCTTCGCCCGTGCCGTCATTTTCATCGGGGTATTCATAGCGCAGCTCATCCAGGCTGAAGGTGCATTGATCGGCAATCTCGACGGTGCGGGCCAACCAATGCGGGTGATTTGGAAAAAGGCGGACCATTTCGCGCGGCGATTTGATGTGGCGTTCGCCATTTGGAAACAAACGGTACCCGGCATCTTCAAGCGTGCAGTGATGGCGAATACAGGTCAGGACATCCTGCAACGGTTTGCGCGATCGCAAATGCATATGCACGTCATTGGTCACCACGGCGGGAATGCCAAGGTCGGCCTCGACCGCCTCGGTATATTCAAGGCGTTCGCTGTCAAACCCGTCCATGAACCGCCCAACAGATAGCCACAAACGTCCTTCAAGATGGGGTTTCAGGCGCATCAATTCAGCACGAAAGGTGTCATCAGGGACTTGGGGCGGCACGGCGATAAACAGCAGGCCCTCACTGTGGGTGAGAATGTCAGCGATATAAATCTCGCACGATCCCTTGGGTGCGCGGCGCTTGCCAAGGGTCAGTAACCGACACAGCCGGGCATAAGACGCGCGATCTGTCGGATAACACAGCAAGGATGGCCCATCCATCGGATCAAGCCGACAGCCAACAATGTAATTCAGCCGGTCGGCATAATTGCGGTGTGCTGTGTGGCCGCGCACCACGCCAGCCAATGTGTTGTGATCGGTGATCGCAATCGCCTGCAGGCCCTTGGTGGCCGCCGTCAGGACCAGTTCCTCGGCATGAGATGCGCCGCGCAAAAAGGAAAAGTTGCTGCTGACATGGAGTTCGGCATAGGCCGGGGGAGCGGATGTGGTGTTGGTGCTGCTTGGTTTGTTCATGACATCATCCGGCAAACAATCCATGCACCGACCAGATATCCTGCCCGGCATGGCCGCTGCGAAACAGCCAGATCAACCGGCCTTTCTGATCGCAGATGCGGAAATAATCGCGTGTCATCTGCGACAGGGCGTAATTATCCCGGTCCAGATGGCTCCACCATTCCGGGCAGATGCGCTCTGGCCCGTCGGCCAGCAAGACATCAATCATCATCTTGCGCCAGCGCAATTTTGTCGGCGCGCCGTTAGCATTGCGTTCCATGACATCAACCGGTTCAGGCGGATCAATCAGCCGCACCGGGCGTTTGGGCAAAGGCGCATCCGCAAGACGTGCCGGTTTGGCAGCCCCGGTGGGCGATTGCCGGATGGTGGCCCGTTCGGGCAGGTGGCTGGCGTGATGGGCCGGACGAAACAGGATATCCTTGGGCCCCAGATGATGGGCAATGCGATCGAGCAGTTGGGCAAGGGCGATATGATCGCTGCTCTCTTCCTGTTTGCGATCAAGGCGGACCTGACGAAAGGCAACATGTTCGACCCAGGGGGCATAGACAATCACCTGTTCGATGCCAAAGCCGGTATCCACCCCGGGCATCTTTTCCGCCAGAAGGCGCAAGATATGGCTTTCGGACTGGCAGGGCGTGCCAGTTGTGGTCGTGATGGTATGGGCATGGCCATCGACCCGAATGGACCGGACGAGTAACCGCCTAAGACCAAGGTTTTCATCGCGCAGTTTGGCGCAAAGCTCGGCCACCATGCTTTCAATCGCATGTGCCAGCGTGTCTGCACTCCCCAATGGTTCGCCAAAGTTCTGTTTGATCAGCCACGGGGCATCGGGCAGCTCGAAATTCAGATGTTCGGGCAGGCGGCCATAAAACTGATCAAGGCGATGCAACACATTCGGGCCAAGGCGGGTGGTGATATTGGCACGCGGCAGGGGCGTGATATCGCCCAGTTGTTTTAGGCCAAGCCGCGACAGAACCGCGTTGATGTCATCAGACAATCGCAGGCACGATACCGGAAACCCGGCCGCAACCCCGTGATCGCGCGGCAGGGACAAAATGCGCTCACCGGGTGCGCCCGGATGACACCGGGCCGCGGCCCATGCGGCCCCGGCGGTATCGGCAATGGCAGCACGGGCAGCAATGCCCTGGGCTTTCATATCGCGCAGGATCTGTTTGATCATCACACTTTCGCCGCCAAACAAATGACTGCCGCCGGTGATTTCAAGCCACAGGCCCGCATCGCCATTAAGCCCATGCGCATGCAGGTCGCGGTCTGGTGCGATCCATGGGCTATAGCGGTCCATGAAGCGCACCAGACGGGCAAATTTGCTATCGCAGAGTTCTGGCTCTTCGGGGCTGTCCTGAAGATCGGGCAGGATGCTGCGCGCATCAGAAAGGCGCATGCCGCCCTGCAGCCCGGCCTTTTGTGCCGCTGCATTCAGGCCACAGACGAGCACGCCCTTGTGGTCACTGCGCGTGATCACGTGCGGGGTGGCTTGTGCCTTTGAGGCCTGTGGGGCAGTTTTCTGACTGTCAACATCGCGGGGCTGACCAGGCGTGGGCGTGCCTGTCTTTGGGGTTGTCTTCTGACAGTCGGTTTTCCAGTGGGTCAGCCACAGATAAAGAAAACGTTTTTGCATCGGTTTTGACTTTCCAGCTTCCCGGTCGGACCCCGCGTCCCCCGATCAGGCTGAGATGATGAATATTCCCCGTTCTGTTCTGCTCTGCACCCGATACCGGTTCAATCTTCCAGCGCGTCAGCGCGCTTGATGGCATCAAACATCCGCTTTGTGATGCGTTGCGCATGACGATCATCCGTGTTCCGGCAACCTCACAAGCCAGTTGCAAACGCCGTGACGCCGTCAGTTCGTAATCGGTGGTTTCCAGTATGATTGATAAAAACTGTCCAGATTTGGCGACCTCTTCACATACCCAAAGTGCTGTGGCCTGTTGATCAACCACCATCATCAAAGGTCGTGTCCCTGCATCCAGATCAATCGGCAATGCCAGATGATAAAAACCACCCTGATCAATCGCCCCCCTTTGCCTGACCCAAAGCACGGGCCTGCCTATTGATTTCCCTACCTGTTCCTGCAAGTCAATCTGCGACAGATACCACGCCAGAATTGATGCCGCCCCCACATCATGACGACTGATTACTTCATGCAGACCAACCCGAGCGATACCACCAAGACTGATATGCCGAGATAATGTGATGATGTTCCCGAACATATACGAAATGACATCGCTTGAATCACCAGACAAGCCGGAAAAGCTCACTTTCCATTGCTTTTCCGCCTCTGCCAATACGACGCGTGCATTATGAAGTCTGTCAGCCAGCATCTCACATCAAGATCAAATGTTCACTATTTGTTCTTAATTAGGATTCTCGCCTCTCAGAGTCAACCAGGAAGCTGTCACCACTTTGCGAAATTGTTCTCGATTGCTTCGTTTTTGCAGCACCGTACCAATCAACCCTTCATTGCCCCAAATTATGACAACCGGGCGAGCGGGACGCAAAAAGTCTGATGATTTACGGTGAGGGTAAGGTAACCACGGGAAATCATCATATAATATGGTGATTGTCAGGTGCCACAAAAGGTGACATTCGGCATCCAGCGAAATCAATGTCTTAGCATTTTCGATTGCCAAATAAGTTGCCACGGATTGACATAAAAGATGACAATTTCCGTCAAAGCGACTTGAGAAACTGTTTTAACGATGTCGTCCTATCGAAAAGCTACAATGAAAATCGTGAGTTGCAACGAAATGGATTGGAAGCCGATTACGACTTCCAATCCCACCACGCCTTAATCATAGGCTGTCATAGAGCCATCTGGTCGGGCGACCCAGACGTCACCATCCGCTCCAACCGACACGGTCTGCGCTCTGGTTTGGTCAATGCCCTCCCAGTTCTCATCTTTGGCGTTCCATTTATACAAGACATCGCCGTTCGGGCCGCCCAGATGCCATACCGACCCATCTCTGCCGACAGCCACATCACGTGCCGAGCCAGGCATCTCGTTCCAACGGTCGTTAGCAAATCGGTAGATTTCATTATTTCTACCGACTGACCAAACTTCCCCGTCGCCACCGGCCGCAATTCTGGAAACATTGCCCGGAACCCTGACCCAGCCATTACCGCCCATGCGATAGACGCTGCCGTTCCCGCCAATGTGCCACTTGGTTCCAACGTCATCGACGGCAATATCCGAGGCCCAGCCTGAAATCGGTGTTTTCTTGCCAAGGGAATCCACGTTCCACATTTTACCATCCGTGGTCAGGATAAAGGCATTGTTTGCAAGCCGGTCGGCTTCAACACGAGCGACACCGGATGCAAGAACCTGCTTCCACCCCAAATGTCCTTTGGGTTGGATGTAAAGCGAGCCACTTCCACCGATATGCCAGATATCCCCGCTTTTGCCGATGCTGACCTGGCTTGCGATACCGGCGACATCTCGCCACTTCTTGGGACCGGACATCACGACATAGGTAACTGTTGGTTCATCGACCTCGATATGTGTGATCGTAATCCCGTTGTCCTGCACAATGGTTTTGGTTGAATCAATGAACGAGCCGGGATCAGCCATTGGTGGGCGCGACGCTGATTTGTGTCGATACATGACAATCGCGTTATCTGGCCGCAATGCCCACAATGTACCCGCTTCGCCAGCATCTACCTGATGGATGGTTCCGCCATTGCCTTTCTTCCACTGACCGTTATAGGACAGCCGGAAGACCTCGTTACCCAGACTGGTAATCCAGACAGCTCCGTCTGAACTGACCGACACATCTTGCGCTTTGCGGCCAAAGTCCTTCCATTGATCGTTCAGGAAATAGTGCAGCTTGTCGTTGGTATCGATAACCCAAAGCATCCCGCCCGGTCCTGCCGATATCTTTTTGGCTTTTGGGCCATTGACCCGCTGCCACCTGAAATCATCAGGGCCTGCGACATAAAGGCTGTTGCTGCCACCGATGTGCCATTTGCGTCCATCCGGGGCCACATCGACCGCATGACCGATGCCCGGCACATTGCGCCAGGCCCGGCCATCATAGGTCTTCATTGCCCCACCCTCCATCAGGGCAAAGGCCGATTTTTTTGAAGGCATTGCCGCAATATCAACGAAGGTATCGCCACCGCCAATAGCAGACCATTTGTTGTCACTAGCCGTATCAGCCCAATAGACCTGACCACCACCAATATGCCAAACATCGCCCATTGGACCGGCTGAGATAGCTGTCGCCTGCCCCTCGAAATTATGCCATTGGCCTTCATTATAGACGTAATAGAGCGGATCGGCCGCAAAGCGGGTTTCTTTATAATTTGCCGTTGCCGCGACAGCGATTTTGTTCAAATCACTTACCGATGCGCGCACTTCGTTGCTTGTTGCCAATGCCCAATATGCATAGACCTTGGACGCTTCATCCTTGTTTTGCAGCCAGACACGCAAGCTTGGTTTATAGGACTTTGCGTGTTCAAGTGCGCGCATCAGTGCCGGACGCGCATCTGCTTTTGCCAGGTTCTTGTTGAGTTCTGCCTCCAAAACCGCCGTCGCAATCTCGATCACGATTTGCGGACCACTGACCGCAAGCATTTTGGTGATGAGCTTCTTGGATGCCTTGAACGCTGCCTTTGCCGCAACACGTGCAGCATCATCGGCGCGTTCGCCCATTTCCTGACCGATCTTTGATGCAACCTTGCCCAGGTCATCGGTAGAGCCAAGGACATTATCCAGGCTGTCATCTGCCTGCTGCCCCACTCTTCTCATTTTATCGTCCAGGTTGGTGATCTCATCAAAGTCGTCAAGAACGTCATCCGTCCGATTGGGATAAGCCTCTTTGATTATTCGATCGGCAACCGTTTCATCATCAAGTGGAATAAGTGCTGTCGAAAACATGCCCAATGTAGGAACGGCAGCCACTGTGTTGACCAGAGCTGCACGGTTTGTCACCTGCTCGAAATTCGGCGGCACGGGCAACTGGTCGCTGAACAGGAACCGCATATCCGAACGCCCTGCTTTTGTATCTGCCTCTTGCTTGTTTTTGAGTTTCAGGGTCTGGGCAGCATGCCAGACGTCATAAGCTTTCACGGCCTCAGTCGCCAGATAGACGCGATAGCCGTTGGCAAAACTCTCGATCTCCCGAACAAGTCGACCCTCAGGGCTGCTTGGCGCAACGGAGCCACTTTTTACAGCTGTAATCACGTGATTAAGCACCGCATAGCGCAGTGCAAGGTTCTCTTCGGGGAACTGCGCAATTTCCTGCCAAAGCGCTTCGATGGATCGGGTCCGGTCTGTCCCGATTGCACGTCCCATGTTAACCGCAATGCGCTCGAGCTCCGTGCGCTCTTCGATCAGTTTCAGCACGATTTCGGTCGCCCCGTCCATCTGCATGAAACCTTTGCTCACATACGGCGCCATTTCCCATTCAATTGATGGGGCAAGGCAACCACGGGGCGAATCTACAGACTCTTTTGATCGGGTATAGCCCGCCGGACAGCTGTAACAACTTCCGAAATTCTTCGGGTCCCAGAATGCGTTATTGCCATATTGCTTGCACCCGGCCTTGCCCTTTTTCTCGGCAGAGGCGGTTTCGAAAATGGGGCGCCCACAGGCCTGACTGCTTTTGACTGAATTGATGGTGCGGACATATCCATCACCGCAAGACCAGCAGGTACCACCGTCAATCAGATCGAACACAGCGTTATCGTCACCACACTGCGCACCTTTGAATTCCGCGTTACGCCAACTGAATTGCAAAAAACCAGTCACCCGCTCGCAAGCCTTGTCGGAATGTACCGGGTCAAACAACGTCCGGTTATACCCCGACGGGCAGCGCCAGCAGGTCCCGCCATTATAAGGATCAAAGAAGCTTCCCGCCGGACACTGAGAAACGCCTTCAAGCAGTTTCGCCGGTTTGGCATCAGAAAAAACATCCTTGTCCGTGATCTTGTGGCATGCCGTATCGGTGGTAACATGGTCACCAGAACGGGCATAACCGGACGGGCAGGACCAGCAGGCTTCAAGATCATAGAACTGCCCCGATGGACAGGACGTACCGGGCTTGCCTTCATACTTGGCAGGTCGCCCTGTACAGCTGTCTTGCAATTGTCCGTTTTGATCAAGACCACCACAAATCGCCTCAGCCTTGGCTGGAATAGTGGAGAACGTCAAACCAACGAAACCAAGCAGCACAATGAAGATAGCAAGCATCACTTGCCAGCCAGCTTGGCGCAAAAGGGAACTGTACCCTGCGTGGGATAGTCGGTAATGTCCGATGTCCGCAGACATTGAGATGTTGTTTTGGTTGCTCATGTCCTTGCTCCTAATCGCGTGCCCGTTTGACGAGCGGTGTGTTGTCCACACTCAGCCAGATGCGTCCGTCTTCTTGGACGTCGAAGTTTTCGGCTCTGGAGTTCTTGATGAGATCAAAGCTCTTGTTGGTCGCATTCCAGCGATAGACGTCGTTATCCACGCTGCGGATGAAGACTTCGCCGTTTCGCGAGACCCGGATCGCCTGGGCCTTTTGCCCCTGACGCGGGCGCTTTTCGAAATCTGATCCCGTCCATTGTCGGACATATAGATTGCGATCAACAATCCACACATCTTCACCCGGCCCGACCGAAACGTCGAACAGCGAATTAAAGTTGCTAAACCGTGAAAAGCTGCTTTTGTCGGGATCTTTGGAATACAGCCAGTAATCACCACCGGTATAAAAGATCGCGTAGACTGTATCGTCAGGAGCAACCGAGACGCCTTCGGGTGTCAAACCATTGACCGTGAATTCCAGCTGGCCGTTATTACGTTCTCTGAAAAGGCCGGTCGACGGAGATGTGGTATAGGCCCAGATATCACCATTACTTGTTATGTCAAAATCCTGCACATTGGCGTTCTGGTTTCCCAAAACGGTAGTTTCACTCACAAATCTTTTGCGGCGTTCATCAAACACAAACATTGCACCCGATTGCGTCTGACCACCTGAATAGGAATAACCGTAGACGACGTTGTTGTTGCCAATGGCAAGCTTGATATCGGCGCCAGAGGGTGCTGCATCCGTGTTTACAGTGTCGAACCGGATGTTCTTGGTGAAGGTGAAACCTTCGACAGCGTTTGATGTGACTGACGTTGTATCGCCACGACCGTCCATTTCTTCGGACGTCGTTGCCGCTAAGCGGACATCATTACTTTCATCACGCTCAAAGAACTGACTGGATAGAACCGATCCATCCTTTGTGACCACCCAAGGGTAACCTTGCGGTCCAGCCGCCACGCGTTGGGGCGTTTGACCTGTAATCCGGATGGTTTCAAAGCCTGCTGTATCTGAGTTGTACCGGCGCAACAAACTCTCTGGCGTTACGATCCAGACAGTCCCATCCGAACCGATTGCCAGACTGGATGCTTTTTGGCTGACATTCTTGCATCCCGTTTCGTCGCAATATTGCAGGAAACCATTTTCACCAATAGTCCAGGTACTGCCATCCGGCATTACGCCGACCGCAACACCACTACCATCAATCGGTGTCGCGACAGTGCCGTCACGCTCAATTCGATACAGGCGCCCTTGTGCGTTCACCGTGACAACATCGCCGTTTGCGCCAATTGAAATATCCGCAGCTGTTTGGCCAATCACTTGCTGCCAATCTCGCCCGGTATGGCGAAAAACCCGACCAAGAGCCGAAACACCCCATGGATTGCCATCCGGGTCGACGGCAAGACGAACAAGGCTTCCGGGAAACTCGTTGAACCGTTGTCTGGTATTTGACCAACGCAATATATCGCCACCACGAATGGCGAAAACGCTGCCATCCCGGCCAATGGCGACACGGTCTGCATTGTCTCGCGTATCGGTGAAAGTCAGGGTCCCGGAATAGGTCCGGGCTGCCAGATCATCGGCAATATTATCAGAAACAGGTCGTTCTGTTCGCTGCCCATTGCCCAGACCAGACTGGTCATTTGATGCCGTTTGCGTTTCTGCTGGCGGCGGTGAAACAGGCTCTGCACGAGGCAGCTCTGCGCGCGCGAGCGGTGCTGCGGGCGGACTTGCGGATGGAGCGTCAGAAGTAATTTCATCCGCCTTTATATCATTCGCCTTGATGTCATCCGGGCGGGCTTCCGGTGCACTTAGCCACTCTGGACCAGTTTCTTGATCTTGCGGCTCGATGCCAGATGATACAGCAATCCGAACCTTGGCCAGAATGCTGTGATCCTGCAATATGACCCACGGTGCCCCCGAACGTGTTACCGCGATGTCGGTTGCCGTATCCACACCCTTAAGAAGAAACCAACGCTGATCACGCTTCCGCCAAAGCATTACCCGACCATCCGGGTGTACCTTCGCCACACGTTGATTGACGCCTGCTGCAATGTCGTGTGCCTGACCGGGCAGTGTGTGCCACCCTTCGTCATCAAGCATCCGGATTTCATTGGTCGGGGTGACCGCCCACAAGCGTCCGTCCGGATCGACGGCAAGACGTCTCGCAATGCCGGTTATGTTTTCCCAGCTATGACGGAGTTCCAACCATTTATGAACGGAGCCATCCGTCTTTGCGATATATATTTCGCCGCCTGCATTGCCCGCCACATCAACGACATCACTGCCTTTGCGTTCCCACCACAGACCGTTATAGCGATAAACATCACCATCATCGTCAATGACCCAGGGGCGGCGCTCGGCTGCACCGGTGATGCGCGCAAATGAGCCCGACATTGAGCGCCACCGTTCTTCTTGCGGATCCCAGCGAAGCGGGGTTCCATCCACCGAGATGGCATA